>CAZEDU010000062.1:0-29307 GCA_964511185.1 uncultured Myxococcaceae bacterium | reverse complement strand
GAGTTCGAGAGGGCAGCGGCGTAGTCCAACTGTCTACCGAACCGGATCAAGCCCAAAGGCACTCGCGTTTCGATTCGGCACGTCGGAGAGCTCCTGCGCAAGGGAACTCCCTTGCTGGAGCTCCGGGAGGACTTCCCTACTCTGGGGGCAAACGATTTCGAATTTGCGCGGCTGTTCGCTGAGCTGGGGCGACCGCGCGGTAGGCCCCGGCGTCTCCGTTTCCGGCGCACGCAGGCGTGAAGGACCTGATCGATGAGAGGGAGCGCGCGCTCGAATGGTCTCCGATAGAAATCTAAATGATTCAGATGTTTACGCGCTGCCGGTTGCGTTTGGGACGTATGGGGTTGCGTATAGGTCGTTTGGTGGGTACCTTCGTTTGCGAGAGACCACGCCATGAGCACTTCCACAGCCGACGCGCTTGAAGACCAAATCCGGCGAATGACGCCCGTCGCTGCTCCACCAGAGCAAAGAGCTCAAGTTGCCGCACTCTCGCGAGCTCTCGAAGGGATCGCTCATCCACCGAAGCGGCGAGCACCAAAGTGTCAGCTGGTCGGACCGAGTGGCGAGACGCTGCCGATTCCAGCGTCGATTTTCTACGTGCTGGAGCGCGTGGTTGAGGTCATGGCGCGCGGCGACGCACTAACAGTCGTGCCGGTCGGCAAGGTGATCACGACACAGCAAGCGGCGAACATCCTAAACGTCTCGCGGCAGTACCTCGTGCGCCTACTCGACCAAGGAAAGATCTCGTTCGCTAAGACCGGGAAGCATCGACGACTCCGCATCGAGGACGTACTCGCTTACAAAGATCAGCGCGACAAGGATCGACGTGCCGGGCTTCGCAATCTCTCTCGACTCACCCAGGACTTTGGCGGATACGATTCCGAGTTGAAGTAGCTCGACTCGATTCGAATGGTTCCCGCACCCTTCATCGTCGTCCTCGACGCGAATGTCCTCTTTCCGTTCACGCTGCGGGACACGTTACTTCGTGCGGCCGCGGCCGACTTCTATCAGGTGCACTGGTCGGCTGAGATCCTCGATGAGATGACCTCAAATCTCGTGTCGTCGGGGACCATGCCCGAAGACAAAGCGGCCCGGCTTCGGGCCCTCATGGAGGGCGTTTTTCCAGACGCAGAGGTGACTTCTTATGAGCACCTGGTGCCCGCAATGAAAAACCATGCGAAAGACCGCCACGTCGCAGCAGCCGCAGTGAAGGTGGGGGCCCAGGTAATCGTGACGTCCAATCTTCGCGACTTTTCCGAGCTGCCGGACGGCATCGAGGCACAGTCGCCAGATCACTTCCTCTGCAACCTCTTCGATCTCGACCCGCAGGGCTTTGTCGAACTCCTTCGCGAGCAGGCGGCGGATCTGAAGAAACCGTCAATGACGTTCGACGAGCTGCTCGATCGTCTCGCCCGTAGCGCGCCCGACCTCGTCGCTGCAATTCGCACACACCTCGGCGCCTAGTTTTTAGAGACGTCGTTTTGACTTCATAACGAATCCTGCCATACCGTTCGCGCATGGGTGACATCGTCAATTCCCGCGCGATGACTTTGACCGCCTTCGTTCGTGTCAAAGACGTCGTGCGTGCACTCGGGTGCTCAAAATCGACGGCTTACATTCATCTTCGTCGTGCGGCAGGAAGGTCGGAGGGAACTGGCACACTGCTCCGGGTGCCGCTGTACCTCTGGGAAAACTACGTGAAGGAGACTTTCGGATGCGGCTCATTAAACGCGGGCGAACCTGGTTTGCGATCTTCTACGAGAGCGGCCGACGCGTTCAGCGCACGACCAAGTGCCACGATCGCCACGCCGCCGAAGCCGTCGCGCGACAGTTCGAACGAGATGCCTCCAATCCGCGTCACGCAGCCGCGCGGTCAGCGACGCTGAGCCTGGCGCTCCAACTGCTCATTGAGCATCGAAAAGAGAAGGCCGCGGCGGGTCGAGGCAGCGAGTTCACGGTCACCTTCTATGAGAACAAGGCTGGTCACCTCGTCCGCGTCTTCGAAACGGACGAGCAAGGCCAATATCGGCCGTTTCTTCTCAAGAGCCTTAGCGCCGAGGTCGTCGATAAGTACATCTCGCGCCGTCGTTCCGAGGGTGCGGGAGAGAATTCGATCTCGAAAGAGTTGGTAACTCTGCGCGCTGCGCTTCGCATCGCACTCCGTAAGGGCATCTGGGACGGAAACATCGCCGCCATCATTCCCGTGGCGTTTGCGCCTGAGTACAGGCCGCGGAATCGGTTCCTCGCGCCCGACGAGCTAAAGAGACTGCTTGAGCAACTCGCAGCGGATCGCTCTGCTCGGGTGGCGTTCATCGTTGCGACGTCTGCCAACTGGAGAGAGACCGATCTCGCACGACGCGAAGACGTTGGTGAAGGACTCGGTTTCGTGCTCGTTCGAGGCACGAAGCGGCAATCACGCTTCCGCACTGTTCCCATCGCGAGCAAGTTCTCGCGCGAGCTTCTGGCCTATACGCTCATGCACGCGGAAGGCTCGAATGGAATGCTCTTTCGTCCCTGGACCAACGTCCGACGCGACCTGATTGACGCTTGCGAGCGCGCCGGGCTCGAGCGCTGCTCACCGAACGACCTGCGCCGCACGTTCGCAGTCTGGTTGCGCTCAGCCGGCGTCACCCCCGACCTCATCGCTCCCGCGATGGGCCACGTCGACACGCGGATGGTCGAGCGCGTCTACGGTCGCCTCTCGCCACAGGTTCTCGGAGAGCGAATTGCCGCAGCTCTCGGTCCCGAGAACTGCAACACATCTGCAACACTCAGCTCGGATTCGGCCGCACCCTCTGCACTCATCGGACAAAACGGAGCCGCTAACCGCGCGAAAGAAGTGCCCAGGGCCGGAATCGAACCAGCGACACGAGGATTTTCAGTCCTCTGCTCTACCGACTGAGCTACCTGGGCGTATCTCTCGACGCGAAGCGCCGTGTCCTTACGTGGCGATCCGCCACAGCGTCAAGTCGGTTTTTGGCACTTCCGAAGCGGCCTGACAGCGCTACCGCGGGGCCTGGTAGACGACGCGGCCCTCGACCACGGTCGCGAGGACCTTCGCCTCGAGCAGCGCGGCGGGCGCGTCCTCCACGGGGTCCGCCGACAGCACGACGAAGTCGGCGTCCATCCCCTCCTTCAGCTGCCCGCGCTCCTTCTCCGCGAACGCGGCGTACGCGGCGCCGGTGGTGAACGCCGCTAGCGTCTCCTCGCCCGACAGCCGCTCCTCGGGCAGCCAGCCTTCCTGGGGCTCGCCGGAAGCGCTCTGCCGCGTGCGCGCGGCGTACAACCCGGACAACACGGTCGGCGCCTCGACGGGGAAGTCGCTCCCGAACGCGAGCGGCGCGCCGGCCTGAAGCAGGCTCTTCCACGCGTAGGCCCCCTTCACGCGCTCGGGCCCCAAGCGCGCCGGCGCCCAGGGCATGTCGCTGGTGCAGTGGGTGGGCTGCATGCTGGCGAGCAGCCCGCCCTTCGCCAGCCGCTCGATGTCCCCGCGCCTCAAGACCTGCGCGTGCTCCACCCGGTGCCGGCTGCCGGGCTTCCTCTTCTCGAGCTCGCTCAAGACATCGATGGTCACCGCGTTGGCCTTATCGCCAATCGCGTGCACGGCGACCTGGAACCCCCGCTCGGCGAACGCGCCCGCGCGCGCGGCGAAGTCCTCTTCCGTCATCAAGAGAAAACCCGACTGGCCCTTCTCGTCGCTGTACGGCTCGAACAGCGCCGCCCCCCGCGAGCCGAGCGCGCCATCCGCGAGCAGCTTCGCGGCCCGCATCGTGAGCAGCCGCCCCTGAAACGGCCCCTGCCCCAAGTACGCGTCGGCGTCGGGCCCCTGCCCGTCGGCCATGGCGTAGATGCGAATCGGCAAGAGCGCCAGGAGGTCCCACTGCTGGAGCTGCTTGAACGTCGCAAGCTCCATCCCCGCATCGTGAATCCCTGTCAGCCCCACCTCGACGCAGCGGCGGAGCGCCGCCTGCAACCGCGCGGCGCGCTGCTCCAGCGTCAGGGGCGGAACCTTCGAGCGCACCAGCGCCATCGCGTTGTCGACGAGCACGCCGGTGGGCTCGCCCTTCTTGCCTCGCACGATGCGCCCGCCCACGGGGTCCTTGCTCTTCCTGTCGATGCCGGCCGCCTTCAGGGCCGCCGAGTTCACCCAAATGGCGTGCCCGTCCACCCGCGTGAGCACCACCGGCCTGTCGGGGAAAGCGGCGTCGAGCCGCGCCTTGGTCGGCAGCGCCCGCTCCTTCCCGGACCAGTCGTTCTGGTCCCACCCGCGCCCGAGCAGCCAGTCCCCCTGCAGGCTCTCGGGGCCAGCCGCCTTGGCGCGCGCGAGCACCTCGTCGATGGACTTCGCGCCGACCAGGTTGAGCGTGCTCAGCGCGGTGCCCAAACCGAGCAGGTGCGCGTGCGCGTCGGTCAACCCGGGCACCACCACCGCGTCCTTCCACTCCACCACCTGCGCGCTCGGGCCCACCGCGTCGAGCACCGCCTTCTTCGTGCCCACCCGCAGCACGCGCCCGTCGCGGACCGCGAACGCCTCAGCGGTCGGGCGCCCGGCGTCCATCGTGCGGACCCGCTTCGCCAAGTACACGGTGGTGGGCACGTTCGACTCCAACGGGTGCCGCTTCGCGCAGCCCGCGCCGAACGACACGGCGCAGGCGACCCAAACGCTAGCGAGGCAGAGCAGGCGGCGCGGCAAAGGTGTACTCCCCGGAGAGCGACTCCAAGAACGCCTTCAGAGCGGCGCGGTCCGCGGCCTTGAGCTTCTTGGGCTTGAGCTTCTCGTCGAGGTTGGGGTTCTTCTTCCCGCCCGCGAGCATCAGGTCGATGGCTTCGTCGAGCGTCTTCACGCTGCCGTCGTGGAAGTACGGCGCGGTCTTCGCCACGTCGCGCAGGGACGGCGTCTTGAACTTGCCCGCGTCCTTCGGGTCCTTGGTCGCGTCCATGCGGCCGTTGTCGCGCTGGCCCTCGGGCTTGTCGAAGCCGATGCCGACGTTGTGGAAGTCGTAGTCGCTGTACAGCGGCGGCACGTGGCACAGCGTGCAGCCGGCGTTCTTGAACACCTCGAAGCCGCGCACCGCCTCCGGGCCGACCGCCGACGCGTCGCCGGCCTCGTACCGGTCGAACGGCGCGTTGCCGCTCTTCAGGCTGCGAAACCACGCGGCGAGCGCCTTGGGCACGTTGTCGGCGGAAGCATCTTCACCGAACACGCGCTGGAAGTGCGCCTTGTACTCGGGCACCCCGTTCAGCGTCGCCACCACCGCCGCCGGGTCGGCGACGAGCTGCCCCTTCCACGCCGCGGCCGACACCGCCTCGAGCGTCGGCGTGCGGCCGTCCCAATACCAGTTGTGGTGGAACGCGAGGTTCAGCATCGACGGCGCGTTGCGCTTGTTGAGCGCGCCGCCCACCTTCGCGTCGACCGGCTGGCCGGTGGTGTACGCCTTGTTGATGTGGTGGCAGCTCGCGCACGCCATCGAGCCATCCTTCGACAGGCGCGGCTCGAAGAAGAGCAGGTGGCCGAGCGCGACCTTCTCGGGCGTGGTCGGGTTGTCGTTCGAGTCCTCCACCGGCGGCAGGTGCGCGGGCGCGGGCGGAATCGCGGGCGGCGGCGGGAGCGTCACGGCCGCAGACGGCGCGGTGGGGGCCTGCGCTGTCACGGGCGCGTCGGCCTTCGCGGCGGTCGACGCGCCTTTGCAGGCCAGCGCCGTCAACCCAAGGAGCAGTCCACCCGTCATCCAGAATCGTCGCATCGCGGTCGAGCCTCGAAGAAGTCGCGTGAGTGAAAACCGGCGCGACCGTAAGAGGCTGCCCCGAAGGGTGTCAACGCGCCGGTGGGGTGGGCCCTTCTTGCTTCGCTCGAGCGTGCCGCCGAATCTCGCGCACCCAGAAGAGCGCGAGCGCCGACAGCACGCCCAAGTCGTCCAACCACCCGACGAGCGGAAGCCCGTCGGGCACCAAGTCGATGGGAGAGAGCACGTAGGCGGCGGCGCCGATGCCCATCAGCTTGCGCCAGAGCGCCACCTTCGGGTCCCGGAAGTAGCCCAACGCCTTCAAGAGGAAGTTGGGCCCTTCCCGGAGCTTGTCGTCACGCGCTCCCGCCATGGCTCACAAGCAGGTGCGGTTGGTGCAGCTCGCCTGCGTGCCGCCGTCGGGCGTGTGGCAAGACAGGCCCAGCTGGCACTCGCTGCCCTGGGCGCAGACCGTGCCGAAGCCCTTGCGCGGCGTGCACAGGCGGGTGCTCGAATCGCAGTAGCTGCTCACCGGCGCGCACGGGTCGGTCGCGCAGCTCTGGCCGTCCGGGACCGGCGTCTTGCAGGTGGCCGAGCAGATGAGCCCGCCCTGGCAGTCGCCGCCCTGGCACGCCACGCCTTGCGCCAAGCGGTCCTTGCAGGCGCCGGGCACCGTCTGCGTCGCGTTGGTGGTGTCGCAGAACAGCTCGAGCTTGCAGGTATAGGTGTTGGCCTGCGGGCCGCACGGCGTGCCCGCGCCGCCGTAGCGCTGGCAGGTGCCGTTCACGCAGTCCAAGAAGCCGCCGCAGACGTCCTTGTCGGTGCAGGCCTCGTTCTCCTTGCGGAACTTCCGGCACACGCGCACCTCGGGGTCGCAGTACAGCCCCGCCTCGCAGTTGGTGGTGCCGGAGGCGCCGCACGACTGTCCTTCGCGGAGCGGCTTGCGGCACTCGTTGTCGATGGCGCGCAGCCCGCGCTTGCACTGCAGGGTGGCGGTGGCCGGCTGGCCTTCCTCGACGCGCGGCACGCAGACGCCGCCGCAGGTCTGGTTGAGCTCGCTCGAGCAGTAGAAGTCGGGCTGGCACTCGCCGGGGCTGCACACCTCGTTCGGCTTGACCGTCCCTTCGTAGACGAGCGCGCAGTCGCCGCTGTCTTGCCCGAGCACGAGGATGTCGGTCAGCGCGCTGTCACACTTCAGGTCTTTGATCTGCCCGAGACACCGCGCCGCCCGGCCCTCGTCGTATTTGATCTTCCCCGACGCGATCGAATCTTCGTAGCTGCTGAAGAAGAGCGAGCCGAAGGTCTGGCCCTTGAGGAGCTGCTCACAGCTCTCCTGCGCGTTGGCGGCGCCGCAGCGCACGAGCAGCTCGCAATATGACTTGATGAACTCGGCGCTCAGCTCTTCCTTGCTCGTGCTGCCACAGCCCACCGCGAGCACACAGACCAGCATCCAGGCATATCGCTTCATGTGAACGTCATCCCCTTGTGAAAAGACGTGGGAGCCGGCTCCCGCTCTGTCCGGGGGGAGCCTTGCCTCGCTCGACCTGCAAGGCAAATAACTTCGAGAAAGAGAAGGCCACCGGGCTCAAACCTCGAGCGCGGTGGCCTCTCGACTCAAGGGGACAGCCCCTTGGAGGGACCGTCCCCACCCTCAGCGGTTAGCACGCGTTGCTGGTGCAGACCTTGTCACCGCCGGCGGCCGGCGACTCGCAGTTGTAGCCGAAGTCGCAATCGCCGCTCGAGGTGCAGACCTGACCTTCGGTCTTGCGCTTCACGCAGGTGCGCGCGCCGGTGGTCGGGCGGTCGCAGTACGACACGGCGTAGTCACACTGCGCGTAGTCCGGCGCCGTCTCGCACGCCTCGCCGTCGGCCGCCGGCTTCTTGCAGGCGAGCGAGCCGGGCGCGCCGGTGCAGACGAGCTCGGGCTTGCACTCGAGCATGTTGCGGCAGGTGGCGTTCTCCGCGAGCAGCTCCTTGCAGGTGCCCGAGGCGTTGGACGCCGCGTCGCAGAACAGCTCGAGCTTGCAGCCGCCGGCGCTGACGAAGCTGCCACTCGCGCAGGTCGCGCCCGCCGAGCCAGGCTTGGTGCAGACGGCGTTCACGCACGAGAGCAAACCGCCGCAGGGCTCGTTCTGGTTGCAGGCCTCGCCCTCCTTCTTCAGCTTCTTGCAGGTCTTCGAGCCCTGGTCGCAGAACAGGGTGCTCTCGCACTCCCAGCCGCCCGTGGTCTGGCCGGCGATGGTGTTCGAGAAGCAGGGACCGCCTTCGCTCGAGCGCTTGGCGCACTTGTTGTTGACCAGCGTCAGGCCCCGCTTGCACTCGTACGGGTCGGTCGCCGGCTGGCCCTCGGCCACGCGCGGCTTGCAGAGGCCCGCGCCACACGCGAACGACGCGCCGAACGAACAGTACGAGTCGGGCTTGCACTCGCCGGGGTTACAGGCCGCGCCGTCTTCCACCTGGCCCTCGTACATGCGCTCGCAGTCTTCGCTGTGCTCGACCTGGTCGTCGCCGCCGTCGCAGGTGGCGTCCTTCAGCGCGTTCAAGCAGCCGCGGGCGCGACCTTCGTCGAACTTGATCTTCCCGGCTGCGATGGCCTTGTCGTAACGGACCTCCAGCGCGCGGCCGAGACCGAGCCGCTTGTTGATGTAGTCCTCGCAGCTGTTCTGCGCGACCGCGCCGCCGCACTTCACCAGCCACGAGCAGTACGCCTTCACCCACTCGAGCGCGAGCTCATCCTTCTTCACGCCGCCACAGCCCATCAGTACCGCCGCGAGCGCGACCGCGCTCAACTTCGTCTTCATTAAAGTCTCTCCTGTTGGTTTGAAGCCCGGCCCCCTCCCGACCGCAAGGCCGAGTCGGAGCGGGAGAATGCCTCAACCGGCGCGAGTGACAAGCACTGAAATGTCCGGGACCGCGCGGCGCCCGTTTGCGGCCACCTTCCTCACCCATGGTGTGCTAGGAGCGCCCCCCACATTTTCGACCCGAGGTCCGCGAATGCTCCGCCTTGCGCTGGTTTCCGCCGTGTCCTTGCTGTGCCTGCTCCCAGTCGGATGCAGCCCCACACCGGCCCAGCCTGACGGCGAAGGGCCCGGCGAAGAGGTTCCCAGCGGGAGCCCGGCGAACCCACCGAACGACCCGACGGGCCCGAATGACCCGCCCGACGAGCGCCCCGCGCTGCCGGAGGGGCTCGCGGAGGTGCTCGAGGAGGAGAGGGACGGCGGCGCGCCGAACGACACGCAGGAGGAGGCGCAGGCCATCGACATGGGCTCGAAGGTGCAGGGCGCGATCAGCAGCGACTCGGACGTCGACACGTTCCAGGTGGAAGCGAGCGCGGGCGACGTGCTGCGCTTGACCGTGCAAGGCGCCGCGGGGGCCGACTTCCGGCCGCTCTTGCTGGTGAGCGACGACGCGCTGGCCGGTTACGAGCGCTTCGGCTTCCCCCACCGCACCCAGTGGGTGGTCGACCGCGAGCTCTACATCCCCGAATCGGGCACGTACTACGTCGCGGTGATGGACTTGCGGCACTTCGAAGGCACCATCGAAGACCCTTCGGCCTTCTCCGCGGTCGACTACGAGCTGACGGTGTCGAAGTCGTCGCTCACCGCGTGGGGCAAGGCGCTGCCGCTCGACAAAGAGGCCGGCGTGGTGACTTGGGGAAGGCTGGTGGCGAACGAGGTGACCGTCGGGGCCGGCGAGGCGGTGCGCGCCCACGCGCACGCGGGCGCGCTGAGCCCGGCGTCCGACCTGGACCCCATTCTCTACCTGGTCGACAAGAACAGCGGTCAGGTGGTGGCCCAAAACCACGACCTCGACGCGCAGGACGAGAACTACGACGCGGCCTTCCAGACCCCCGCCGCCGCGGGCGATTACTGGCTCGTCCTCGACCACGCCTCGTTGGTCGCCCTCGACGACGACTACTACTTCGACCCGCGGCGCGACGCGCGCGCCCACTTCGAGCTCGACCTCTCGGTGGTCTCGGTCAGCGCGCTGCCGCCAGGCGACTTGTGCGCGGCGCCCGCGACGCTCACCGCCGGCGCCAGCCTGGGCAGCCAGTCGAGCCTCTTGTTCGGCAACGAGATCGACTTCGGCGCGAACCTGTCGGCCGCGTGCGAGCTGGCGTTCGGGTTCCTGGCGCCGTTCGAGGGCCCCGACGCGGTCTACGCCATCGAGATTCCCGCGGGGCAGACGCTCACCGTCACCGTGACGCCGCGCGACGTGTCGTTTGATCCGATGATCGCCATCGTCGGCACCTGCAGCGACGCGGCGGCCAGCTGCCTGGCCGGCGCCGACGACGGCATCGATGGCGACGCGGAGACGGCTGCTTACACCAACAGCAGCAGCACGCCGCTGCCTGTCACGGTGGTGGTCGACACCTGGGCCTCGGGCGGCGACTTCACGCTGCAGGCGACCTTGCACTAGGTCGCTCGACACCTGCGAGTCACCGTCGACCCAGGGTCGCCTGGGCCAAAGCGCTGAAACCGCTTCACCTGTGCCCGGGTCGCGGGTTTGCAACCCTGGGTCGGCGTGGACACGCACACCCCCAGCCACTCGAGCGCATTCTTGGTGGGACCTATCCCCTCCTTCGAGGAGTTGATCCGTCGGGCGCTCGAGCAGCTCGGCGAAGGCGTGGTGGTGGTCGACACGCTGGGAACGATTCGCGCGATCAACCGCGCCGCCGAGCTGCAGTGGGCGGTCGCGCACCAGGCGCTGCTGGGCGCCGAGCTGTTGCCGCGCGCGCTCGACCTCCAGAGCCCCGAAGGCGCGCCGCTGACGATGCCCGACTGGCCGCTCTTCGCGGCGCTCCAGGGCGAGCGCGTGCGGAACGGCCGCTACGCGTTGGTGCTGGGCGACGGCGAGCGCCGCGTCTTCAGCGCGACCGCGACGCCGGTGTACGACGCGCGCGGCGCGCTGCTCGGCGCGGTGATGGTGAGCCGGGACGAGAGCGAGCGGCTGTGGATGGAGGAGCGGCTCGTCGAGGAAAACCTGATCAACCAGGCGCTCGTCCACTTCGCGCTCAACCACTTCAGCGCCGCGCTGTCGACGCACGAAGAGCTGCAGGCCCTGGCGCGCGCGCTCGTCGACAACATCCGCATCATCTGCGGGGCGCAGCGCGCGCTGCTCATCTATCAGCCCGCGGGCCGCGGTCCGCTGCTCGCCCACGCCGGCGGCGGCTTCGACACCGAGCCGTCGTGCCCGGCCGACTGGAACCGCTCCTTCAACGCCAACGTGCTGATTGGCCGCGACGACCTCTCGCCGGACGACCCGCTGCTCGAGCTCATCGAGCGCAACGGGGTGAAGGCGCGCAGCCTGCTCGGGGCCAGGCTCGAGCCCGCGCCGGGGGCGATGGTGGGCGCGCTGGTCCTCATCGACGACCGGAAGGACTGGTTCAACGTCACCGCCGAACGGCTGTTCGGCTCGCTGGCGAGCGCGGTGGGGCCGGCGCTGGAGGCGGCCCGGACGGCGGAGCGCGCGCGCGAGGCGGACCGGCTGCTGCGGGAGAGCGAAGAGCACTACCGGCAGCTCACCAACGCGCTCCCGCAGCACGTGTGGACGAGCGACCCGAGCGGCCGAGGCACCTACTTCAACCAGACCGCGCTCGACTACTTCCAGAAGTCGGCCGCCGAGCTGTCGAATCCGCGGACCTGGCTCAGGTTGATTCACCCCGACGAGGTGACGCGCGTCGTCCACGAGCGCCAGCGCGCGATCGCCGAGGGGCGGCCGTACTCGCAAGAGCTGCGGCTCAAGCGGCACGACGGCGCGTGGCGGTGGCACATGGCGCGCGCGCTGCCGATGCGCGACGAGGCCGGGAACATCGTCAGCTGGTTCGGCACGCTGACCGACATCGACGAACAGCGGCGCATCGAAGAAGAGCAGATTCGCCTCGCCGAGCTGGTCGAGCACTCGCACGACGCCATCATCGCCACCGACCTCCAGGGGCGCGTCATCAGCTGGAACCTGGGCGCCGAGCGCATGTTCGGGTGGCGCGCGGAGGAGGTGAAAGGGAAGGACGAGGCGCTGCTCTTCCCGGTGGATCGCCGCGCCGAGGAGGCCGCGCAGCGCGCGCGGGCGGCGCGCTTCGAGTCGGTGGAGAGCTGGGAGACGGTGCGCCTGAAGAAGAGCGGCGAGCCGGTCGTGGTGTCGATGATGATCTCCCCGTTGCTCGACGTGACGGGCCAGGTGATCGGCACCTCGAGCATCGCCCGCGACATCACCGAGCAGAAGAAGATGCAGAATCGGCTGGTGTTGAGCGACCGCATGGTGTCGATCGGCACGCTCGCCTCCGGCGTCGCGCACGAGATCAACAACCCGCTCGCCTACGTCATCTCGAACATGACGTCGGTGCAGCGCGACTTGAGCGCCATCGCCCAGGCGCTCCAGCCCGGCGCGGCGCCCGAGGTGGTCGCCGAGGCGCACGAGGCGCTGCGCGAGATGCGCGAGGCGCTGACCGAAGCGCAGGAGGGGGCCGAGCGCGTGCGCAGCATCGTGCTCGACCTGAAGACGTTCTCGCGCGCCGACGAGACCGAGGTCGGCCCCATCCACGTGCGGCCGGCCATCGAGTCGGCGCTCAACATGGCCGGGAACGAGATTCGCCACCGCGCCCGGCTGGTGAAGAGCTTCACCCCGGTGCCGAAGGTGCTGGCGACGCACTCCCGCCTGTCGCAGGTGTTCTTGAACCTTTTGGTCAACGCCGCGCAGGCGATTCGCGAGGGCCACGTCGAGGAGAACGAGATCCGCGTGCACGTCGGGACGGACGCGGCGGGGCGGGTGCTCGTGGAGGTGAGCGACACCGGCTCGGGCATCCCGGCGGACGTGCAGCGGCGCATCTTCGATCCGTTCTTCACCACCAAGCCGGTCGGGGTCGGAACCGGGCTGGGCTTGTCCATCTGCCACGGCATCGTGGCGAGCATGGGCGGGGAGATCACCGTCGACAGCGCGCCGGGCCAGGGGACCACCTTCCGCGTGCACCTGCCGGCCGCCGCCGAGAGCGCGGCCGCCCCGCCGCCGGCCGAGGTGGTCGAGGTGGCCACGGAGCGCCGGGGCCGCTTGCTGGTGGTCGACGACGAGCCGCTCACCTGCACCGCCCTGCGCCGAACGCTCGGCGACGCGCACGAGCTGATCTGCGTCCAGTCGGGCGCGGCCGCGCTCAAGCTGTTCGAGAGCGGCGAGGGGTTCGACCTGGTGCTCTCCGACCTGATGATGCCCGAGATGAACGGACCCGAGCTCTACCGCCGCACGCAGGCGCTGGCGCCGGAGCAGGCGAAGCGGTTCGTGTTCCTGACCGGCGGCGCGTTCACCCACGAGGCGCAGACGTTCCTCGAGGCGATCTCCCTGCCGGTGGTGCACAAGCCGTTCGACGCGCTCGCCCTGCGGGCGATGATCGCGCGGCGGCTGACGGAGCTGGCGCGCTGAGCGCGGCGCGCCGCGGCTACGCCGTGGCGGGCGGCGGCTCCCCACCCCCGCCTTCGTTGCCCGCGGGCTCCTCCCCTTCGCCGCCCTCCTCGCCTTCGACCTGGGCGCCCGAGACCTCCGGCAGCTTCGACACCGCCGCGACCTTCTCTTCGGCGCTCTCCAGGCTGATCATCCGCACGCCCTGGGTGTTGCGGCCGATGACGGAGACCTCCTTCACCTTCAGGCGGATCAACATGCCGCCGTTGGTGACGAGCATCACCTCGTCCTCGTCCTTCACCTGCGCCACGCCGACCACCCGGCCGTTCCGCTCGGTGGTCTTGATGTCGATGATGCCCTTCCCGCCGCGCCCCTGCACCCGGTACTCGCCCTCTTCGGTGCGCTTGCCGTAGCCGTTCTCGGTGACGGTGAGGATGGTGGTGCTCGGCTCGACCAGGTCGGCGCCCACCACTTCGTCGCCTTCCTCCAGGGTGATGCCCTTCACGCCGTACGCGGCGCGGCCCATCGAGCGGACCTCCGACTCGTTGAACCGGATGCTCATGCCCTGCGCGGTCGAGAGCAGCACGTCCTTGGTGCCGTCGGTGATCTGCACCGCCACCAGCTCGTCGCCGTCCTCGATGCCGAGCGCGATGATGCCGCTGGCGCGCACGTTCGAGAACGCGGTCAGGTCGGTCTTCTTCACCACGCCCCGCTTGGTGACGAAGAACACGTACTTGTTCTCCGGGAAGTCCTTGGTGACGAGCACCTGGGCCAGCTTCTCGTTCGGCCCGAACTGCACCAGGTTGACGATCGCCTTGCCGCGCGACGCGCGACCGGCCTGCGGAATCTCGTGCACCTTCAGCCAGTACAGCCGGCCGCGGGTGGTGATGGGCATCAGGTACGCGTGCGTCGAGGCGACGAACACGTCGGACACGAAGTCGTCTTCCTTGGTCGTGGCGCCGGTCTTGCCGCGGCCGCCGCGCCGCTGCGCGCGGTACTCGGTGAGCGGGCTGCGCTTGACGTAGCCGGCGTGCGAGAGCGTCACCACCATCGCCTCTTCGGCGATCAGGTCCTCGTCCTTCAGCTCGCCGACGTCGGCGATGATCTCCGTGCGCCGCGCGTCGCCGTAGCGCTCGCGGATCTCCTTGAGCTCGGCCTTGATCACGTCGAGCAGCGACGTCTCGTTGGCGAGGATGTCCTTGAGCCGCGCGATGTCGCGCACCAGCTGCAAGAGCTCCTTGAACAGCTCCTCGCGCTGCAGGCCGGTCAGCCGCTGCAGCCGCATCTCGAGGATGTTCTTCGCCTGCTCCTCGGAGAAGCCGCCGCCTTCGTACTGGTGCGACAGCCCGGCGTAGCCGGCCTCTTGCCCGCGCACGCGCGCGACCAGCGCGTCCATCTGCGCCTTGGCCTTCGCCATGTCGAGCTTGGGCAACGACTCGAACTTGGGGTGCTGGTACAGCGCCGGCGAGAGGATGTGCGTCAAGCCCCACTTCGCCTCGTCCACGTCGGCCGACTTGCGGATGATGGTGATGACCTGGTCGATGATGTCCTGCGCGACCAGCAGGCCTTCGACGATGTGCAGCCGCGCCTCCGCCTTCCTCAGCTCGAAGCGGCTGCGCCGGGTGACGACCTCGCGCCGGTGCAGGATGAAGCGCTCCAGAATCTCCTTCAGGCTCAAGGTGCGCGGCTGGCCGCCGTCGATGGCGAGCAGCACCACGCCGAACGACGACTGCATCGGCGTCATCGCGTACAGGTTGTTCAAGACCACGCCCGAGATGGCGTCGCGCTTGAGCTCGATGACCACCCGCATGCCCTGCCGGTCCGACTCGTCGCGGATGTCGCTGATGCCGTCGAGCTTCTTCTCGCGCACCAGCTCGGCGATGCGCTCGATGAGGCGCGCCTTGTTCACCTGGTACGGAATCTCGCTGATGATGATGCTCTCGCGCTCGGTCTTCTTGTGCACCTCGATTTCGGTGCGCGCGCGCATGGTGACCTGGCCGCGGCCGGTCTCGTACGCCTTGCGGATGCCGTCGCGCCCGGAGATGAACCCGCCGGTCGGAAAGTCGGGGCCCGGCACGAACTTCATCAGCTCGGGCAAGGTCGCCTTCGGGTTGTCGACCAGGTGCAAGGTGGCGTCGATCACCTCGCTCATGTTGTGCGGGGGGATGTTGGTCGCCATTCCGACCGCGATGCCCGAGCTGCCGTTGACCAGCAGGTTGGGGAAGCGCGCCGGCATCAGCAGCGGCTCTTGCTGCGAGCCGTCGTAGTTGGGGCCGAACGGGACGGTGTCTTTGTCGAGGTCGGCGAGCAGATCATCCGCCAGCCGGTGCATGCGCACTTCGGTGTAGCGCATGGCCGCGGGCGCATCGCCGTCGATGGAGCCGAAGTTCCCTTGCCCGTCGACCAACGGGTAGCGCATCGACCACGGCTGCGCGAGCCGGACGATGGCGTCGTACACCGCCGAGTCGCCGTGCGGGTGGTACTTGCCGATGACGTCGCCGACCACGCGCGCCGACTTCTTGAACGGCCGGTTGTACGTGTTCGACAGCTCGTGCATCGCGAACAGCACGCGCCGGTGCACGGGCTTCAGGCCGTCGCGCACGTCGGGCAGCGCGCGCCCGATGATGACGCTCATCGAGTAATCGAGATACGACCTGCGCATCTCCTCTTCGATCGCGACCGGGATGAGCGTTCCCGCGCCGTTCGAGGAGGGCGGCTCGCCCGAGTTGTTCACGTTGTCGTCAGCCATCGTAACGTCGGGACGTAGCTGGCTTTTTCAGCCTTTTCAACGACGGAAGACGCCCTTTTTAGCCCTGGCGCCCGGCGGGAGGGGGAGCGGGCTTTCCGAAGGCTACGGCATGACCTTGGCGCGCTTGAGCACGTTCGGATCCAACGCCACGCCCGCCTGGCTGAGCGCCGCGGCCGACAGCTGCAGCTGAGGCCTGCCGTCCTGCACGCCCACGCCGAGCATCACGCCCTGCTCCACGGGCTCGGGGCTCAACGCCAACGAGTACACCTTGCCCGCCTGCGCGGCCTGGCTGAGCGACTTGACGCCCTTCTCCGAGAGCCCGGGCACCGCGAGCAGCGCCGAGGCCTTCTCCGACAGCAGCTTCTGCTGCAGCGCGCCGGCGTCCTGGAACTCGGCTTCGACGAACTTGAGCTTGTGTTTGCGAATCGAGCTGACCGACAGGCGGGTGAGCGCGTCCATCAGCTCCCGGCGCGCCTGCGCCTGGCCGGGCTCCGACGCGACCAACACCACGAACGCCTCGTCTGTCTTGGATTGGAAGTTCTGGTCGTAGGTGAGGACCTTGAGAAGCAGCGGCACCGCGATGGACGGCGCCATGGTCTCCTGCGCGCGCGCCGAAGGGGCCAGGAGCACCGAGAGCAGCGCCGCGGCGGAGAGGATTCTCGAGAGACTCACGACGCGGTCGAACCCCCAGTGAGGACCATGAATCAACACAATTTTAACTCTGTTGGAGGGCCGTCTGTAACCCCGCTTCCGGCAGGGTCGACAACACGCGCTCGGCTTCCTGTCCCACCTTTCCGTCCGGGTCGAGCGAGCGGGCGTGCGTGAGCGCGGTGCGTGCGCCTGCCACGTCTCCCGACAGCTTGGCCACGACGCCGAGGTTCAAGTGCACGAGCGGGTTGTCGCGGTCCATCGCGTGCGCTTCCTGGAACAGCTTGCGCGCCCTGTCGAGGTCGCCGGCGAGCAGCGCCTCGCGCCCGGTGGCGATGCGCGACTCCGAGTCGTTCACCAGCTCCACGTCGATGACCGACTGGCCGGCCACGTTGACGATGAGCGCGCGCAGAATGCCCGCCCAGTAGAAGGTGAGCCCCTCGGCGGCGACGACGGCCGCGAGCGGCAGGTCGGGGAGCAGCTGCTTGCCGCGGAACTTGAAGCGGACCTTGGTGTAGCGCCCCTTGTTGGCCCAGTGCTTGAGCTCGTCCTTCACCTTGGTGAGCGTCTTTTCCACCGAGCCCAAGTCCAGCTCGAGCGGGAAGGTCGCCTGGGGCTGCGCAGGCGGCTTGGGCGCCGGGGCGGCGCGTTTGGCTTTGGCCCGGCGCGGCTTGGCTTTCACGGTCTTGGGGCGAGCCATGGAGACTCAAACCATAACACCTACACCGCGCGCCGGCCGTGGAAAGCCATCGCGTGGGGTAGCATCGGCCTTATGACGATGTACACCGAGTCGCTCAGGGCCTTCCTCAAGCCCGTCTTGGCGTTCCTCGACGACGACAGCGTCACCGAGGTGATGATCAACGGCCCCGACGAGGTGTGGATCGAGCGCAGCGGAAAGCTCTACCGGACCGACGCGCGCTTCACCGAGGAAGGCCTGCTGGGCGCCGCGCGCAACGTCGCCCAGTTCGTCGGGCGGCCGCTGTCCGACGAGCGGCCCCGGCTGGACGCGCGGCTCCCCGACGGCAGCCGCATCCACGTGGTGCTGCCGCCGGTGGCGCGGCGGGGCACGACCATCGCGATTCGAAAGTTCTTCAAGGACAAGCTGTCGGTCGACGCGCTGATGCAATACGGCAGCATCTCCCGGCCGATGGCGCGGCTGCTCGACGCGGCGATTCAGGCGAAGCTGAACATCATCGTCGCGGGCGGCACCGGGTCGGGCAAGACGACCTTGCTCAACATCCTCTCCTCGCTCATCCCCAACGAAGAGCGCATCCTCACCATCGAGGACTCCTCGGAGCTGCAGCTCAACCAGGAGCACCTGATCAGCTTCGAGAGCCGCCCCGCCGATAAGTACGGCAAGGGCGAGGTGAACATGGGCGACCTGCTGCACTCCGCCTTGCGCCTGCGGCCCGACCGCATCGTGGTGGGCGAGGTGCGCGGCGGCGAGTGCTTCCACCTGCTGCAGGCGATGAACACCGGGCACGCCGGCTCGCTGTCCACCTGCCACGCGAACACCCCGGTCGACACGCTGCGGCGGCTCGAGTCGCTCTGCCTGATGAGCGCGGTGGAGATGCCGCTCGTCGCGGTGCGCGCGCAGGTGGCGAGCGCCATTTCGCTGGTGGTCTGCTGCGAGCGGCTCAACGACGGGACCCGCCGGGTGACCGCCATCTCCGAAGTCCTGCCGCTCAACGACAAAGGGGAGTACCGGGTGCAGGACCTGTTCGTCTTCACCACGGTGGCGAAGGACGAGCACGGGCGGATGCTCGGCTACCACGCGCCGACCGGCATCCTCCCGCGCTTTCTGCCCAAGGTGCGCGCGCTGGGGTTCGACGACATCGATGAGAAGTTCTTCGACCCGAAGACCTACGGGCTGCCGCCGCCGCCGCAGTACTTCGTGGGGGAGGACGTCTCGGTGCGGTGGGTGGGCTCGCTCAAGCACCGCGAGCAAGGGCTGCCCGACCCCGAGGCGTTTCGCGAAGAGCTCGCCCAGCTCGAGGCGAAGCTGAAGGCGGAAGCGAGGGACGTGCCGCGGCCCTCGCCGGCGGCCGTGCCCGCGGCGGCGCGCTCGAGCCCCCCCGCCCCGCGCGCCTCGCCGGCCAAAGCGGCGGCCAAGCCCGCGCCGAAGGCCGAGCCGCCGGTGCGCACCGAGGGGCGGCGGGTGGACTTGCAGGACCGCACGCCGCCGCCGAGCCGGGCCCCGGTCGCCCGCGTCGAGAAGTCGCAGAGCGCGGCCATCACCCGCGACGAGGACGCGCCCGAGGCGTCGGTGCAGGTCTCACAGGAGCTGGTCCAGGACGCCGCCGCGCAGAACACCGCGATTCGGCACTACCCGCCCAAGCCGCCGCAGAAGAGCGCGGCGCGGGAGTCGAACAAGAGCAACGAGAAGACGGACGTTCGGCCCGCGCCCGAGCGGAATCGACGCTGAAGGACCGGCGCTCACTCACCTCGCGCAGAACACCGGCCCGCTCGTCGCTTCCTTCGCCTGCGTCTCGGAGACCAGGGCGTCCTGCGCGAGCCCCTTCAGCACCACGTCCCGGTTCTGGCGGATGAGCGTCGGGTTCTGACAATCGCGCAGCTGCCGGTAGTAGCCGAACGGTGGCAGCGCGAGCTGCAGCTCCGCCAGCTCCGCCAGCTGGAGCTCCGCCACGGGCCGCTGGAAGAGCTTGCGGGAGGCGGCGTCCACGCCGACCACGCCTTCGTCGAACCAGATGGACTCCAGGTCGAAGGCGATCAGCTGATCCTTCGTCAGCGCGGAGTGAATCTTGTGCGCGGCGATCGCCTGCGTCAGCGAGCCGGTGATGCCCAAGCGCTGCGCGATTCGGGCGGCGAACAGCCGCTCGCACCAGCCGTTGCCGGGCCGGTCGATGCCGAACAGGTCGAGGAACACCCGGCGGCCCCACGCGAAGCCCTCTTCCTTCGGCGTCTGGAAGTAGGTCGGGCAGCCGCGCTGCGACAGGTAGAGCGCCACCAGGTCCTTCGGCAGCTTCGCGAAGTCCGGGCGCGCGAACGGCACCTGGGTCGCGGTCCGGTCCGACTGGCCGAGCTTCACGCTGATGCGCTCGCCCTCCACCACGATGCGCAGCAGGTTTTCGATCTGGTAGTCGGTGTCGATGGCGGGCAGTCCGCTCGAGACGTGCAGGTAGACGAGCGGCGTGATGACGCCCAGGAGCCCGACGCAAAAGAGCAGAATCCAGATGATGCTGCGCACGGCGCGCGATGGTAGCACCCAAGTCCGCGCAGCCGAACGAGAGAGGTCTCGATGAGCGATTGGCACCTTGCCCGCGTTGTCTCCAGCCGGCCCGACGGACACGGCCTCTTCCAGCTCTCCATCGACGTGCTCGGCACGCCCATCGCCGAAGGCCACCGCTCGCCCGGGCAGTACGTGAAGCTCAAGCTCGAAGGCGTGGGCGAGGGCTTCTTCGCCATCGCCTCCGCGCCGGGCGACGGCCACCACTTCGAGTTCCTCATCAAGTCCGGCTCGCCGCTCGCCGACGCGCTGCGCGCGCTCGCGCCCGGCGCGGCGGTGCAGCTCTCGGCGCCCGGCGGCAAAGGCTTTCCGCTCGAGAAGGCGCGCGGCAAGGACGTGCTGTTGTTCGCGACCGGCTCGGGCATCAGCGCGCTCCGCCCGGTCATCGAGCTGATCCGCCGCGAGCGGCCGGCCTTTCGGAACGTGACGCTCTTCTTCGGGGTCCGCACGCCCGACGCCTTCGGCTTCGCCTCCGAGCACGCGCAGTGGGAGAAGGCCGGGATTCGGCTGGTGCGCACGGTCAGCCAGCCGGGCTTGAGCGGCTGGGATGGGCTCACCGGTTACGTGCAGTCCCACCTCGAGGAAGCGCCTCTGCACGACGCCATCGCGTTCCTCGTCGGCCAGAAGGCCATGGTGCAAGCGGTGACCGACGCGCTCGTGCAGCGCGGCATGCCGCGCGAGAACGTGTTTCTCAATTTCTGAATGGCGAGTCGCAGCTTTCGTGCCGATGTGCGGCAACGATTGTTGGCGACGGCCGCGCGCGTTTTGGCGTTACACTTCGCTTCACGCGCATGGAATGGATCAGCCGAGTCTTTCGCTCCTGGTGGTTCCGCAGCGTGCTCGTCGGTGGCTTCTCGACCTGCGTCGACCTCTCGGTGCTCTTCACGTGCGCCGAGGTCCTCGAGTTGCCGCACGTTCCTTCCGTCGCGCTCGGCGTCGCCTCGGGCGGCACGGTGGGCTTTCTGCTCAACAAGCACTTCGCGTTTCGCGACCCCGACCGGCGACACACCACGCAAGCGCTTCGCTACGCCGTGCTGATGGGCCTCGAGCTGCTCGTGCACTCCGGCCTCACCACCACCTTGGTGCACGGCCTGGACGTCTATTACCTGTACGCGAAGTTCACCGCCGACTTCCTGGTCTTCACCTGCGTGCACCTGGTGATGCTGCGCTACGCGGTGTTCACCAAGCCGGTGCCGATGAGCGCCGAGAAACCGCCGGAGCCGCTGACGGGTCAGGCGCTGTCCTGAGCTCGTCGGGGGGGACAGCCCCCTCCCAGCTCAGCGCGCGAGGGCCGACGGTCCGCCCATCACCTCGGGCGACTTGTAGATGACCTCGTACACCAGCGCGGCGGGGTTGCTCTGCTGATCCCCCAGCGGGTTCTGCGGCGTCCACGCGCCGACCAGCAGGAAGCGCCCGTCGTGTGAGAAGCGCACGCGCCGCACCGACCAGCCGAACTCGCGCGCGATGGGCTCACGCGTGAGCGGCTGGTGCAGCTGCAGCGTCTTGTCCCAGCCGCCGGTCGCCAAGCTCTGACCATCGGGGCTGATGCCCGCGGTGGCGACGATGCCCGCGTGCGTGTTCCACTTGCGCACGATGAGCCCGGTGTGCGCGTCGACGATGGCGCCCGCGTTGCCTTCACGCTTCGGCTCGGGCACGCCCTTCTTCTCGCGCTCGTACACCTCGCGGGTGCGCTCGGCCTTGGACTCCGAGAAGGCCACGCCCAAGTACCGGCCGGATTGATCCGTCGAGAAGTCGTTGACGAACCAGTCGAAGCTGAGCCGCTTGCGCGGCTTGAGGCTCAAGAGCTTTCGCCGGGCCGACTCGCCCGCCTTGTCCTTCAGCTCGAGCTGAACCTCGCCCGCGACCTCGTCGAAGCTGATGTCGTAGCGGTCGGTGAAGCTCGAGCCGATGACGCCCTGGTAACCCGCAGGCACGCACGCGTCGCAGACGCCGATCGTCACGTCCCTCACCGTGAGCGCCTTGAAGGACAGCGTCTGGTTCGGCGCGAGCCGCGCCACGGTGGACCCGAGCGGGGTGGCGATGTTCGCGCTGTCCTTCAAGAACGCCAGGTCCATGCCCGCCGCCTTGGCCAGATCGCTGGTGATGAGCACGTACGGCACGCGGCTGTCGAACACCAGCTCGGCCGAGGCGCGCTCGTTCACCACGCCGCGCACCGAAGACAAGCCGCTCTTCCGCTCGAACTTGAGCCGCGCCTTGTCGAGCGTGACCTCCTCCTCGACGGCGTCGAAGGCCATGATGCTCTTGTCCCAGCCGCCCGAGAAGAACAGCCCTTCGCGCGTGAAGGCCACCGCGCGGACCTCGCCTTCGTGGGCGCGCTGCTCGTAGGCGAACTGCAGCTCGGGATAAGTGACCACCGTCACCAGCCCCTTGGCGCTCCCGACGGCGACGTAGCGGCCGCTGGGGTGGAACGCGACGGCGACCAGCGGCTCCTCCGTGAGGTACGCGCCGAGCACCACGCCCTTGTCCGACGAGAAGAAGCGGATACCGCCGTCGCGGCTCGCGGTGACGACCACCTTGCCGTCGGGCGAGAAGTCGACCGACTCGACGTCGAACTCGTAGTGGTTCACGTCCGGATCCGCCAGCTGGCGCCCCCGCCCCTGCATGTCCCACAAGCCGAGCTGGAACGTCTTGGGCCCCAGGTGCGAGAAGGCGACCCGCTCGTCCACGCGGCTGGCCGCGATGGCGTAGACGAAGTCGCGGTTGTTGAGCAGCTGGTGGTCCTTCAAGTCCACCACCTGGCCCGCGAGGTAGCCGTCCGGCGTCTCCTTGAGCTGGCTCAGCGTGAGCGGCGCCAGGCTGGGCGCGGTGGCTCGACAGCCGGCGAGACAGAGCGCGAGGCCGGCGAGGGCCAGGCCAGCGACAGCGCGACGGGTCGACGGTTGGGCGAACATAAGGAACACCATTAGGGACAGGCGCGGGACGACGCAACTGTTCCGCTGTCGGACTCAGGAGCCCGAAGGCTTCGCCTTGGGCGTGAGCTCCTTGATGCCTTGGTTGTCGATGGTGAGGAAGAACAGCAGCTTCACCGCCTCGCGCGCGTCGTTGAAGCTGGTCTCGCCGGTGGCGCCGTCGAAGCCCCTCACCGCCGACAGCTCGGTGGTGAACGCGGCGCGGCTCGCCGGTGCGCGCTTGTCGAGAATGGTACGAACGATTTGGGCCGAGTCGTAGCCGATGGCGTCGAGCAAGGTGGGCTCGTAGTCAGAGTAGGCGTTCCGGTAGGCGTTCACGAACTTCTTGGTGGGCGCGCGGCTCGAGTCGGCGAAGAAGCCGTCGACATAAACCGAGCACATCACGAACTTGCCGCCGCGCTCGATGAGGCCCGGCACGCCGGCGCGGTTCTTGGGCGAGCTCCAGGTGTTGGTGCCGAGCAAGGTGACGGTCTTGAGGTCTTTCTTGCCGGTGGTCTTGCGGATGCGCTCCAAGTCGCGCGGGTCGCAGGCGTTGGTGATGATGTCCTCCACCGCCAGCGCGGGCGCGACCAGGCCCACGTTCTCCCAGCTGTCGGGAATGAGCAGCGCCTCGAAGTCGACGATGGGGTTGAGCGAGGAGCGCAGCTTCTCGAGCGCCTTGCGGCGGCGGAATTGATCCGACGTGCCCTGAATGATCTCCCGGCTCTTCTCGATGTAGTCGGCGCGGTCTTCCAGGTAGTAGCGGCCGACCAGCTTCTTCGCCTCGCTGGTGAAGGTCTTCTGGTCGAAGGCGTAGCTCTCGGCGCCGCGCATCGCGCCGCCGCGCGCGAGGACCTCGTCCCAGAACTCGTTGGTCATCTTCACCCCGAACGGGATGTTTGGGTACAGCACCGCGAAGGTCTTGTAGCCGAGCGAATGCACCGCGTACTCGGCGAGCGCCTCCGCCTGCTGCTGCGCGGTGAGCATGTTGCGAAAGATGTGCGGGCCGATGGCGGTGATGCCCTCGCCGCGGGTCAGGGTCAGCAACGGGACCTGCAGCTCTTCGGCGACCAGCGCGGCGCGGCGCGACTCGTCCTCCAGCACCGGCCCGATGATGGCGATGACGCCTTCGTCGAAGGCCAGCTCCTCGACCTGGCGCCCGGCGAGCGTCATGTCGCCCTGGCTGTCCTTCACCACCAGCTCGATGTCGCTGCCCTTGAGCGCGAGCTGGACGCCGCGCATCACCGCCTCGCCGACCTGCTTGTAGCGGCCGCTCATCGGGAGCACGACGCCCACGGTGCGCGGCTTGACTTCGGCGCGGCGGGCGGAGCGCTCGAGCAGCTCGCGCGCGGCGGGGGCGTACGCGTGGTTGGGGGCCTCGCGCAGGAAGGCCTGCAGCGTCTCCTCCAGCCGCGTCCAGTCGCGCAGGTGGTGGTAGACGCGCGCGAGCTTGAAGGTGAGCACCGGCCAAGCGGGGTGGCCGGGCGAGAGGTCCTGCCGGACCTTGGCGATGTCCAAGAAGCCGACGCGGCCTTCCACCAGCTCGGTGATGCGCTGGAGCGCCGCCTCGCGCTCCGCGGGCGTGCCCGCCTCGTCGCTCACCCGGATGGCGATGCGCAGCGCCTCGTCGAACTGCTCGAAGCCTTCGGCCGCCCGCGCCGCCGCCGCGAGCGCGCGGGCGCGGTCTTCCCCTTGGGAGCGGTCGGCCACCGCGAGCAGCATCTGCAAGGCCTCGCGGTAGGCGTAGGTCTCGAGCGCGGACAGGCCCAACTTGAAGCGGGCGTCGTTGGCTTTGTCAAAGAGCGGGTTCTCGAAGAGCAGCTCGCCGAACAGGCTCCGCGCCTTGGGAAAGTCGCGCGCGGCGTAGGCGGCGTCAGCGGCCCGGTAGAGCGCCTCTTGGCCGGCGATGGACTCGGGGTAGGCCTTGCGGACGGCGAGGTACAGCTCGACTTGCTTGGTGGGCGAGGCGCTCTGCGCGCCCGACTCCGCCTGCGAGAGCGCTTGCTCCGCGACGGGATCTGCCTTGGGCTCGACGCGCGGCCGCGTCGGCTCGAACTAATCGGCGCGGACTTGACCGCCCGAGGGGCGCGGGCAGGCGAGGAACAGCGAAAGAACGAGGGCGGACGCAGTCCAGACGAAGGCGCGGCGCATGGGCGAACTGCATAACACAGGGGGTCGGGTTCAGTTCCCCAACCTTGGTCGCCCGGGGACAGTCCCCTTTGGGGACGGTCCCCTACCTCTCGGCTACATCACCGCGAGGCCCTGAGAGACCGCCTGAAGGTAGCTGTGCACCTTGAGGCGGTTCTGGTTGGCGTCCTTGGCCACCAGCGCCGCGCGGGCGGCGACGTCCGCCGCGAGCCTCTGGAGCCCGGCCGCGTCGGTCGGCACCCGCGCGTTCATCACGCCGTGGCAATACTTGTGGTCGATGGCGGCGAGCCCATCGCACGTCGCGTCCAGCTTCGTCTGGAGCGCGGCGGCTTGCGCCTGCACGCCCTGGCCAGCGGCGACCTTCTTCCGCATCGCCGTCAACGTCGCGAGCACCTGCTGGTAGTCGGCGCGGCCCCGGCTGAGCGCGTACTCGACCTTCGAGAGCTGGGCGAACGAGGAGTCGACCTTCTCGGCGAACGGGCGGAGCGTGCGGCGCAGCGCGGCCTCGACCAGCGCCACCTTGCCTCGCAGCGCGGGCACCGTCTTGAGCCGCCGCACCTGCGCGGCCTTGAGCTGGCCCTGGTAGTCCTTCAACGCCCGGAGCTGCTGATCCACGCGGATGGCCAACCCGCCCTTCAGCTGCGTGATGACCACCCAGGGGCCGGTCTTCGGCGGCGCGATGTGGTGCCCGCCCGCGCCGTCGGCGTGGTGATGGCCACCCGCGCCGCTGGTGTGTCCCTGCACGTGAACGTGACGCGAGCCGTCTTGATGAATGTGGGTCGTCCCCATGGATTTTCTCCTGATCAGCCGACGTTGATCTGCACCAGCCGCCCGCCCCGCGCGTCGAGCGCGAGCAGCTCGCCCTTCGGGCCGGCGGTGATTCCGGTCAGCGTGTTGCGGCCCAGGCCGGTGTCGAGCTCGCCCTTGAGCTGACCGGCCTTGGTGTAGACGCGGATTTTCCCGGTCGCGTAGTCGCCCACCACCAGGTGGTTGTTGTGCAGGATGAGCCCGCTCGGCGCGCCGAGCCCGGCGCTCGCGGGCACCAGCGTCTTGGTGTTCGGCTGACGCGTCTCCAGCAGCGGCGTCTCGCCGTGGTACGCGGCGGCGCGGAAGGCCTGACCGCGGCTCGACTCCTTGGTGTCGAGCACCGCGATGCGCTTGTTCCCGGTGTCGGCGATGAAGAGCTGATCCGTCGCCGGGTCCCACACCATGTTGCTCGGCACGCCGGCCACGCGCTTGAGCTGACCGGTCGCGTAGCGCAGCGTCTCGCCGTCGCGGTGGTCGTCGGTCCCATGCGCGTGCGGCTTGTTGAAGAAGTAGCGGTCGATGCTGCCGGCGAGCCCGTTGAAGACCCAGTACTCGCGCTTGTTGTTGTCGCGTCCGGCGGCCACGCCCATCGCGAGCGGCGAGTGGTGCAGCATGTCGTAGTGCCCCGGCGCGTCGCCGTCGTAGTAGCGCAGGTCGGCGTCCCACAGCGTGGGGCCCATGAAGAAGTTGGGCCGCGCCTTGCCGTTGTAGTCGTTCATCGACTCCTGCACGGTGACCATCTCGTTCTTGCCGCGCGAGAAGGCCAAGGCCATCGGCCGCATCATGAAGTGGTCGCTGGTGTCCTTGAACGGCAACACGCGCGCGTTCCGGGTGCCAAAGCCCTCGACGACGACCGAGCTGTCGTTGCCGCTGTTGACGATCCACAGCGACTTCTTGTGCGGGTTGAGCGCCACGCCGGTGGGCTTGGAGAGGCCGCGGAGCATCGGCGTCACCTTCACCTTCGATGCGGGCACGGTGCCGGCGATGCCGAACACGCTGCCGCCGGCGGTGGCCGACGGCGGGTCGGCGAACGGCTGGAGGGCGGCCATGTTGTCGCGCCACCGCGCGACGAGGCGGTTGGCCTCGGCCTGAGTGACGAAGCCGTCGGTGCCCGCGACGCGCGCGACCTCCGCCTTGGCGTCCTTCTCGAGCGCGGTGAGCAATGTCGAGACGCGCACCGACGTGGTGGTCGAGGGCGCGACCGCGTCGACGTTGTCCCGCACGTTCACGGGGAGCGCGCGACGTTCGGTGGTCGACAGATAGGTCTTCGACGTGTCGGTGTTGGCCTTGGAGACCGCATCCGAGGCGTGGCGGAACAGCTTGGCGGCGAGCTCGTTGGTGCTGATGCGCGTGGGCAGGGGACAAACCTCCGAAGAGTTTCGGCGGATTGTCGGAAGGGCCCCGCGTTGGGTTTCTTGGAACGGCGAAGAAAGCCCTGGGGGAGCGGGGGCTGGATTGTCAGACGCTCGGGCGAACGCCGCCGAGCGGTGCCGCGTCTCGGGCCGGGGGTTTTGTCGCGGCTTGGCAGGCGGTGGGCGTGAAAAAGGTCGCTGGAGCAACCGATTTCACGCCCACTGCGCGCTTCGCGTCGAACGGGCACCCACCGCCGCTCAGCGGTCGTGTCTTGGCGTGCGCACGGGCCATCAAAGCGCAGGCGAACCAGTGACTCAGTTCACGCTCCCCATCCAGGCCCGCCTTTCCAATCGCGCTTGCACCCCGCGAAGAAAAGGTCAGGGCGCGCAGCCGAGCCCGGGCTCAGGCGCTTCTTCGTCTTGATGCGACAGCACCTCGGCGATGGCGTCGGCGTCGACGTGGTCCCCCGAGTACGACCAGGCCCAGACGATCGCCGCCACGCGGTGAGGCAGGAGCGGATCCGGCGTCAAGAGGATGCGGCTCGGACCCCGCTCGGCCCGAATCGCGCGCAGCGCCTCGACCTCGTCCGGACATCCTTGCGGGCAGTTGTAGGCGAGCACCGCGTGGCCGTGCTCGAGGTTGTGGATCCACTCACAGCGCGGCTGCGGGGTGTCGTACTCGCGGCAGGGCGCGGTCGATGCGCAGTGCGGCCCGCCGGTCGGCGGGTTCACCTCGTTGCCGCACGCGTCCGAACAGGTCGCGGTGTGCCGCGCGTCGGTCGGCACGACATGGGAGACGCCGGGATGCTTGGGCTGCGCCGGCGCGCAGGCGAACGCGAGGCAGGCGAGGGCTGGGAGGGGGAGCCGCATTCACGTTAGCCGAAGAGCTCGCGCACCTTGGCGAAGAAGCTCTTCGACTGCGGGTGGGTCTCTTCGCCGGAGATCTCCGCGAACTTTTCCAGCAGCTCGCGCTGCTTCGCGGACAGGTCGGTGGGCGTCTCGAGGATCACCCGCACGTGTTGATCTCCCCGGCCGTTGCCGTGCAGGTGCGGAATGCCCTTGCCCTTCAAGCGAAACACCTTGCCGGTCTGCGTGCCGGCGGGGACCTTCATCTTCACCTTGCCGTCGAGCGTGGGCACGTCGATCTGCGCGCCGAGCGCGGCCTGGGTGAACGAAATGGGCACCTCGCACAGCACCTCGTAGTCCTCCCGAACGAAGAGCGGGTGCTCCTTAACGTGCACGACGACGTACAGGTCACCGGGCGGCCCGCCGTGCTCGCCGGGCTCTCCTTCACCCGCGAGCCGCACACGCGTACCGGTATCCACGCCGCCGGGGATTTTCACGGTCAGCTTCGACTCGCTCTCGACCCGCCCGCTGCCGCGGCACTCGGCGCAGGGGTCGCTCACCACCTGGCCGCTGCCGCTGCACTGCGTGCACGAGCGGCTGACGGCGAAGAAGCCCTGTGAGAAGCGGACCTCGCCAGCCCCGCCACACGTGGGGCAGGTGCGCGTCTTCTTCGACTTGCTGCCGGTGCCCTCGCACGCTTCGCAGCGCTTCGGCCGAGGAATCTTGACCTGCACCTCGGTGCCGAACGCGGCCTCCTCGAAGGTGACCTCGAGGTTGTAGCGGAGGTCCGCCCCGCGCGCGCGACCGCCCCGACGCTGGCGACCCCCGCCGAAGATGTCGCCGAAAATGTCCCCGAAGATGTCGTTGATGTTGACGCCCTGGAAGCCGCCAAAGCCGTCGAACTGGTTGCCCGCGTGGCCGAACTGGTCGTAGCGGCTGCGCTTGTCGGGATCCGACAGCACCTCGTACGCCTCGGACGCCTCCTTGAACTTGTCCTCGGCTTCTTTGTCTCCGGGGTTTCTGTCGGGGTGGTATTGAAGAGCGACTTTTCGATACGCGCTCTTGAGGGTCGACGCGTCGGCGCCGCGCTCCACCCCGAGCACCTCGTAATAGTCCCTTTTCTGCGCTGCTGCCCCAGCCATCAAAATGACCCTAACCGCCTGCAACTATTGAGACTTCGTGGTCAGTCTGGCGCAGGCGTTGCGCAATATAACGCAGGGGACTTCCGCGGCAATCCAAGGGGGCTACACGGTCCAGACGCGGTTCACGGTGAGGTCCATCCGCGAGAGCCGGCGGCGGAGCAACGGATCCACCGCACCGCTGGGGTGCCACTTGGGGACCACGAAGTGGAGCTCGGCGTTGTAGAGCTTGGCGGCCGAGGACAGAAGCGACCAGCGGTTGTCGGCGGTCGGATCCTCCACGCTCTCGGCGGTCACCACCTCGAGGATGATGGGCGTTCGACCCGAGTCGCTCTGGCGGCAGGTGAAGTCGG
>CAZEDU010000061.1:9905-29733 GCA_964511185.1 uncultured Myxococcaceae bacterium | reverse complement strand
TGAGGGTCGAGTGCTTCGGCAAGTGACGGAGGAGTCGGTGTCCCGTTTTTCCATCGTGGTATCGG
The DNA here is from genome assembly GCA_964511185.1 of uncultured Myxococcaceae bacterium. Classification (GTDB taxonomy): domain Bacteria; phylum Myxococcota; class Myxococcia; order Myxococcales; family Myxococcaceae; genus CAZEDU01. The sequence continues at coordinate 29,668 of CAZEDU010000061.1, read as the reverse complement.
GGATTGATGAGCCGGTTCGTGATCGCCTGCGCAGTAGGGGTCTCCCTCGGCCCGTCTTCGGCTGTTGCTGCCGACTCGCCGCCCACGAAACCTCGCGACATCGCCCAGGTGCGGCTTTTGCGTGCCTACCGCTACCCTCTGGGTGGAGCACTCTCTCAAGACTGGGACAAGGCTTCTTCCGGTGGCACGTTTTTCAAGGATCACGCAACGCTCCAGTCACGCCGCAAGCTGGTGGTCGCCATCGTGCGGGTCACCCACCTCATTGGCCGGCCGAACCTCGCCCTCTTCGACAGCGCTGGCACCCGCTCTTGGCAATACGTCGGGTTGACGAACCTCGACAATTCGGGCCAAGCCATGAGTTTCGAGAACACCTGGGCCGAGTGCGGTCCTGTCGATGTCGCGTACTTCTTCGACGTCGAAGCCACGGACGTGACCCACGTCAAGATCGGCGGGGACGACTCGCAATGGGGACAACTGCTGGACGGCGTCACGGCGGCAGTTCCTCTCGAGACCACCGGCCCCTCAATTCGACCTGCTCCCAGCTCCAAGGTCCGCGCGCTGTCGCACTGGCGGCTCGACCTCGACGGCGGAGACGACAAGACTGTCTATGCGGTGCTGCTAGAGCTGACGCATGTCCATCGCCTGTATCAACACGAGTCGGATCTGACGGATGCGCGAGATCCCCTTGCCAATCTGCGTGAGGCCCAATCGCCAGGACGACCGCGGCTCGTAGTCGAGGTGGACGAGCGCCTCTGGGAAATCACCGTTCCTCCTGAGCCGCGTATCGTCGCCAAGCGACGCTCGCTGCTCGTCTTCTCCATTCCTTCGACTTGGAAGCCCACGTTCGCCCAGGGTCTAACGCTGCCGCCGGCGAGCGCGAAGCCGCTCCCCACTGCGACGGTTCAGGGAATTGCTCAAAAGCTCAAAGCGGGTGTTCCCGCGATGCGCTTGTCCGATTGCTTGATTCGACAGCAGTCAGATGTTGAACGCTCGCAGTTGGAATGGATCGCCAACTAAACACGGCCGCGCCCTAACGTCAGAAGCCCGACACGTTCTTCGACGACACGGGAGATGGCGAAGACGAGCTGCGCGCCGAGTTTTTCCCCGCGTACACCGGCAATCGCGCCGTCGCGTTTCGCTTCTCGGTCGACAACGGCGCGAGTTGCGACGCCCACGGGCGGCTTCGAAGTCGGGCAACAACACGCGCTGCAAGTCACTCCCCACAGCGAGCTCGACTTCTGCAAGCTGCAGTTCCCTTCGACGGTCTCGCAAGCCGCGAACGGATCCACCGTCGTCTACGGCTACGTGTACGAGCAAGGCGTGACGCCAGGCAACGCGAGCAGCATTGCCGCGTGGGTCGGTTACGGAAAAAAAGAACAGGACCCCGGGCTCGCGTGGACCTGGAAAGCCGCCACGTACAACACCGCAGTCGGCAACGACAACGAGTACGAGGCCGCGTTCTCGGGCGTAGCCTCTGGTTCGTACGCCTACGCGTTTCGTTTTCAACGCGTCGGCACCACCAGCTACTGCTTCGGCGACTTGGACGGCGCCGGTGGCGGAGTGGGCTTCAACGGTGAGGCGAGCGGCGGCGCTGAGAATTTGGGCGTCGCGAACGCTTCGCCGTAAGGCGACGTCCAAAGTGCCTCGCAGGGAAACGTTGGAGTGCCGGCAGAACAAAGGCGAGTTGAATTCTCCACGCGGCTGGCCCATGGACAATCAATCCCCTGAGAAGACGCCGCTTCGACCAGGCGTGTTCGGCCACATCGGGCTGCTCGTCAATTCAATCCTGTGGACTGTGATCCTGACCTTCCTCGCCAACTCGATTGTCTGGCGCACCTTCTGGGGAGGGGTGATGTTCAGCCCGCTGATGATTTCACAGATAATCGGCTGTTGGGTCGTCTACGCGGTAGCGTCTACTGTGATGTGGCGCCGTCGAGTGCGACCCTTAATTGTCTACGACAGCTTGGTCCTTGTTCCACTTTTTGCGATTGGAATCTGGTTTACGGCTGTCGTTGTTGAACGAACGCCGTAAGAAAATTGCGCCACTTTTCTGATCCGACGCTCTCCCGAGCACCGACGGAGCATTTCGCTCGGCGAACTCGCTGTTCGCCGACGTCGGCTCGCCGCAAAAAGAAGAAGGCCAGAACATGCTCTGGTACGCGAAAGACGACTCAGGTTGCCTCGAGCTTTCCGTCGAAAAAAGCGGCGATGAAGTCGGCACCGTCGGGCTGATGTCGAGCAGCAAATGCCCCTGAGCGGACAAGCGCTCGTGCCTTGACACAACCGCCCCCCCACGACTTCTCCGATCACGTGCAACAGGTCGGAGAAGAACAAACCGACAAGCGGCGAGGTGTTGGCAGCAGGCGGTAGGCGCCTTGGCGGTGAGGGTCGAGTGCTTCGGCAAGTGACGGAGGAGTCGGTGTCCCGTTTTTCCATCCCGGGAGACACTCAAGGCCCGAGCGTCGAATTACCCCAGAGACTATGTCGGCAATGTCCCGCTCACATCACGAGCGACAGCTGTGGCGGGGCCTGTGCTCGGGGTGCCGGGAGTGGGGCAGAGAGCAGCCCCATGTTGGAGAGCATCTGTTCCGCGGAACGCGTATCGAGATTTCGCCGCTCGGAACACGGCCATTCTCTCCAGTGGGGGAAGAATCGACAGCTACCTATTCGCGCTCGAAGGGCAGCGCTTCACAGCGTCACTCGCCCTCATGGTTGTGAGTGGTGGTTGATTTTCAACCACATCATGGTTGATATTCATCCATGAAAATGAGGCCTCGCTTCGTGCAGACGCGGCTCGAGCATGCGCTCGACGATACGCCTGTCGTGTTCCTGACGGGACCGCGTCAGGCCGGCAAGACGACGCTGGTTCGCTCACTGGTCCAGTCGGGTGTGATGGAGAGCTATCTGACGCTGGACGATGCGACCGTCCGGAGAGCTGCGAGCAGCGATCCCGAGGCCTTTCTCGCAGGCCTGGGTTCCTCGCGCACGGTCATCGACGAAGTGCAGAGGGCGCCTTCTCTTTTCCTTCCGCTCAAGGCGGCGGTGGACCGCGACCGCCGTCCGGGGCGGCTGCTTCTGACGGGATCGGCAGATGTGGCGAACTGGTCGGAGCTCGCGTCGGCTTTGGTCGGCCGCATCGAGCCGATTCCGCTGTGGCCGCTCTCCGAGGGTGAGCTGGAAGCAGCGCGTTCGTCTTTTCTCGCCAAGCTGTTCTCGGAAACGAAGACGAGAGCCTGGAAGACTGAACCTGAGACGAGGGAGCAGACCCTCTCCCGGGTAGAACGAGGAGGCTACCCAGAGGTGACGGAGCGTGCCTCGGCGAGCCGCAGATCCGTCTGGTTCGCGTCGTATCTGCAGACGCTGGTGGAACGAGACATTCAGGACATTGCCCGAGTTGATGCGGCTGTCGAGCTCACACGCCTGCTCGCGCTGATGGCTGCACGGTCGAGCGCGATATTGAACTTCGCCGACCTCGCGCGGGACGCGGGGTTTCCGCAGACGACGCTCAAGCGGTACGTGGCGCTCCTCGAGGCGGTGTACCTGATACGCATCGTGCCGGCTTGGTTCATCAACGTGAGCAAGCGGCTGGTCAAGAGCCCCAAGCTGCTCTTCGTCGACTCTGGAGTCGCGTGTCACTTGGTCGGAGCGAGCCCCCTTCGGTCTGACAATCTGCTCGCCGGCCACTTGCTCGAAGGGTTGGTCGGCGCCGAGCTGCTCAAGCAAATCGGGTGGGCCGAGCAGCGGTTCTCACTGCACCACTTTCGTGCACACACAGGTCAAGAGGTCGACTGGGTTGTCGAAGCGGGCAATCAAACGATCGCCGGCGTCGAGGTGAAGCTCTCCTCGTCTGTGAGTGCAGGTGACTTCGCCGGCTTGCGGCTGCTCCGTGAGATCGCACCGAAGCGCTTCAAGCAAGGCGTCGTGCTTTACCTCGGGCAGAACGTCGTGCCGTTCGGGCCGGACCTCTTCGCGCTTCCCATCTCCGCGCTCTGGCGCGCGTGAAGGGTTTCGAGGGGCATCGTCTCGCGAACTTCGCTCTGCTGGCGTGCCCCCCTCTTGTCGCCGGAGGGCGTGACCGAGATGGACGCTCTGTCGTGGACGATGATGCCGTGGTGGTGGGCGGTCAATGAGGTGCGAGCCAGCGGGATCGATTCGTCTCACTGACAGCGCCGGCAGCACGGGCGCGAACCCCTGTTCGCCCACGAGGCTCGGGGGGTGACCGGGAGCGGACGATCAGGCTGATTCTGGAAGTCCCGTGACGGTGTGACGTCGGAAGCCACGGCCTTCAGTCAAGGACAACAGTGGCCCCACTTGGAGTTGTTCTGAATACCCAGGGCCAGACGATTGTTCGCCGGCAAGGTGTTGCTCTCGCACCAAAACAGGCGAGGCGCGCTTCCGGTGGCGCAAATCTGTTTCTCGCCCGCGCTGTCTTGAGCTTCCCCGCGGCTGGTTTGAGTTCTGCGGACGATCGGACGCGGCAAAGAAGTACGTCGTGTCGAATACGCGCCGAAGCTTGTCGACCATCCGCGCCACCCCGTCGCCTGCTTGATGCTCTGAATGAGATGGACCAAACGAGCGGCACCAAACCGGGTCGCAAAGCGCTTGCTCACCGACCACGGAACCTGGGCGCGAGGGCTCGCATTTGTGGCTCACGTGTAAATGCGACTAGCAAAACAACAGGCAACTCCTCGAGCACCCACTCGACGATGGTGGGTCGTTGCTCGCTTCTTCATGGAGGGGCTCAAATGCCTAGGGCGCCAACGCTTCCGTCAACACGCGACCTTCGGCGTCACTCGGCGGGGCGATGCCGAGGAGCGCGGCGAGCGTCGGCGCGACGTCGATGGGATGGCCGCCGTGAAAGGCGCCTCGGCGGACGCCCGCTCCGAACAGGAGGAGCGGCACCGCGCGGTCGTACAGGTGATGCGAGCCGTGGCTCGCAGCGTAGCGGCTGCCGGGAATCCAGTGGGGCCGCGTGACAAGAAACAGGTCGGGGCTGCGCGCGGCGTCGAAGCCGCGCCGGAAGACGCGCTCGACCTCGCCGTCGGCGCGCAGCACCTGGTCGCGGGTGAGCAGGCGCTCGATGCCGGGCTGCGCGCGGGCCGCGGCGTTCAACACGTCGTGAAGGGTCGATAGCTTCGCGAGCGCGCCGGGGCGGACGTAGAGGCCAAGCTGGCTCACGCCGGTGAACCAGTCCCCCGCGCCGAGCTGCTCGTCCGCCACCCGCTCGAGCGCGGCGCGCACGCCGTTGAGGTCGATGCGGCCAGCGTCGAGCTTGGCGCGCTGGGCGACCTCGGGCACCGGCCCACCTCCATGGTCGGCGGAGAGGGCGACCACGTAGCGGCCCTTGCCGACGCGCGCGTCCAGCGTCTCGAGCAGCCGCCCGAGCTGGAGGTCGATGCCTTCGAACGCGAGCGCGGTCTCGAGCGCGTCCGGCCCAAAGGCGTGGGCCATCTCGTCGAAGCTCGAGAAGCTCAGCATCAACAAGTCGGCCGCCGCGTCGCTCCCCAGCTCGAGCGCGTCGATCGCCGCTCGCGCCAAGTCCACCAGCAGCTCGGCCGCGAGCGGGTGGTGCGCCAGCTGATTCGCCTTCGTCGCCGGCGGTGCGTCGGCGCGGATAACGTGCGGAAAGACGCGGCCGTAGCCGTCCAAGTCTCGCGCGAACGGGCGAGGTTCCTGACGAGGCGCGTTCTTCGGTGCGCTCCAAACCAGCTCGGCGCGGAGCGTCGCTTCGATGCGCTGGTTGACGGGCTCCACCCAAGCGGGGAGCGCCTCCGCGTAGAACGTGCTGGTGGTGAAGAAGGGCTTCTCGCCGTCGAGCCAGAGCGCGGCGTCGGCGGCGCGGCCCGCGAGCAGGATGGTCGCGCGGTCCTTGCCCGAGAGCGCGACCACCTTGCCTTCGGGGTGCGTGAGCTTGAGCGACTCGCCGAGCGTGCCGACGCGCAGCTCGGCGGGCGCGGTGCCGTCGTACGGCGCGGGCTCGCGGCCAACGGTCCGATGCCGCGCGTCGGTGCAGACGATGATGCGCTTGCCCGTCGCGCCGTCGACCCACTCGTTGCCGATGATGCCGTGTACCGCGGGCGTCGCGCCGGTGGAGAGCGTGGCGTGACCGACGGACGTCATGGTCGGCACTGCGTCGTAGCGGGCGTCGAGGAAGCGCGCCCCTTTGCGTTCGAGTCGCGCGAAGCCATGGCGGGCGCGCGGCAAGAGCCGCTCGTACGTGGATGCGGCGAGTTGATCCACCACCACCAGCACGGCCAGCCGAGGCCGCTCGGCGGCGGCGGCGTTCAGGCAGAGAAGACCCGCGAAGACGAGGAGCCCGGCTCTCACGGGCCGTCAACTCCCGTGAGGTGCATTCTGGGAGCGCCCGGCGAGAGGACCGAGCTCTCGAGCGTGCCGCGCTCGAACCGCTGCGAGAGGACCCCGCCCTTCCGCACGGCCGGCGCGACTGGTAGCCCCAACCTGCGAAACGCGGGCGCGTTGTGCGAGCCCGCCAGCGCGCGGCTCACGTACGCCTTCGAGAGCGGGTGGGGAAGCTCGAAGGCGCCGCGGGGCCCCGCGACCCAGAGCGCATCCTCTCCGGTCGGCACGTGGTGCCAGCGGCCGAAGCCTTCACCCAGGCGCGTGAGCGGGCCCAAGCCGCTCGAGTCGCCGCGCGCCTCGTGAATCGCCCGCATCGCCCGGAGCGCGCCGGGCGCGAGCGAACGCCGGACGGTTCCACCGCGGATCTCGAGCCGGCCGTTCTCGAACGCTTGAGCGCCGCCGCGGCGGCTGGACTTCGGGGCGCCGAGCGCGTCCAGCCACGGGCCTGCGCCGAGCGCGCGGGGCGCAGGTGCTTGGAGCGCGCTCCAGAAGTCCTCCCGCACCAGGTGGGCGCTCTCTCGGGCGAGGTTGGCGATGAGCACGCCGCGGTCGGGGCCGCGGCGCGCGGGCTGAAAGTACAGGCCGCCGCTGCGGCTCAAGGCGCCGGTCGTCTCGAGCGGGGCGTCCGTGCGCACCGCCGCCCAGAGGAGCGCCTGCGCCGCCTCCATCGGACGGGCGCCGCCGACGCGCGGGTCGAACCAGCTGAGGACGTTGCCGCGCGCGTCGAAGAAGAGGTTGTTCGAGTTCCCATCGAAGCGGTGCGTGGGGAAGGCGCGCTTCGCCTCGTCGAGCAGCGCCCGAAACTGCGCCTTGGCGACCGCTTGCGCCTGGGGTGAGAGCGCTTGGAGCGAGAGCCCCTCAACGCGCTGGGCCGCCACCACGCCAGGGTCGAGCCGGACGAGCTCGGGAATCACCTGACCGAAGCGCGCCCGCATACGGCGGAAGAGCTGCGTGGTCGCGAGCGCGTCGGCGTCGGCCTCGAGCAGCCCCTTCGCCCGGGCGACCTTGAGGACGATGGCGTCGTTGCCTGCATCGGCGAGCACGCGCTGCTGCGAGCCTTCGCCCAAGGGGCGCGGCTTGGCCAGCCAGCGAAGGTGCGCGGCCTCGACCGAGCGGGGCTGGCGCGGAGCGACCGGCCGAAGGGGCAAGAGGGCCATTCAAAGGGTTATCGGCCTTGCGCTTCAGGGGGTTGCCCGATGGGGCGACGGGGCCCTCGCTCACTCAGTGCGGTGGTTCGGTCGCTCTGGTATGCGCCGGACTTCCATGAGCCCCGCGAAGAAGACGGCCCGCCGGAAGACCAAGGGCGGTGCGAGGATGAACGTTCCTGCCGCCAAGTATCGGCAGCGGGCCGACAAGGGCGCGCCGATCGAAGGCTTCGTCGCCAAGCTCGAAGGCACGAACCGAGAAATCGCCGACGCGATGGTTTCGTTGATCCGGCGCGCTGTGCCCAAAGTGATCAGTGAGATCAAATGGGGCATGCCGGTGTTTTCGCACCACGGCATGCTCTGCTACTTGCGGCCGGCGGCGGGTTACGTGCGCTTCGGCTTCACGACGCACCCCGAAGCGCTCGAGCCACACCCGACGCTCGAAGGCGAGGGGCCGAACGGCCGCCACGTTCGGATCCAGAGCCGAGCGGACATCGACGCGCCGCGGTTCACCCGTTGGCTGAAGGCGATCGACCGCGCCGCTAAGCGCGACTTGTAGGACTTCTCACCCCTGTCGACGACTCGCGTCGAACGCGGGGGCCTCCTAGACTTCGGCGAGCGAAGCGAGGGGACCTCATCATGAGTCGAGTCATCGTCGGCGTCGTCGCGTCGTTCTTTCTGGCGCTCTGGGGTTGCGGCGCCTTCACCGCGCTGCCTGACGGCGGCGTTCTCGACCCCGGAACAGACGGCGGCGATCCGGAAGGCACGAATGACGGCGGTCTCACCTTCGAGCTCGTCGGCGACGGCGGGGTCGCCTTCGAAATCGTTGGCGCGATGGTTCGCTCCGGCATCATCGTGCTGCCCCCGACCGCCAAGCCCAATCGAGACAACGCCGCTGGCGGGCGGGTCCAGCTTGCCTTTGGCTTGCATGCGCAGGGCGCCGGGGCGTTCGAGAACCACACGTTGTTGCTGACGGTTCATCCGGACGCGGGCACGTACGCGTGCGCCGGCTCCAATCCGCGCATCCTCTTTCAGGAGCAGCGGGTGTCTTTCGCGATCGACGCTGGCCCGTCGGTCACCGCGCAGTATGAGAGCCAGGTGGCCAACGGCACTTGCTCCATCACGCTGATCGAAGCCGAGTACGTCGACGGCGGCGTCATTCGTGGAACGTTCGAAGCGTCGCTCCCGCGCACGGTGGGCTTGGGGGCCGGCAGCTCGCCCGACGCCGGTGTGCTGCTCCGAAACGGCGTCTTCCGAGTGACGTATTAGACAAGAGAAGCACGAGCGCGCAGAACAAGAGCCAAGGCTCGAACGGCTGCGCGGTGCTGCACCCGACCGTTCCTTCCGCGGTCTGAGAAATATCGGCGCGGGACGACGGCCTCGTCGCGCTCGGTGATGGGGCGGGTTCGGCTGGCGTTTCGTTGGGAGGCTCCGCGTCGGGCTCGATGGGCGAGGCGACTTCTTCTTCTTCTTCTTCTTCTTCTTCTTCGGGCGCGTCCGGGGGCGGTGGCGTGGAAGGGGGCGCGGGCTGCATGGGCGTGGGCGCCGGCGCGCTCGCCACGCGCGCATCGTGCACCTCGAGCCCCCAGAGCCAGTACTTCACCGGGCCATTGATGGATGGGGTGCGGTAGCCGCCGCCGAAGCGAAGCGATGCGCCGCTCGACGTGTCGAGCGCGGTACGCACGGCCTTGCGCGGCAACACGTTGACGCCGTCGCGCCACGCTTCGACCCAGCCGCCGCTCGCGCTGACCGACCATTTGTAACCGACTTGGTAGTGGTGCCAGCCACCCCCTTCGTCGAGCGCGCCGATGACGTCGTACGCCGATCCGTAGCCGTTGATGTTGCGGCGCAGGATGAGGTTGTTTCCGAGGATGCCAATGCACGGCGAGGGGCTCGGCGCCGTCCCGCCGCTCGAGCGGTGCTGCATGATGTAGTTCCAATCGACGACGTTCGGGTTCGTCGTGCTCGGGTCGAAGTAGACCCAGAAGTCGAGCCAGTAGACGTGGCCTTCGCCAAACGAGAGCCCGCCGACCGCTTTCTCGTTGCGCTCGGCGCCGGTGGAGTTGACGCCCGGCGAGTCGGTGTTGCCGGTCCAGTTCCACAGAATAGACGTCGATGGCCGCTTCCCCGACCCGGTGAAAACACCAGACGGTGGGATGAACGCGTCATCGCGCGGAACCGAGTCGTTTCCGTAGTGCGCGACCCCGGTGAAGCTGCCGATGGTGTAGCGCTCGATGAGCTTCAACGCGTGGCGCGTCGTGCCCAGAGGCTCGGCCGGCGTGTCCAGCTCTTCCGCCGGCCCGCACGAGAATAGCCAGCCCGCCATGACCACGAATGGAATGCACCGCATGGCCGCTCCGCACTGCAACACCGTGGCCAGTCGAGCCGCGCGAGAGAGAAGGCGCGGTTGGCGTTCGCGCCACCTGTTCACTCGAGGGCCCGGTCGCGAAGGCGCGTTCACGCCGCGGGACAAACGCGCAGGGCATCAGTCGTCGATCATCGACGGCACGTCGCCGGCGAGCTGCTCGAGCGCATCGATGTCGGTGATGACGTAGTTCAGGTGCGCGCGCTCCACCAGCTTCGCCGCGCGCAAGCGGTCCAGAGAACGGCCGAGCGTGCGGCGGCTGAGCGACAGGTGCTTCGCGAGCGCGACCTGCGTCACCGAACGGTCGAGCGAGCACCGCCGCGCGGCCCCGGCGTGCTGCAGGCGGGCGCGGTCCACCAGCAGCCGCGCGAGCCGCTTGGTCGCGCTGTACGACGCGGCGGACATGTGTTGGCGCAACGCCGCTTGACGTCGGCGCCCCAGCTCGAGCGCCACCTGCTCGGCGAAAGTCGAGTTGGATCGAAACAGCGACCAGAACTTCTCGGCGGCGATCGGCACCACCTCACAGGGCTCGAGCGCGACGGCGAGGAACGCGTGGTTGATCTGCGCCAACACCTCCGTGGCGCCGTACAGCGCAGGCCACCGGCACACCTCGACCAGCGTCTGCTTCGAGCCCTTGCGCAGAAAGACGCCGAGCGCTCCGCTCAGCACCCACCACACGTGGTGCGGCTGATCTCCCACGCGCACCAACGGCCGCCCACGGCCGATGGTCTTGCGTTCCACGTCCCAGCCGAGCTCGCGGCGCAGCTCGCGCGAGAGAATGTCGGGAGAGACGGCGGTGAGGTGTAGGGCTTCCATGAAGCGGCTCCTTTCAAGCCAGGAAGGACCGAAAGGCCTTCGCTTCTGGAAGGACACAAACCCCGCGTCACAGGTCGCACGTCGAACGCGGGGCGTCCATTTTTCGAAGTGATTTCATCGTCTTGCATCTCCTGGCGGGTGCGCTTTCGCCCCGGCGCCGACGTGCGACAATTGAAGCCCATGGCGCTCCCCGGGGCCAAGCCGCCGGCGCTCTCGGATGTCGACTCTTTTCTCCACGCGTGTTGGAGCGCGGCGCGCGAGGCGTACCCCGACTTCGAGATCGACCCAGACGCCTTCGCGCGCGCGCTGGCTGAAGCTGTGAAGGTCGGCGGCGAGAGCGGCGCCGAGCGACACGCCGCGGCCCTGTATCTGATCACCGGCTGCGCGCTCGGCATGCCGGCGGCGCTGGAGCGCTTCGAGGCGACCTACTTCGACGACGTCGACGAAATCGCCCGGCGGGTGGGCAGGGCAGGCAACTTGAGCGGCGACGAGCTTCGGCAGCGGCTGCGCGAGCACCTGTTCGCTCGCCCGGCCAGCGGCGGGTTGCCGCGCGTCCATACTTACCGAGCCCAAGGCTCGCTGCGAAACTGGGTGCGGGCCGCGGCGATGCGGCTGGGGTTGAACTTGGTGACCCGCGCGCCGAAAGAGACGCCGCTCGAGGACGAAGTGCTGGGCATGTTGATGCCGCAGATGGAGAGCCCCGAGCTCGCGTTCTTGAAGGGCGCCGCGCAGCAGCAGTTTCGCGACGCGATGGTGTCCGCCGTTCGAGCGCTCGAGGTGCGCGAGCGCAACGTGCTGCGCTACTCGCAGGTGGACAAGCTGAGCATCGACGAGATTGGAGCGCTGTACGGCGTCCACCGCGCCACCGCGGCGCGTTGGTTGAGCCAGGCCATCGAGAAGACGCGAGATCTGGTGATGGAGCGCTTGAAGGCGCAGCTTCGCGTCGGCACCCTCGAGCTCGACAGCGTGCTCAGGCTGGTGCGCAGCCAGGCCGACCTGACGATTCGCGTGGCGCTCGCGCAGACGCAGCGAGGCTCCTCGCGGTGAGCTGCCTGGACGAAACGATGCTGGTGGAGCTGCTCGAGCACCGGCTCGACGAACCGACGCGCCAGCGGATCGACGCGCACGTCGACGGCTGCTCCGACTGCCGGCGCTTGCTCGCGACCGCCGCGACGTTCCAACCCAGCCTCCCCCAGCGGCGCGCGGCGGCCGGCTCGTCGTACGCGCTGCTCAAGCGGCTCGGCGCGGGCGGCATGGGCGAGGTGTACCTGGCGGCGCGCATGGGGCCCGAAGGCTTCGAGAAGCGCGTCGCGCTCAAGCGCATCCTTCCGTCCGTTCAGGTGGAGCGCGAGCGGGTGCGCATGTTTCTCGACGAAGCGCGGCTGGTCGCATCGCTCAACCACCGCAACATCGGCCAAATCTTCGAGCTGGGGGAAGACGAGGAAGGCTACTTCGTGGCGATGGAGTACGTGCCCGGCCCTTCGGTGCGCGTGCTGCTCGACCGCCTGGCCGGAGCGGGCCAACGCCTTCACCCCGCCTTGGCGCTCAACATCGCGCTGCAGGTGGCCGAGGCGCTCGCCTACGCGCACGACGCGCTCGGCCCCGACGGCCGTTCGCTCCAGCTGGTCCACCGCGACGTCAGCCCGCAGAACATCCTCGTCTCCACCTCGGGCGACGTGAAGCTCATCGACTTCGGCATCGCCAAGAGCGCGCAGCAAGAGCACTCGACCTTGAACAACAGCCCGCGCGGAAAGCTCACGTACATGTCGCCCGAGCAGAGCCGGGGTGAGCCGCTCGACGGGCGCAGCGACCTGTTCGCGCTCGGCATCGTGCTCTTCGAGATGTTGACGAACCGGCATCCCTTCGAGCGCGGCCAACTCACGCGCACCTTGCAGGCCATCGAGAGCGAGCCGCCCGCGCTGCCGTCGGCCGTGGACTCGAAGCTCGCGCCTTTCGACGCGCTGCTCGAGAAGATGCTGGCCAAATCACCCGCGCAGAGGTTCGGCGATGCGCACCAGTTGTGCGACGCGCTGCAGGCCACGTCCGCCCACGTGGAGCGCCCGCCCCAGCGCTTGGGCCAGCTGGTGAGCGCGCTCTTCGGCGAGCAGATCGCCGCCGACATCCAGTACCGGCCGCGCCGCCCGATTCAGGTCGACGCCACCTCCGTCGATTTTCGCCGCGTCGATACGCGCGAGCTGCGGCCGCGGCGCCTGTCGCCCTGGCTCGTCGGCGCGGCCGCGGTGCTCGGGCTCGCCGCCGTCGGCATCGTCGCCTTGCGCCGGCCGCCTGCCGCCGAGCCGGCCGCGCCTGTGGTCGCCAGCGCTCAGGCAGATACACCGCCGGCCCGGGAAGAAGCGCCGCCTCCGCCCGCGCCGAGCGTGGCGGCGCCCAGCCCACCGGGCGTTACGGCCCCGAAGAAAGCCACCTCGGCGAAGGAGCCGAGAAAGGCCAAGCCCGCGGTGCAGCTGGTCCTGCGCTCCGAGGCGGGAGAGCAGACGTTGCGCCTGTCCGCTTCGGGAGAAAGCGTCAGCACGCGCGCCGGCGGCTATCGGCTGACCCTTTCGTACGCGGCTCAGCGAAACGGGCTGGTGCTCAAGACCGAGCCGTGGGCGTCGGTCACGTTGTTCGACCGGCCGCTGGGCCGCGTGCCGGTGACGTTGGCGCCGCTGAACGAACGGCCGATGTTCGTGGAGCTGCAGCGGCCCAACCAACCGCCGTTCACTTTTTCGTTGGTGAAGGCCCGCGCGGAATGATCTGCCCTTGCTTCGCGCCTTGTCCGCTTGTCACAGTGAAGGGGTGATTCGGCTCTCGGTGTTCTGGCTCTTCGCGTCGACCGCGACGTTCGCGGCGTCCGAAGCTCCGCCCGCGCTGACGATCGAGCACGCGCCGGTGACGGGCTGCGCGCCGGGCACGATGGTGACGGTGAAGGCGCGCGTCACCCCGGCGCCGCGAGAGCCGCTCTTCGGGCCGTTCGTTTACGTGCGCTGGGAGGCGGGCGGAAACTTCGTGCGCGTTCCGATGCAGCTCGACGCCGACCCAGGGACCTATTCGGCCTCCTTGCCTCCGGCCCACGCGAGCTTCGCGTACTACTTGGAGGCCTTCGATGCGAAGGGACATGGGCCGTTTCGAAGCGGCTCGCCGCACGAGCCCTTCGAGGTGAAGGTGCAAGCGCTGTCCGCGCCGGCGCCCCAGGTGGCGACGCCCCTTCCTCCCTCAACGCCGGGCCCTTCCGGGCGGCGCACCTCGGCGTACGTGGCGCTCGGTGTGGGCGTGGCCGCGGTGGCGACCGGCGCCACCTTCGGCGTGCTCGCGCTCGGCTCCTTCAATGAACAGAAGCGGTTGGTTCCGACGGGCGGCGCGCCGTTCGAAGAGGCCAAGGCCGCGGCGAAGCGGCAGGCGCTCCTGGCCGACATCTTTTATGGCGTGGGCCTGGTCGGCCTGGGCAGCGGCGCCTATTTGTTCTGGACCTCGGGCGAGCGAACGCCCGTCTCCTGGCAGCTCCGCGCGGGCCCCAGCGCGCTCGCGCTCAGCGGGACGTTCTAAGACGCGCCCTGCGACCAACGTCGCAATGTGCACTTGGGTTGGCGGGAGTCACCGCTCCAGCGTCCATCGCACCGCGATGTGGGTTTCGAGTCGGAAGGCCCCTTTGGCTCTGGCCGTGGCGTTGCACTGCAGGCGGGCATGACCCCTTCCCACAAAACAGACATTGTTCGTTGGGTGCTGGTGGCGTTGGTTGCCTGCTCGCCTCTCGGCTGTGGCCCTCAAGATGCCTTGATCGAGGAGGCGAGCGAAGACTTCGTCGACGCGGAAGAGCTTGATCAGGGCCTCGTCACCCCCGTGCTCGTGCGGCACACCATTGGCAGCTTCTCGGGCGTCGGGCACTTCGGCGCAGACTCGGTGCCGCGCGACGATTCATTCATTCCGCCCAACGCCGTGACCGCGTCGGGCAAGAGGCCGACCACGTCGATTCTTTGGAATTGGACGGGGAACACCGACTCGCCAGCCGGACCTGGTGCGTTCTCGACGGGAGCGGAGCGAAACGAAAAGGCAATCGGCGGCAACTACGTCGAGGGCGGCGTGTATTGGTATGACTTCTGGGTTTACTTCGATCCCAGCACCACCAATCCGAACGTCGTCGATTGGAACTACATCATGCAGCACCGGTCGAACGGCGCGACGCCGAGCCCGTCGCCCAACATCGGCATCTTGGGCGCCAACCTCATCTTGCGCAGGAACATCACCGGCGTCGGTGCGGGGCACGACATCATCGGTTCGCTCGACGAAGGCGGCGGTTGGCATCACTATCAAGTGGGTTACCGCTGGTCGGTGAGCGCGAGCGTTGGCTGGGTCGAAGCGTGGCGCGACGGCGTCAACGTGCTGCCGCGCAAGTCGGTGCGGACTGCATTTGACACGTCGAACGGCGCGACCGTGCGTTTTGGTGGCGGCTATCGCACCCCGTCGATCAACGGCCCGGTCAAGTACTGGCTCTACGGCCTCGAGACCTCGACCACGCGTTCCACCGGCGCCGGATCAGCTCCGCTGCCGCCGCCTCCTCCGCCCGTCAACTCTCCGAACCCGCCGAGCTCAGACACTGTTCGCACCGTCGGCATGACTGTCGCCGGCACCGGCCGAAACGTGTGTGGCTCGAACAGCAAGCGCGCTTCGCCGGTTCAACTGACCGAGCGCGCGAGCGTCACGGACTTGGTTGCCTACGTCGACGGCAAGGGGCCTGGCTCCGGTGCTCAAGCGGTGCGAGCCATCCTCTATCGCGACGCGAACGGCTCGCCGGGCGCGCGCGTCGCCCAAAGCAACGGCAGACAGGTGAGCGCCGGGCAACCGGGCGCGTGGGTGAGCTTCTCGTTCGAATCGCCGCTGTCGCTCGAGCCCGGCCGGTATTGGATTGGTCTCCACTCCGGCGCCTCCGCGTCGGTGGCGCGCTATGCCACGGTGACGAGCAGTGGCGATCTGCGATTGCACGTCGGAGATTCCTACTCGGACGGAGCGGCGTTTTCGTTCCCCGTCACGGTGACCTACGACACGCAGCTCTCGGCCTTCTTGCGCTATGCGCCTCGATGAGCTCGCCCGCCGGGACGTCTGCTCATGGCGGGCACCGGTTCAGCTGGCTGAACTTCGCGAAGGTGGGCGACGAGACGCCCGGGGGAAACGTCGCCACCATCAACTGAATCTTCATCTGGGTGAGCGGGAAGCTCGGGCTCACCGCCCCCAGCGCCGTCCAGGGGTCCTTCCCGGTGGCAGAGAACTCCGCTGCGACTTGGTCGCCGCTGTGCCGCAGACGCCACCAGCGCATCGCGGTCGGGTTCCACTCGAGCGTGATCGCCGGGCTCGCGCTGCTCGTCTCATGCAACCGCAGCTTTCCGGTGTGGGCCTGGAGCACGATCTGATTCGCTCCGTCGAGCCAGAGCAGCTGGGTGCCGGCGCCGGTGCCCGTCGGCGCGGCGATCGCCTCGACCTGGGTGCTCACCGCCTTGTTCGTCAGGTCGAACGCGTTGAGGCTTTCGTAGAGCGGATAGTTCGAAGGATCGTTCGTTGCCGGCGTTACGATGAGCGCGCCGTCCTGCTCGACCACGGTGGAGCTCCCCGGGGCCGACGAACGGAAGTTCGGCCCCGCAACCCCATCGGAAAAGTCGTCGGTGAAGGGCGTGCCCGTCGGGGACTGCGGCGCGTTGGCGCATGGCTTCCATTCGTTCGACGGGCCGTTCGTCCCTGCGTCTTCCGCGGGTATCGAGGCTTCGATGCGATCGGGCTGCACGATGAGCTGGCAGCCAGTGAGCCAAAGACACCCAACGAGGAACCGAGTCACCGCTTCACTGTCGCATAAGACGGCGGGTTGTTCACATTGGGTGGCAAGGCTGCTGACCAGGGTCAGCGGTTTTCTCGAGTGCGCAACACCCTCGCGCGTGGGTGGATAACCCGTTTGGTTGTCCCCCACCCAAGGACCAAACAATGGCCTCCCGTATCGGAACCCCTTTCAACGTGAGCGCTGAAGAAGCGCGCCGCCGCTTGATGCGCGCCCGCGACGGCATCGGCTACAAGTTTCTCGCCAACCGGGATCATGCCCGCGAGATGTCGGGGATCATCGCCCGCGGCGTGACGAAGCGCGGCGCTCTGGACGCGACCACGCTCAACGCGGCGATTCGCGCGGCGCGCGCTTCAGGCGGGCGGATCGATTCGCTCGAGAAGCGCGTCTACCTCAATGCCAAAGCCGTCGCTGGCGCCAAGCCGTCCGAGGCGGTTCAGTCGATCTTCAAAGAGAACGACAAGGACTTTCAGATAGGCGGGGGGTTGATCAATCGCATCGGCGGGTCGCTCTTCAACGGCATTCGCAAGTTCGCCACCAACCCCGACGCCATCGGCATGTCGGGGGTCGGGCTGCTCGGCTTGGCCTTGATCGTCGGCAGCCCGGGGCTGGCTCTGGTGGGAGGCTTGGCGCTGGGCGGTGGTCTCGCCACGATGTACGTCCAGTTCCTTATCGAGAACGGGAAAAACAACTGACGGGCTCGGCAAAAGAGCGTCTTTTTCCCTATCGTGGCGCGGATGAAACGCGCGCTCTTGCTCGCCGCCGCACTGCTCACCGCCTGCCAACCGACGCCGGAAGATCCATTCTATCTGGTCGGCATGGCGCTCGCGCCTGATCAGAGCCCGCTGGTCGGCCAAACCGTCCAGGTCGACCGGCTGGTCCAGCTCTTCGAAGAGGACCCCAACCGGTCTGAGTGGGGCGCGGTCACCGTCGAGACGATTCGCGAGCCGGTGACGGTCGCCACCGTCGAAGACGACGGGGTCTACGTCGCCGAGGTCCTCTATTTCTACGTGATGTCGCAGCCCAGAAAGCAGCCCTCGCTCCTCATCGTCACGCTGCCGGAAGGGCCGGCGCACGGGGCGGTGGACGTGAGCCTGTGGCCGGGCAGCGGCGGCGACGTCGAGCTGCCCACGATGACGCCGTGGAGCATCGACCTCGAGCCGCTGCTGAGCGGTCGGCCGTTCGATCTCGCCGAGCAGCCCGCCCCGATTGCGCCGGAGGGCCAGCCGGCGGTTTCGTTCTCGGGCCCCGTCGACCCCACCGGGGAGCAGCCCGAGCCTGATCCGGATCAGAACCAGGTCCGCAGCCGCGTCGAGCTTCACGCCCCCGATGGGCTGGCCTGGACCGCGACGAGAATCGACGCGCTCGACGACTGGCTCCTCGAGGACTTCGAGCTGACGGGCCTTCCGCACGCGCAGTGGTACGGCGTTCCCCTCATCTCGCCCCTTGGGTCGAGCTCCTTCACCATCGACTGGTGGGGACGCCGCGTGTCGATGCCGAAGGGCGCGCGCCTCCCGGCCAGTCGGCAGGCGACCTGCGTCAATGTGGCGGAGCTGCCTTGCCCGCTCATCGACGGCCGGCTTCAGAAGACCAACGTGAACGTGGCTCACCTTCGGTTCGCGAGCCCGACCGGGATTCGACGCGTCGTCCTGCGCGGCGTCGAGCTGTCCCCGGACGCCTCCCTCGTCCTCGAGGCCAGGGCGAGCGAAGTCGACGACTGGACCAGCCTGGATTGGCCGAAGAGCGGCATCCAAACGCTGCGGAACGACTCTCAAAGGAGCGTGATGTACTCCCCGGATGATCCGTTCATCTTCCAGGGCGAGGAGTACTACCTCAGCTGCTGACCTTGCGGCTGCGTGAGCTCTCCGTCTTCGATTAGCCGCTACTGGCTTTCGAGCGCGCGCCAGCGGCTGAAATCGCGCCAGGCGTTCGACACCGGAGCGCCGCTGTTGCTCGCCGGGTGCATGCGAATCGCCCAGCGCGCCTGCGCGTCGGTGAGCCCCATCTCCGCGACTTGGATGTAGACGTTCACGCCGTCGTTGCCGGTGCCGTCGCCCAAGACCAGCCCTTTGCCACGGGTGCACGAGGTGGTGTTCCAGAAGGCCCGGCTCAACGAGAGCGCTCCGCCCGACAAGCCTGCGGCCTGCTGAAAGGCTTCAATCTCCGCGCTCGTCCAGGTGTGGCAGAAGACGGTGCCGTGCGGAATGCCAGTCGCCGCGCCCGGCGTCGGGTTGTACGCGGGCCCGAACGCCTTCGACTCGAAGGAGCGCGCGGGCGGCCTGAACGAGCGGGCGTTGTCGTTGTTGCCGCCGGCGAACTTGATCATGCTCACCGGGCCCGCCAGCTCGCGCGGGTACATCAGCCCTTCGCCGCTCATGCGCCCCCACGCGGTGCCGATGCCCTGCTCCGGCGCGCCGTCGGCGTTGGTGTCGACGCCCAGGTTCTGACCGACGATGACGTGGTTGGTGCGGTCGTAGGTGCACTGCCCCGAGTCGCCGCAGTAGAGCCGCACCGTCTTGCTCGGGCTGTAGATGCCCATCGTCGGGTCGACGCCGCCGCTGTCGCCCACGTTCTGCGGCGCGCGAATCGTCGTCGAGCCACCGGTCGAAGCGCCGCGCACCGTCCACAGCGGATCCGTGTCGCTGGCGCGCCAGCGCTGTTCCCCACTGTCGAAGATGGAAGGGCCGCGGCCGCTGTTGCCGTTCATCGCGTTGGTGAGGAACGTTCGGACCAGCCCGACGCTGTTGCTGTCGAAGCCCATGGAAGACGCGTCGCGGCGGAGCGGCGAATGGGGGAACGGGTCGTTGAAGTGGTCGCCCGCGCTTGGGGTCGGCTTCGGAGCGGGCGCTGGCTTCGGAGCAGGCGTCGGTTTCTGCTCCGGCTGCTGCGGCGCCGCGACCGAGCTGAAGTCGACCATGATTCCGTCGACGCCGACCTCGTCGCCCGCTTCGCCGGCCACCCGAACGCGCACGTCGAGCCGCGTATCCGAGCGCAGCGTGACGTACGTCACGTCGGGCAGGCTCGCCCAAACCTTGCTGATGCTCTGCGCTTGTCCGCGGGACTCGCCGACTTGCCTGCCGCTGCTGTCGCGCTCGCGGATGATCACCTGCGTGCTCTTGCCCACCACCGACGACGACCACGCGATGGCCGACGCATCGGCGCGCACGGTGGTGCCGGCCGCCACCACTGGGAGCGCTCCGTTCGCGGTGCCGACGCTGAAATAGGTGCCGCCGGTCGAACGCAGACGACCCATCCACAC
>CAZEDU010000061.1:0-9895 GCA_964511185.1 uncultured Myxococcaceae bacterium | reverse complement strand
TTCGGGAGGCGGGTTGGCCGGAGCCATCGGCGTCAGCGTCGCGTTGAAGACTTCGTACGAGCCCAGGCTCAGCTCGAAGCCAAAGATGCGATCTGCCGTCGCCCGGTCGAGCGGGCTCTCGACGGTGGTTTCGCCGTCGCCCGTCACGACGGTGAGGCTCTCGCCGCACCCGAGCAGGCTCAAACCCAAACCCAGCGCGATGAACGAACTTGCCCGCATGGTGCACTCCTTCTTGAGTCGCCGAAGCGTCGAGTGCGAGTGACCACTTCAAGGGGCGCGCCAACGCCAACCCCTTGATGGGCGAAGGCCGACGCGACGGCGGAGCACGGCACTGAGCAGCCCGCCCACATGCCAGCTGACCCAACCGGGAGACAGGCCCAGCTACTTCACTCGAACCGAACGCTTCTGCGTCTCGAGCACGCCGTCGACGCGGGTCGAGTGGGTGATTCGGTTCGGAAGCCGCTTCCGCACCGCGCCGTCGCGGGTGACCGCGTCCCCGAGGTCCGAGAAGAGCGACTTCAGCTCAAGCGCGACAGGGCTCGCGAACTGCGCGCGGCAAGACCGGAAGGCTGAAGAAACCCATCGACTCATTCTCGGCTCGATGGGAATCGCGTTTCGCGCTTCGACGAGGAAACATCGTCGACCGCGGGCATCAGCTGATCCACTTCCCAAGCGCTCTTAGAAGCGCATCACGAGCCCCACCTGTTCTTCCGTGTAGCTCGCCGCATCCTTCGGCGCCGGCAACGCCGAGGTGAACCGCAAGCAGCTCGACGTGATGTTTCCGCTCAAAGCCGCCGGTTCCAGGCCTTCCAAGTAGAGGATGCCTTTCGAGGGGTACGTGCCCCCGGAACCTCCCCAGTGCATACCGGAGACGTACGTGTATTGGCTGCACGACAGCTCCGGCTTTCCGACGGGCTCGCATGCCGCGCCGAATGCGCCGTAGAACGACGTCGGTATCGCCTCGTCCGGCCGTTCGCCCGCGGCGCCGCATGTCATCCCATAGCCGCTCGCGTTCGGCCGGCATTGGTGGGTGATGAGCGTCACCCGGACCACGCCGTCATCGGCCACCGTCAAGAACGCCGTGCCCTCCTTCGGGTAACTTCGCGGGTACTCGAAGGGCGCGGCGGTCGCGCTCCAAGGGCCGCATCCCGTGTACTTGCCGCACGTCCGTGTCCGCGCCTGGAGCGTGTATGGCCCCAGTCGTCGATACCAGGAACCCGCGGCGAACGTCGCGAGCGCCTGGTCCGCCGTGAGCGCTGGCCCTGAGCAGCTCACCGGGTCGAAGGGGCTGGTGGCGGCCGGCAGTTGATGCTTGGGCAGCTCCAGACTCCAGGACACGAGCACCCCTTCGTCGCGGGTCGCGTGGTCGCTCACCTGAAGCGTCCAAGCGCCCGAGCGGTCCACGTCCGCGAACGCATCCACCGCGTACGTCCGGCGCAGGTCGTCCGCGGCGCCGCCTTGCCGCTGGTGAAGCGTCGCGACGACCCCGCCATGCTTCAGCTGAACCGTCAAATCACCGACGTAGGTGTGGCGAATGTCGACGGTGACGCGCACCGACCCGCTCTTGCCGCTGCCGCTCACCTCCAACGCGTCCGTGACGGTGGCGTTGTCCCGAATGGCCTTGTTCGGGCTCGAGCTGAGCGTCTCGACCCCCTTCGGTGCCAGGTAGCCCAGCGACTGGGCGTAGGCGAGCAACGACTGAAACTCCGTTGGGCCGACGAACGGCACCGCGTCCAACTCCGCGAGCGTGTCGAACGTCTCATCGTCGGCCGTGCCGACCTGTCCGTCGTCGCCCAGCCGGTACGCCACCACGCCGTCCGCGGCGCGAGGGTCGAGCCTGGCCTGGCCCTTCAGCTGGTCCGCGGTCGCCTCGTTCGCGACGCGCAGCACCGCCTTCGCCTCCGCCGTGCCTTCCGCGATGCCGCCCGTCGCGTCCTGTGCGAGCGCACCCAGAAGGTCCGACTCCGAGCCGGCGCCATCCTCTGGCGCCCCGCAGGCCACCAACACCAGAGCTGCAACCATCCACACGCTGCGCATCGATTCACCCTCGTCGAAGGAGTTTTCGGATGCCTCAACCCGGGGCAGGCAGGGGGTGTGAAAGGTTTTTTGAAGAGGGGAGGACGATGGGGGCTTCGCCGCGAAAATCGATCCGCTGGGCTGAAAATTTGTGCCTTCACGCCGGGTTTAAGGCTGTCGGACACCCGTTGGGTGCTCGCATACCCACACCCCGGCCATCGCACGATTTCAGTCGTCTCCCACTGCCCGAGGGCCTGCCTGTATGACCGAGCTCGAGACCCCGATGCTGGTGAGGTTCCCCAGCCGCCGTTCGGTTCTCGCCCAGAGCCGCGCCGACCATGGCCAGCTCACCCTGTTCATCCCGACCGACGAGCTGAGGTCCTTGGGCTCGCAGCTGCACTTCGTGGCCACCTTCGGCGACTGCGACCGCCGCTTCGAGCTGACCGGCAAGGTCGTCTTCATCCGCCAGGGCAGCCCGCAGGGCTACAGCCAGCGCGGCCTGTTGGTGCGCTTCGAGGGACAGGACAAGCGCACCGCGGCCGAGATGTTCGCCATCTGCGCCGGCCGGTCGCCGCAGCTCGGCACGATGGAGACCAAGCGCGTCGAGACGAAGATGAACTGCGGCGTGCGCGTGGGGCACCGGCAATACGAAGCGCAGATCCGCGACCTCTCCGCGCGCGGGGTGTTCGTCGCCGCGCCGCGCATCCGCCGCGTCGTCCCGGGCGCGGAGATAGAGCTCGAGCTGTCGCGCGGTTTTCTCGGCATCGGCGCGCGCAAGGTCATCGCCAAGGTCGTCTGGTGCGGCAGCAAGAACGGCATCGAAGGCTTCGGCGCGCGCTTCCGGGACGAGGCCGCCGCCGAGGTGCCGGCGCTCCACCGCGCGCTCAGCACCGGCTAGACGCGCTTGTCTGGCGCTAGCGCCCGCCTTCGGCCGTGAGCCGCGCCAACCGCTCGGCGCCGCGCCGGGTCTCGTCGCGCGTCATCAGCTCTTCCTGCGGCTGCGCGATGCGGTAGCTCCAGTTCGCGTCGGTCATCGAGCCGGGCAGGTTCACCCGCTCGCGCGTGCCGAGCACGTCCTGCCACGGCACGATGCACAGCTCGCTGCCCGACTTCATCGCCGCGCGCAGGTAGCGCTCGTGCACCTCGGGCGTGAGCTGCTTGGGCAACGGGTGCAGCCCGTGCAGCTCGGGGTACGCCCGCGCGGTCGCCTCGCGCTCCCAGTCGGCGCAAGTCTCCCACCACTCGCAGAGCGTCTCGGTGTCGTGGGTGCCGGTGGTGGCGAGCGAGTGCTGCGGATAGTCGTGCGGGTTCTTGTAGACGCCGTCCTCGCGCTCCCAGCGCATCACCTTGTAGCCGGGCAGCCCCAGGCGCTGCAGCGTCTCGCGCGCGAAGCGCGGAATCACGCCCAGGTCCTCGGCGATGATGCCGGCCGACTCGCTCAAGAGCCGAAAGTGGCGCTCGCCCAGGCGGCGGTGGCTGTCTTCGTCGGGCGGGATGAAGCGGCCCTTGGGCGTCTGCTCGTCGCGGATCCACTGGCGGAAGTAGCCGACCGCGTGGTCGACGCGGCGCAGGTCGTAATACGAGGCCGCCTTGCGCGCGCGGAAGCGGAGCCACGCGTAGTCGTCCTGCTCCATCTGCGCGAAGTCGAAGTAGGGCAGCCCCCAGTCCTGGCCGTCCGCGGAGAAGTCGTCGGGCGGAACGCCCAGGCGCGCGTCGCGGCGGATCAACGTGGGGTTCGCCCACGCGTCCGCGCTGTCCTGGCCGATGATGAACGGCTCGTCGCCGCACAGGAGAATGCCCTTCTCCCGGGCGAGCGCGCGCACGCGGTCCCACTGCGTCTCGGAGATCCACTGCGCCCAGCTGTGGAAGAGCACGTCGCGCGCGAGCCGCGTCCGCTCGGCCTCGAGCGCCTTCGCGTCGCGCGTCCGGAGCGGCTCGGGCCACTCCCACCACGCCTGGTGTTGGCGGCTGCCGGAGATGGCGCAGAAGAGCGTGTACGCGTCGAGCCACGCCGCTTGCGCTTGGGTCCACGCCTCGAGCGCCTGCGCGCGCGGGCCTCGAGGTTTCCACTGCGTCCGCTCGAAGTGCTCGAAGCAGCGCCGGAGCACCGCGGCCTTGAGCGGGAACACCAGGTCGTAGCGAATGCGCGGCGCGGCGCGCGCGTGCTCGAGCTGCTCCTTCTCGAGGCTGGTGAGCGCGTCGAAGCCGCCCAGCCCGTGGAACTCCGGCAGCGCGTGGATGTCGATGAACAGCGGGTTCAAGCCGAAGGCGCTGCGGGTCGCGTAAGGGCTCGAGTCGTTCGGCGCGGTGGGCAGCAGGGGCAGCGTCATCCACAGCTTCTGGCCGCCGGCTTGGAGCCAAGTGAAGAACCCTTCCAACGAGCCGTAATCGCCGATGCCGAAGTCGGCCTTCGAGCGCACGGAGAAGAGAGGCAACAAGACGCCGCTGATGCGACCGGTGTTGATCACGGGCTTTGCGCTCTAGCACCGAGTGGGGGCGGACCGGAACCCACCTCGCGTTGACCTTGTGCCCAAGAACGGACACCGTGCGCGCGTGCGTCTGCCCCGTGAGTTTTACGCCCGCCCCGCGCTCGAGGTGGCGCCCGAGCTGCTCGGCAAACGGCTGGTGCTCGAGGAGGGGAGCCCGTCGCGCGCGGGCCGCATCGTCGAGGTCGAGGCGTACATCGGCGAGCACGACCTGGCGGCGCACTCGTCGAAGGGGCGCACGCCGCGCACCGACGTGATGTTCGGCCCGCCTGGCCACGCGTACGTCTATTTCATCTACGGCATGCACTGGTGCTTCAACGTGGTGACGGAGCGCGAGGGGGTCGCCGCGGCGGTGTTGGTGCGCGCGCTCGAGCCGATCTCCGGCTTTGAGCCCGGCGCGCGGACCGACGGGCCGGCGCGGCTGTGCGCGGCGTTGGGCATCACCGGGCAATACAACCGCGCCGACCTGGTGCGCGGGCCGCTGGGCATCGAGGACGCTCCGGCGCTCTCGCCTCGCGCCATCGCGCGCGGGCCGCGCATCGGCGTCGACTACGCGGGCGCGTGGGCGAAGAAGCCGTACCGGTTCTGGGTGAAGGACAACCGCTTCGTCAGCCGTCCGCGGTGAGCGCGATTCCTTGCGTTCGGCGGTGGCTTCCCACATGTTCCGCCCCATGCAGCGCCACGGCGAAGCGACGTCCGATGACAGCGCCCTGCTGCAGCGCGCGCAGTCGGGCGACATGTCCGCGTTCGAGGCGCTGGTCGAGCGGCACCGGGACAAGGTGTTCTCGCTCGCGCTGCGCATGACGCGGTCCGAGCCTGACGCCGCCGAGGTGACGCAGGACACGTTCCTCGCCGCGTTTCAGAACCTCGAGCGGTTTCGCGGAGAGGCGGCGTTCGGGAGCTGGGTGCACCGCATCGCGGCGAACCACGCGCTGATGCGGCTGCGCCGCTCGAAGGTGCAGCGTTCGGCCGAGGCCGAGCTGCGCGGCCCGGAGTTCAACGAGCGCGGCTCGCTGATCCAAATGCCCGAGGTCGATTGGGTGCGCGGGGTGGACGAGCAGGCGCTCAATGCCGAGCTGCGTCAGGCCATCGAGGCCGCCACCGACACCTTGCCCGATGGCTACCGCGAGGTGTTCCTCCTCAAGGACGTCGACGGCTTGAGCTACGAAGAAATAGCGGAGATCACTGGCGAATCCGTCCCTGCCATCAAGAGCCGGCTGCACCGCGCGCGGCTGCAGCTGCGCGCCGCCATCGACGACTTCTACCGGGATTGAGCATGGTTGAAACGCGCGAGGCACTTCAGCATCTTCTGTACACCGCTCTAAAGTGACGGGCGGGGGGTTTGATGTTCACCTGTAAAGAGTCCATCGATTTGCTGCAGCAGTACTTGGACGGCGACATGCCGGCCGAGGAGCGGCGGCACCTCGAGGCGCATCTTTCCGGCTGTACCCCGTGCGTCGACTTCGTGAAGAGCTACCAGGCGACGCCGAAGCTGTGTCGAAACGCGCTGCACAAGAAGATGCCCGAGGAGCTGGGGAACCGGCTGATGGACTTCCTCCGCGGGCGTTGCAAGAAGTAGCCGGATTTCATTCGCGGGGCTCGGGTGCTGTAGAACGCGCTCGCCCGTGACGCTTCCCCTCAAAGACCTGGACTTCGACGGCCTGACGCGCGCGCTCGCGCACCTGTCGCCAACGCCGACGCGCACGGCGGTGCACAAGCTCTTCGCCGCGGTCTTCGCGCACGGCGCTGAGTCGTTGGCGGCGCTGCGCGAGGTGCCGCAGGTCCCCCGCCACGTGCGCGACCACGTGCTCGCGCACGGCGAGCTGCCCACGCTCTCCGTCGTCGAGCGGCGCAAGGCGGAGGACGGGTTCGTGAAGTACCTGTTCGCGTCTCCTTTGGGCGGCCGCGTCGAGGCGGTGCGCATTCCGCTCTTCGACGACAAGTACATCGTCTGCGTGTCGTCGCAGGTCGGCTGCGCGCTCGCGTGCGACTTCTGCATGACCGGCAAGATGGGCTTTCAGCGCAACTTGAAGACCTGGGAGATCGTGGATCAGGTCATGCGGATCCGCGCCGAGGCAGACCGGCCGGTGCGCGGGGTCGTCTTCATGGGCATGGGCGAGCCGCTGCTTAACTACGCCGAGACGACGCGCGCGGCGCGCATCATGTGCCACCCGGCGGGCTTGGCCATCTCCGCCAAGGCGATCACCTTCTCCACCGCGGGCTGGGTGCCGGGCATCCGGCGCTACGTGAAGGAAGGGCAGCCGTACCGCCTGGCGTTCTCCATCACCTCGGCCATCCCGGAGAAGCGCGCGCAGGTGCTGCCGGTCGAGCACACGCACCCGCTGCCCGAACTCGTCGACGCGATTCGCGAGTACGCGTCGACGCGGAAGGAGCGGGCGATGCTGGCGTACGTCGCCATCTCGAAGTTCAACCTGGGGCCGGAGGACGCGCAGGCGCTCCAAGCCGCGTTCGAGGGCATACCGATCAAGATCGATCTCATCGACGTGACGGATCCGACCGGCAAGTACCAGCCGCCCTCGGGCGAGGAGCTCAAGGCGTTTCGCGACCATTTACAGATACTTCGCTCGCCGATCGCCCGGCGCTACTCCGGCGGCAAGGACATCGGCGCGGCGTGTGGAACCCTCGAGGCCTCACAGCGGGGGGGCGTGCTCCTCGACCGGGCCGCGATTTGAGACAATCCGTAACGTGCGCCGTTTCCCCACCATGCCGGAGTTCTTCTCACCTTTGCCGCTGGCGATGGTGGGGCTCCTGGTGCTCAACGACCACGTGCTCAAGGCGCGGTTTCACAACGCGCTGACCGGCAAGCTGTCCGACTTCGCGGGCTGCTTCTTCTTGCCGCTGTTCCTCTCGGCGCTCCTGTCGTTGGCCGGGGTGGCCTCGGCGCGCGCGCGGCTGGCGGTCGGCGCGGTCGCCACCCTGGCGTTGTTCACGTCGGTGAAGACGTCGGCGGTCGCGGCGGGCGCGGTGTGCGGGGTGATGGGCTGGCTGGGCGCCCCGCTGGGGCTGTCGTGTGACGGCATCGTGGTCGACGTCACCGACCTGGCGGCGCTCCCGATGATTCCTTTGTCCGTGTGGTTCGGCGTCCGGGCCCAAGGAGAGTTCGCCGTATGAAGCGCACCGTTCGTCTCGTCGCCCAGGTCGCGGGGTTGGCCGCCGCGACTTTGGCGTTGATCGCGACCAGCGATTTCACGCCCATCGACAGCGTGCCGGGCCCTGGCTGCTCGGACATCGCGCCCACGCCGTTTTGGGCCAGCACCAGCTGTGGGCCTGCGGGCGACGTGTGGATCAGCGCGAATTCAAGCTGCGTGGTGACGGTTCAGGGCGGCGAGAAGGTGAACCTCCCGCTCTCGGGCGACTCGCTGGGCCTCGAAGGCGATGATCTGCTCGCCGGCGGGTGGACGTTCTACGGGCAGGTGTTCGTGCGCTACCCGTTCCTGCCGGATGGCGGGGTCCTCGCGGACGCGGGCGAGGCCGCCCCGGACGGAGGCCGCTTCTTCCCCACCACCGTGTACGAGTGCACCACCACGCCCGGCGATGCGGGGACGCTGGTGGTGGTGTGCAGCGAGGGCGGCGTTCCCAACGTATGCGGCGGTGAGCTGACGAGGAAGTGACGCGGTCAGCTTCCGCGGCGGTCCGGCGCGAAGCCGTTCGCCCGCAGCCAGCCTTCGGAGGCGCCCATCGGCGGATCCGTCGGACGCCAAGAAGACTCGATGAGCAGCTCCCCGAACAACGGCGCCTTCGGCGCGCCGCGGCGGCGATCTTCGTGCTTCACGGTCGGGGCGCTGGGAGAGACGAGCTTCATAGAAGACCTCTTCGGGAGAGCAATGGAGGGGACTGTCCCCAACGGGGACTGTCGCCCAACTGAATCCCAAATCAAGAAAGGCGCTCGCGCAGCCGCGTCGCGAGCCGCAGCGCCATCGCCATGATGGTGAGCTGCGGATTCACGCCCAGGCTCGTCGGCGTGATGCTGCCGTCGACCACGAACAGGTCCTTCACCTGCCAGTGCTGGCCGAGTGGATCCACCACCGAGCGCTTCGGGCTCGTGCCCATGCGGCAGGTGCCCATGGGGTGCTGCGAGGAACACTCGAGCCTGCGCGCCGGCAGCTTCTCCAGCTCGAAACGCGCGAGCGCGTCCGCCGTCATGCCCGGCAAGCCCAGCACCGGCAGGTACACCTCGCGCGCGCCCGCGGCGAAGTAGGTGTCCGCCATCTTGCGCAGCATCGCCCAGACGGCGTGGCGGTCCTCTTTCGAGAGCCGGTACGTGACGAGCGGCTCGCGGCCGATGCCGCGCCGCACGCGGCCGCCGCCCGAGTCGTGCACCAGCCCGCCGAAGACCGAGAGGTAGGGGACCTGCTCGGCGTGCGCCACGTGCTCGGGGCCGATGCCCGGCATGGTGGCGGCGAGCACGCCGGGCGGCGTGAAGACGCTGATCAACGTGAACCGCTCGTGCTCGAACGCGTCGGAGAAGGCGCTCTGCAAGGCGCCGCGCCAGCCGTTCACCGGCTCGTCGAAGCGCGCCATCACGCGAAACGACGGGTGCAACGTCAGGTTCTTTCCCACCTGCCCGAAGAGCGGCGCGAGCCCGCTGCGCAGGAGCAGCAGAGGGGAGTGGTACGCCCCGGCCGCGAGCACCACCCGCTTGGCCCGCACCCACAAGCGGCCCGACGGCGCGCGGTCGGGGCCGTTGAGCACGCGCCCCTCGATGCCGACGGCGCGCCCGTTCTCGACCAGCACCCGTTCGACCAGACAGTCGGAGAAGAGCTCGGCGCCTTGCCGAAGGGCGTCGGGCAGGTAGCTCACGTCGACGGAGAGCTTGGCGCGGTGGGGACAGCCGAAGTTGCAGCGCGAGAAGCCTTGGCACCCTTCGGTGTTGCGGCGCAGCGGCTTGAGCGCGTAGCCCAGCTTCTCGGCGCCGACGGCGAACAGCTCGGTCGACTTCGAGCGCATCCGCCGGGGGACCTCCTCGACGTGCACGCGCTTCTCCACCGCCTCGAAGAACGGCGCCATGCGCTCGGGCGTCAGGTCGGTCAGGCCGTGCACCTGCTGCCACTCGCGCAGCACCGCGTCGGGGGTGCGGAAGCAGACGCCGCCGGTCAAGACCGACGAGCCGCCGACGCACTTGCCCATCATCACGTTGACCATCGGGCTGTCGCCCAGGCCGAACGCGAAGGTGAGCCCGCCGTCGCGCCACATCGCGCGCATCTGCTGCGACGGCCGCAGCGCGCCGTACGTCTCGGGGGAGTAGTAGCCGCCCTCCTCGAGGATCAGCACGCGCTGCCCGGCGTCGGCGAGTTCGCGCGCGACCACCGCGCCGCTCGCGCCCGAGCCCACCACCACCACGTCGGTGTCGAGCGCCAGGTCACCGGGCTCGC
>CAZEDU010000060.1:12256-30005 GCA_964511185.1 uncultured Myxococcaceae bacterium | reverse complement strand
GATCGACACCGTATCTACCTCTCGATTGGTGTCTACGGGACCGGATCAAGCCCACCTCGACGAATCGGGGCTGAACGCGGCGATGACGCGAACCCACGCCTGGGTGAAGAAGGGTCAGGAGTTCGTCGAGCGTACGCCGATGAACTGGGGCAAGAACCTCACCCTGCTGGGCGCGATGCGCGTCACCGGCTGGCTTCTGCTCAGCACGATGTTTGAGGCAACGAATGCCGACAACTTCGTCGGCTGGCTCGTAACGAAGCTTCTTCCGCGCCTCGCGCGCGGGGACATCATCGTTCTCGACAACCTGAAGGCCCACCGAGATCCCCGAGTGAAACGATGGTGCCGACGGGCTGGCGTGCGAGTGCTGTACCTACCTCCGTACTCGCACGACTTCAATCCGATCGAGCCCGGCTGGGCACTCCAGAAGCAATACGTGCGCAAGCATGCTCCACGCACTGCCGATACCCTTGCGCGCGTCGCCCGACGTGCGCGGCACCGAGTAACTGCTCGGCACTGCAGGCAGTGGTTCAAACACTCCGGCTACCACGTTCAACACAGGTGATCTCTGGGGTTAAACGGCTTGCTGAATGAAGGTTCTCTTTCTTCGGCTCGACGAAGTGCTCGCGCTGCATGCCGAGCAAATCAACCTCTATGGCGGCATTCACGGGATTCGAGACCTCGGTTTGCTCGAGTCTGCGATTGCTTCGCCCGAGGCGTCTTTTGGTGGCAAGTACCTGCACGCCACGCTGCCGGAGATGGCGGCCGCCTATCTCTTCCACATGGCGCAAAACCATCCGTTCCTCGATGGCAAAAAGCGAGCGGCGGCCGCAGCGACGTTCCTATTCTTGTACTTGAACGAGCAGTTCCTTGACTGCAGCGAAGGCGAACTGGTCGAACTCACCTTGGGCGTCGCTCAAGGTGCAACCAGTAAGGCTGAAGCAGCGGTGTTCATCGCCAAGCATGTCAGGCCAATGTGAGCCGGAGCGGCCGCCTCTTCGCCGTATCTCCTTTGCCACCAAAACTGAAAATCCTCGTGCAGGGCCGCCAAGAGATTGTCGGGCGCATTCGCAATGCGAGTGACATTTCGACTTCCGCTGCTTTGACGAAGTAGCCACTAGTAGCTACCATTGCTGCATGAAGGTCGTAGGTATCAAGAAGCTCAAGAACCAGCTGAGCCAATACGTGAGGCTCGCCTCGCGGGGCGAGACGATTTTCGTCACCGACCGCGACGAGGTGGTCGCGGAGTTGTCTCCTCCGCGGCCCGGTGCGTCCAGACGCGTGGACGATGCGGTGACGGCGCGGCTCATCGAAGAGGGCTGGCTGACGCCAGCCGCCGAGCGCTCCGACGTCCCGCCGGCCTCCAAGCCCTCCATGCCGACGGAAGAACTCCTGCGTGGCTTGGAGAAGGACAGAGGCGATCGGTAGTGGTTTACCTCGACACTTCGGTCGCCTTGGCGCATCTGCTCGGCGAGTCGCGCCGACCGGCCGACTCCCTTTGGCGCGCTCGACTGACGTCGAGTCGCCTCTTGGAGTACGAGCTTTGGGTGAGGCTCAACAGCCTGAAGAGCGAGCCGGGTGCCTTTGACGAGTTGGGCTACGGATTGTTGAGGCGGGTGGACCTCGTCGCTTTAGCGCCCCAGGTGTTGGCGCGTGCGACGGAGCCATTCCCTGTGCCGGTGCGTACACTCGACGCACTACACCTGGCGACCATGGATTTCCTGCGTGCTCAGGGCCAAAGGCTGTCGCTGGTGACGTACGACGAGCGCCTGGCGAAGGCGGCCGAACGCCTGGGGTTTCCCGTCCGCGACCCTGAGACGAATTGAGCCGGCAGGTCACCGGCGGGGCAGTGGGCGCACCGCAAGCCCACTTACACAGCCAGCGTCGAGCTGACAGTCGACAGCCGCGAAGCCTTCGGTCCGACAGCTGAGAACAAGTGCGAAGGGCCGGGAGTGCGGATCCATCAGGCGGCCCCGGTCGTGGGATCCTTTCGTTCGCCGAGAATTGAGCGGACGACCGTTCGCAGCTCGGGATCGTTCGCGATGTCGGGAAGGAGCTCCTGCAGCTTCTCCTCCATGTACTCGCGGTTGTCCTCCGGGTCCGAAAACTCTGCCGCACGAATCACATGGGCTCGCCATGCTGCCCAGTCACGACCGCCCGCGCGCTCCATGACGTCGCCCCAGTCGCCACCCATGCTGTAGAGGAGTCTGGAATCTGCGTCCAGCGCTCGGAGCAGCTCTTCGCGCGCCTCGGGCGTGCGGCCCACGAGCAGGAGCGTATCGGCGTACCGTGCTCGAAACCTCGGGTCGTCCGGGAAGCGCTCGGCGAGTCGGCGCCAGAACTCGACGAAGGCCTTGGGGTCCTCCTCGATGTGGCGCTGCTCGTCCGCGAGTGGTCCATTGATGGCGACTACGAGCGTCCGAAATGCATCCTCGTCCAGTGTCGCGCAGGCATCCAGCGCCCCCTCGACGCGCTCCAACCAGTTCCTTGGACGTTCATTGGTGCGCCGGCTCCTCAACACGGTCATCAGTTGATGGGCTCGGCTCATCTTCGATTGAAGTATTTCACGTTTGAGAACCGGCTCAGCAAGGACGTCCGGAGTAGAGCCCATTGGCTCTCGCCCGCGGCCTCGAGTCGTCGCCCTAGCTGGAGCGTTTGTACGCTTAGAAAGTTGTTCACTTTTTCTCGCTCGGCGGTGGGGCACTTGGGCGGCCGACGCGGCTCGGGTAGCGTCTGCTCCTCGCCGTTCGCAACCCCCTCACCGGAGTGAACCGTGGCAGGTACCTCAGCGGTTGGCGCAAGCCGCCTCAACGCCCTCGCGCGTCGGACGAAGAAGAACAAGAAGCTCACCCCGCAACAGCGCCGCGCCGAGATGAAGCGCCGCGCCGCGCAGCTTCGCGCCCATCGGGCGGAGCTGCAGAAGTCGAGCAGCGCCAAGGCGTTCCTGCAGGCGGCCCGCGATTCGCTCCCGGACATCCAGGCGACGCTGCAAGGCATGCGCGAGAACTACGACGATCTCCATCTCCAGCTCAACGACGCGAGGACCGGTAACCCGGACGCGACGCCGGTCTCGTCGCTGGCGTACCTGCGTGAAGAGGCGGCTTACTTGGCCGAGCTCCGCACGGCGCTCAGCATCAGCAGCAAGTGGGCCTCCAGCACCAACCCTGATCAACGCAACGCCTACGTCGGAGTGCAGCAGATCATCCAGCAGCTCGGCGTCGGCTTCGACAACATCTTCGGCCAGAACATCCCCAAGCTGAACGGCGGCCTGAGCCCCTTCGTGGCGCTCCGTCAACAAGTGCTCGCCGCCGTGGCCGCTCAGGCCGCCGCGATTCCGGACTAGCTCCGCGCGGCTCGACATCGAGGCATCAAATCGCCTCGACCCTGTTGCCCGAAGGCTCGAAGGACATTACGCCTCTGGTCATGTCCTTCGACCTTCACGACAAGAACTTCCGCCTCGACCCGGCCGTCCGGCCGCACCGCTACTCGGCCCACCTGACGCTGAACCTCGACGAGAAGCGCTTCGAGGGCCGCCAAACCATCGAGCTCGAGCTGAAGCGCGGCACGTCGCAAATCGTGCTGCACGGCATCGACCTGTCCATCACCCGCGCGGAGTACGTGACATCGTCCGGCGCGGTGAAGGCGACCGCCCGCGCGGCGGCGGAGAGCGAGACCCTCGCGCTCGAATTCGAAAAGCCGCTGGCGGAGGGCCGCGGAGCGCTCGAGTTGGAGTGGAGGGGCGCGTTCACCCCGGGCCTGCGCGGGCTCTATCAAGCGGGCCAGGTGGCGGTGACGCAGTTCGAGGCCGCGGACGCGCGCCGGCTCTTCCCTTGCTTCGACGAGCCTTCGTTCAAAGCGCGCTGGTCGATTTCGCTGGACGTGCCGAAGGGCGTCGCGGCGATCGGCAACGGCGCGGTCATCGAAGACACGCCGCGCGGTGAGCGCCGCCTCGTGCGCTTCGCGGAGACGGAAGTCTTGAGCTCGTACCTCATCGCGCTCGCGGTCGGCGCGCTCGAGCCTTGCGCGGAAGAGAAGGCGGTGGGCGTGCCGGTGCGCACCTGGGCGGTGCCCGAGAAGATTCACCTGACGCGCTTTGGCCAAGAGGTCGCGCTCGCGGTGCTGCCCAAGCTGCAGGACTACTTCGGGCTGCCGTACGCGTTCGGGAAGGTGGATCAGGTCGGCGTGCCTGACTTCGAGGCGGGCGCGATGGAGAACGCGGGCCTCATCACCTACCGGGAGGTGGCGCTGCTCGTCGACCCCGCGACGGCCTCGGTGCCGGTGCAGAAGCGCATCGCGGAGGTCATCACCCACGAGCTCGCGCATCAATGGTTCGGCAACTGGGTGACGATGGTGTGGTGGGACGATCTGTGGCTCAACGAGGCGTTCGCCACGTGGATGGCCTACAAAATCGTGGATCAATGGAAGCCTGAGTGGCGCGTGTGGCTCGACTTTCAGACGGGCACCGCGAGCGCCCTCGGCCTCGACGCGCTCTCGTCGACGCACCCCATCCGCGGCGAAGTCCTCAACGCGCACCAGGCGACCGAGAACTTCGACGCCATCACCTACGAGAAGGGCGGCGCGGTGCTCCTCATGCTCGAAGGGTGGATCGGCGCCGACAAGTTCCGCGACGGCATTCGCCAGTACATGAAGCGCCACGCGCGCGCGAACGCGGTGGCGGACGACCTGTGGCGCGCGCTCGGCGAGGCCTCGAGCCAGCCGGTGCAGAAGGTGGCGGACACGTGGATTCGCCAGAGCGGTTTTCCGCTCGTCGCGCTCGACTGGAAGGGCGACACGGTGACGCTCTCGCAGCGCCGCTTCTACGGCGAGCCGAAGGCGAAGAGCGACGAGGTGTGGCCGGTCCCGGTGGTGCTGCGGTACCGCGACTCGCAGGGCGTCCGCGAGCACCGCCTGCTGCTCGAGTCGCGCGCCGAGTCGGTTCGGTTGCCGGTGGCGGGCGAGCTCAAGTGGGTGTGCGGCAACGGCGGCAGCACGGGCTTCTACCGCGTGGGCTACAGCGATTTGGCGTTGCAAGCGCTCGCGGCGAACCTCGACGCGCTCGAGCCATCGGAGCGCATCTCGCTCCTCGCCGACCGTTGGGCGCTGGTCCGCTCGGGTGAGGCGGAGCTGCCGAGCTTGCTCGCGCTGGTCGAGCGCTATCGCAACGAGCGCGACTACGCGGTGCTCGACGAGCTGGTCGGCCGGCTGTCCCTCATCGACTACCGCCTGGTGCCGGACGCGGAGCTGCCGCGCTTCCGCCAGTTCGTGCGTGAGCTGCTCGGCGGCGCACTCGAAACGCTGGGCTGGGACGCGGGCGCGCAGGAGGACACGGCGGCCCGTCTGCGCCGCGCCGCGCTCGCCCGCGCGGTGGTGGGGTTGGGGCGAGACGACGCGGGCGCGCGCGAGCTGTCGAAGCGGATTGTCCCCGTGCTCGAGGGGAAGAAAGACGCGCTGGAGGCCAACCTGCACGACGTTGCGGTGCACGTCGCCGCACGGCAGGGAGACGCGGCGTTCTTTGACCAGCTGCTCGCCGCATACCGGAGCGAGAAGGACCCCGCGTTCCGCCGCCGCTACTTGGGTGGGCTGACCGCCTTCGAGGCGCCGGCGCTCGCGCAGCGCGCGCAGCAGGTGGCCTTCAGCGACGACGTGCCGCTGCAGGACTTCGCGACGGTCGTGTCCGGTCTGCTCGCGAACCCCATCGCGCGCGACGCCTTCTGGAGTCAGCTGCGCACGCGCTGGTCAGAGGTCGAGCAGCGCGTGGCCCAAGCGCCGTTCATCTTCCGTCGCGTCGTGGAGGCGCTCGGCAACCTGCGCGAGCGGCGTCACCTCGATGAGGTCCGCGCGCACCTGTCTGCGCATCCGAACGATGCGGTGAGACAGTCGGTGGCCCAGACGCTCGAGCGGCTCGCGCAGGACGTCGCCCTCCGCGAGCGGGCGATGCCGCAATTCTCCGCCTGGAGGCGCTGAGCTCGCGCGCGGTTGGCCCAGTGCTTTCTGCTCTGACTAGCGCTTGGTGGCGCGGGAGAGCAGGTAGTGCTGCGTCACCACGTTGTCGGAGAAGTACTCGCCGATGAGCGCGGTGAGCTCCTGCCGGAACGCGCGGACTTTCTCCGGCTCGTCCTTCTCGCGCTCCACCAGCTTTACGATGGGCCCGGCGGTCCGCTCGATGTCCATGACGTAGTGCTGGGAGCTCAGGGTGTGGAACCGCATGACGCCGCGATCGAAGAACAGGTCCTTCACCGCATCGCCCAGCCGCTCGCGCACGGTGGCCACCTCGCCCCACTTCGGCGGCGGAGAGACCCCGGGCGGCGGGGGCATGTAGCGGGCCGTGAGCGCGAACATGCGAGCGATGAAGTGCTCCGGCGGCCAGGTGGCGAAGGCGATTCGGCCGCCCGGCTTGAGCACGCGCAGCATCTCCTTCGTGGCGACCTCTGCGCGCGGCGCGAACATGTGGCCGAACTGGCTCAGCACCACGTCGAACGACGCGTCTGGATAGGGCAGCGCCTCGGCGTCGCCTTCTTTCCACGCGATGTCGCCAAAGCCCGCGACCTTCGCATTCCACTGCGCGCGCTCGAGCAGCGCCGGAGTCAAGTCGAGGCCCGAGACCTTGGCGCCCTGGCGGCGGGCGCTCAGCGCGACGACGCCGGTGCCGCAGCCCACGTCGAGCACCTTCTGGCCCGCTTGGACCTCCGTGAAGCGAACCAGGTGCGCCGCGGGCACCATGGTGAAGGTCTCGATCGGCGTGAAGTGCGACCAGCCCTCGCGCTGGCGGGCTTTGAATTCGGCGAAGTCGTTGTTGGGCATGCTCGGCTCCCAAGAGGTTGACGGGGTAGCGCGGCAGTCAATCGGCTCGAGTCCGAAACCTCAATCGCTTTGACGGGCAGCGATGGAAAGCGGACGTCACGGGCGCGACCACACGCTCCACTGGGGCGTGGCGCGCAGCAGTTGAAACTCCTCGGGGACGGGCTCTTGGCGCGGCTCCACCACCAACGCCATGGTCGGCCGCACGCTCAACGCCGCGGCCTCGGCCCAGCTCGCCACGGGCCACGCGACGACGCGCCGCTCGGCAGCGAGGGCGGCCACGTTGCGCCACTGCGTTCGCTCCGAGATGAGGAGCAGGTCCGCGCCGGCCGGGAGCGTCGAGAGGACATCGCCCACGTCGCTGCGCAGCACGCACCCACCATCGCGGGCCCAGAGCGGCTTGCCCGCGAGCACCAGCGTCCACACCAACAGCACGGCGAGCCCCAGACCGTAGCGTGCGACCCGCGCGCGCGCTGCCAGCCAAGACCCCGCAGCGCCGAGCACTTCGCCCACGTAGACGGCGCCCAAGGGGTAGAGCAAAGCCACGTGGTGCGGCAGCTTACGCTTTGGCAGGCACAACGCGACGAAGGCGATGAGCAAGAGCCACGCGAGCACGCGGCGCCCGGCGTCGTCTCGCCGCAGCGTCCGGTAGATGGCGAAGGGCAGAAGCCCGAGCCCCGGCCAGAATTGGCGAGAGAGCGCCACGAGCGGATACCACGGAGAGAAGATGCCGTCGGTCCTGCCGCCCGCGGCGGAGCTCAAGAGCTGCGCCTGCACGTACCCGGTCCACCAAGAGGCATCGCCCAACCAGCGTTGGTGGAGAAGAAAGGCCACCAACGGGAGCAGCGCTCCGAGCGCGGAGAGCCCGCCCCACAGGAGCGCGCGGGGCGAACGCGAGGCGATGGCGCGCGCCGCCACCGCCGCGCACAGCAGCACCAGACCGAACGGCCCTTTCACCAGGCACGCCCCCGCCGCCGCGAGCGTGCTCCCGGCCCAGGCCTTTCCGCGCGGAACGCCGAAGAGCCAGGGCAGGGCGGACAAGGTGCCGAGCAGCGCGGTGGCGCCGTCGAGCCTGGAGAAGGTGGCGAAGATGACGAACGAGTCGGTCGTTCCGAGCACCAGCACCGCGCCCGCCGCGGCCCACGCCGACTGAAAGAGCCGCCGCGCCGCGCTGCCCACCACCCCGAGCAGGAGCACCATCCACAGCGCGTCCAGCCAGCGAAGCGCGCCGTCTCCGAAGACGGCGATGGCCAGCGCGATGGGCCACACGCCGAACGGCAGGTGCTCGCGAAACTGCGGGTGCATCGCGGGTGTGTAGGTCAGGTCGAAGAGGTCGGCGCGCTCGACGGCGTTGCGCGCCACCACGCGGTAGAGCTGGGCGTCTCCGTCGCAGAGGTGCACTTGGGTGCGGCCCGCGAAAAGCCCCAACACCAGCGCCAGGGCGAGGCCCCACGCCCACTTCCCAGCGGTTGAGGGTTGCACCTGCTCCACGCCCTTCGGCTCTTTACTCTGTCGAACGGGCGCGCTCCATCCGGCCAACGCCTATGGCTAAAGCTTGCCGCTTTGCCAGAGCACGAAGGCGTACTCGAAGGCGATCTCGCGCAGCCGCTCGTAGCGGCCGGCCTTGCCGCCATGGCCGGAAGGCTCCATTTCCATCTTGAGCAAGAGCGGATTCTGGTCGGTCTTCTTCGCGCGCAGCCGGGCGACCCACTTCGCGGGCTCGTGGTACAGCACCTGGCTGTCGTTGTAGGCGGAGACGACGAGCAGCGCGGGGTACTTCTGCGCGCGGACGTTGTCGTACGGGCTGTAGCTCGCGATGTAGTCGAAGTACGTCTTGTCCTTCGGGTCGCCCCACTCTTCGAGCTCGGTGATGGTGAGCGGCAGCGTTTCGTCCAGCATGGTGTTCATCACGTCGACGAAGGGGACGCCGGCCACCACGGCATTGAACAGCTCGGGCCGCTGGTTGACGACCGCACCGATCAACAGCCCGCCCGCGCTGCGGCCGGTGATGATCAGCCGATCGGCCGAGGTGTAGTGGCCGCGGATCAACCCTTCCGACACCGCGATGAAGTCGTCGAAGGTGTTCCGCTTGTGCAGCATTCGGCCTTGGTCGTGCCACTTCTTGCCGAGGTCGCCGCCGCCGCGCACGTGCGCGACGCCGACCACGACGCCGCGGTCCACCAACGAGAAGAGGTTCGCGTCGAAGTCGATGTCGTAGGGAGCCCCGTACGCCCCATAGCCTTCGAGGAAGAGCGGGCTCTTGCCGTCGCGCTCGAGCCCTCGCTTGAACAGGAGCGACACCGGAACCGCGGCGCCGTCTGCCGCGCGAAACACCACCCGCTCGGTTTGGTAACGAGCGCGGTCGTAGCCGCCCGGAACCTGCTGCTCCCGCACGAGCACGCGGGCGCCCGTCTTCGGGTCGATGTCATAGACCGACCGCGGCGTCACGAACGACGAGTAGGCGGTCCGGTAGACCTTCGCGCCGAACTCGACGAATCCCGACAACGGCCAGTTCACCCACGCGATGGGCCAAATCGTGCGCACCGGCTCGGGAAATTCGACGGCCGTCGACCGCTTCGTGTCGAAGCCCACCAGCCGCAGCGTCGGCGTCGCGTCCTTTCGCTCGTGCGCCGCGTAGAAGTCGGCGAACACCGCGACGTGCTCGAGCATCACGTCGTCGCGGTGCGCGATCAGTTCGACTGGGCGGCTGGTCGGCGAGGCGGTGGGCACCGAGATGAGCCGAAAGTTCCGGCTGGTGTCGTTGATCCGAATGAAGAAGCGGTCGCCGCGGTGATCCACCGCGTACTCGATGTCTTGCCGCCGCGGTAGGACCACGCGCGGCGTGGCGCGCGGCGCGTTGGCCCGGAGCGCCCGGGTCTCGGTGGTGGTCATGCTCCAGGCGTGGATGAAGAGGTACTCGCCGCTGCGCGACCGCTCGAGCTGCAGGTAGAAGCGACCGTCTTTCTCCTCGTGGACGAGCACGTCTTTCTCGGGCGAGGTGCCGACCTCGTGCCGGTAGACGCGGTAGGCGCGCTTCGCGTCGTTCTCGACCGTGTAGAACAACGTTCGATGGTCGGCGGCCCACGCGATGTCGCCGGTCGCGTTGTCGATGACTTCAGGCAAGAGCGCGTTCGTCTCGAGGTGCTTGATCCGAATCTTCGAGACGCGAAACCCGGTGGGGTCGATCGCGTAGGCCAAGCTGCGCCCGTCGTCCGTCACCGCGAGCCCCATCAGCTTGATGTATTTCTCGTCCTTGGCGAGCTCGTTCAAGTCCAGCAGCACCTGCTCGGGCGCGGCGTCGTCCTTCTTGCGGCAGAAGATGGGGTGCTCTTTTCCCTTCTCCACGCGTTGGTAGTACGTCCACCCGCGCCAGCGCTGCGGCGCGCTGACGTCGTCTTCGGGCACCCGCGACTTCAGCTCGTCGAAGAGCTTCGCTTGCAGCCCTTCGGTCGGCCTCATCTGCTCGAGCGCGTAGTGTGTCTCCGCGCGCAGGTGCGCCTCGACCGCGGGGTCGCCTTTCTTCTTCAGCCAGGCGAACTCGTCGACCCGCTCGACTCCGTGAATCGAGGTGACGACCGGCTCGGCTCTGGCGACCGGCGGCGGGGGGGTGACGGCCCGCGTCGGCTTCGCGCGGTGACCGGCGCAAGACGCGAGGAGCGCCGCGAAGAGAAGGGCGATGGGAAGGCGCATGAGGGCGCTCTACTCCAAGGCGCTGCCCAAGGCACCTTGCGTCGTCAGCGCGCGTGGTGTCGCTGCTGTCGCGCGGGCAACCTCGGGCCGTGGACGGGCCGAAGCGCTGGGGCCTCGAAGGGTTGCAGCGTCGGCGGAAGACCGCGGCCGGCGTGCGCGTAGTCCCGCGCGAGCGCGGCGCCCGCCTCGAAGCGGTCGAGGCCGCGGACGTCCACGAGGAACCGCAGCAGCAGCTCGGTCAGCCGGTGGAGGGCGACGCCGCCGAACGAGACGCGCGCGGCGAGCCAGTCGGTGAGCTCGAGGAAGCCTTCGAACGGCGAGCGGTCGCGCCAGACGAGCGGCGCCGACGTGGCGAAGTTGCCGCGGTTGACCACCAGGTCCCACGCGCGCGCGAAGCGCTTGAGCCGCTGCATCGTCTCGAAGTCGATGTGTCGGTTGCGGAGAATTTCGTATGGGGGCTCGCGGCTCCACGCCACCTGCTCGGCCGCGTCGTGCCGCTCGATGGGCGTTCCCCGCAGCCGCTTCAGGATGCCGACCTGAATCT
Source organism: uncultured Myxococcaceae bacterium (assembly GCA_964511185.1). Classification (GTDB taxonomy): domain Bacteria; phylum Myxococcota; class Myxococcia; order Myxococcales; family Myxococcaceae; genus CAZEDU01. Next base: position 18,976 of record CAZEDU010000060.1, on the reverse strand, counting down.
CGTGCGGCCCCAGGGCGACGAGGCGGTCGAAGCCGCGGGCGAAGGTGGCGACGTCCTCTCCCGGCAAACCCACGATGAGGTCCGCGTGCACGTGCGCGCCGGTGCTCGCATGCAGCCAGCGCAGGTTCTCCTCGATGGCCTTCGCGTCCTGCGGCCGGCTGATCCGCTCGGACGTCGCGTCGTCGAAGGTCTGAATGCCGAGCTCGAGCTGCACGGCGCCCTTGGGGAAGCGGGCGAGCCGTTCGCGCAACCCGGGCGTCAACCGGTCGGGGATCATCTCGAAGTGGCTGAACAGCCCCAGGTGCTGGCGCGCGAGGAGGAAGTCGAGGATGGCGTGGCTGACGATGGGCGAGAGATTGAAGGTGCGGTCGACGAACTTGAGCTGCCGCGCTCCACGCCCGATGAGGCGCTCGAGCGCGGCGAGCAGCCGGTCCAGCGGGAAGGCGCGCACCTTCGTGTCGAGCGAAGACAGACAGAACTCGCATTTGAACGGACACCCGCGCGACGCCTCTACGTAGACGACGCGGTGGCGAAGGTCGTCATCGGTGTACTCGTCGTACGGCAGCGCGAGCGACTTGAGGTCTGGCAGGCCGCCCGGCAACACCTTGGCGTCCGCGCGACCGCCGCTCAGCACCGCTCGGCACAGCGCCAGAAAGGCCAGCTCGCCTTCGCCGGTGATTAAGTGATCCGCCAGCGCGACGATCGGCTGGTCCTCCCATTCGTAGGACACCTCTGGGCCGCCCAGCGCCACCACCACCTCGGGGGCGAGCTGCTTGAGGAGCCGGACCAGCTGAAGGCTCTGCTGCGCGTTCCAGATGTAGACGCCCAGGCCGATGACGCGCGGCTTCTCGGCGAGGAGCGCCTCCGCGATGTCGATGGGACGGTCCTGGATCGTGAACTCGCGGATGACCGAGCGCTCGCGGAGCTCCGCCAGGTTCGCCCGCAGGGAGCGCAGGCCGAACGAGGCGTGCTGGAACTTGGCGTTCAAGGTGGCGAGGACGAGCTCCACGGCCCGACCCTTACCGCAGTTGGGTCGAGCCGTGGGGGCTCAACGGCCCGTTCAGCTTCCAGCGCTGGTGGACGCGGGCAGCGGCGTGCGCTTGGCGCTGACCAGCGAGGCGACGATCGACGCGCCGAGCAGCGCCACGACCACCGCCAACGAGACGAGCGGCGGGATCTTGTAGACGCCGACCGCGGTCATCTTGGCGCCAACGAAGACCAGCACCGCCGCGAGCCCGACCTTCAAGTAGCGGAACTTGTCGACCAGGTCGGCGAGCAGGAAGAAGAGGCTGCGCAGACCCAGAATCGCGAAGATGTTCGAGGTGAAGACGATGAACGGATCCTGCGTCACCGCGAAGATGGCGGGGATGGAGTCGACCGCGAAGATGACGTCGGTGAACTCGACCAGCACCAACGCCATGAGCAGCGGCGTCGCCAACCAACGTCCGTTTTGCCGGCTGAAGAAGTGCGCGCCGTCCAGCTGAGAGGTCGACGGGATGATCCGCCGGACCAGCCGCATCAGCGCGTTGTTCTCCGGGTGCGCTTCCTTGTTGCGGTCGCGGAACAGCTTGATGCCGGTGAGGATGAGGAAGCCGCCGAACACGTAGATGAGCCAGTGGAAGCGGGCGAGCATCGCGGTGCCGGCGAAGATCATCGCGGCGCGCATCACCAGGGCCGACAGGATGCCCCAGAACAACACACGGTGTTGGTAGAGCGAGGGGATCTGCAGCGCCGAGAAGATGACGACGAAGACGAAGATGTTGTCGACCGAGAGGGACTTCTCGATCAGATATCCGGTGAGAAACTCGATGCCGCGATCTGGCCCGAACTTCCACCAGACGCCCGCGTTGAACACGAGCGCCAGGCTCACCCAGACGATGCTCCAGCCGAGCGCTTCCTTGAAGCGCACGACGTGGGCCTTGCGATGAAAGACCCCCAGGTCGAGCGCCAGCATCGCGATGACGAAGCCGACGAACCCGACCCAGAGGGAGGGCGTTCCAACCGACTGTAGTTCCATAAGGTCAGTAGCTCTCGATCCAGACGCCGTTGCCCAAGCCGGGCATCGTCTGAGCGAGCGCGCGCAGGCGACGTACGCGCTCTTCGATCGCCGGGTGCGTCGAGAAGAGCTTCATGACAGAGCCCGCGCCCGCGAAGGGGTTGACGATGAACATGCTCGCGGTGGCGGGCTGTCCCAGCTCGGCGTGCACCCGGCGCGCTCCGGCGTCCAGCTTGAGCAGCGCGCTGGCGAGCGCTTCGGGGTCGCCCGAGAGCTTCGCGCCGGTCTCGTCGGCCAGGTACTCTCGCGATCGCGAGATGCCGAGCTGCACCAAGGTGGCGCCGATGGGGGCGATCAGCGCGAGCAGCAGGTTGCCACCGCCGTCTTCGTCGTCGCTCGAGCCGAAGAGCGCGGAGAAGCTGAGCGCGTTGGCGACGTAGGTGATGAGCGACGCCATCGCCGCCGCGATGCTGGAGACCAGGATGTCGCGGTTTTTGATGTGCGCCAGCTCGTGCGCGATCACCCCGCGCAGCTCACGCGGGCTGAGCAGCGAGACAATCCCTTCGGTCACCGCGACGACCCCGTTGGCGGGGTTTCGACCGGTGGCGAACGCGTTCGGCTGCGATTCAGGGATGACGCACACGCGTGGCTTGGGGATGCCGGCCTTGGCCGAGAGCTCCTCGACCATCGCGTGCAGCTCGGGCGCCTCGTGCCGCGCCACCTCGCGCGCGCGGTGCATGCGCAGCACGATCTTGTCGGAGAAGAAATACGCCCCTAGGTTCATCGCGAGCGCGAGCACCGCGAAGAGCCCGATGTAGCTGGGCGCGACGGCAGCGCCCAACCCGACCACGATGGCCGAGAGCGCGCCGAGCAGAACGATGGTCTTCAACTGGTTCTTCATGGTCGTGTTCAACTCCTCCAAAAATAGGGGACAGTCCCTTCAGGGACAGTCCCCGTCATGATCAGCAACCCCTCACAGCTCCGGCGCCTGCAGCCCTTCGTCTCGGTAGTGCCGGTGCTGCCCGAGGTAGCGGCCCAGCGTGCGGAAGCCGATGTCCATCGCCCGGTCGACGGCGGCGTGGAAGTGCGTGTCACGCGCTTCGACCACGCGCACGCCCAGCCGCGTGTGCAGCTCGATCACGCAGCGCTTGTCGAGCCCGCCCCGGGGGCCGTTCACGTCCTCCAGCCGGACTCGGACCTTCTCGAGGTGATCGGCGAACCGGCCCAACGCGAACCGCGCGCGCTCTTTCGTGTATTCATCGAGCGCGTGCCTGCGAGGGGTGCCTTTCCAGCGAATCTCTATTCTCATGGCGTCCTCCTTCGAGCGTGTGACCAGCTCTTGGGTAACCACCGGAGACGTGTCGTAAAATGAGAAAGTTTCGTTGCGAAACGTAGGCGTAACCGACAAAGAAGGATGGCGCGAACGGGTCAACCCCATGGAATGGCTCAACTACCACCACCTGCTCTACTTCTGGCTCGTCGCCCGTGAGGGAGGTTTGGCGCAGGCCGCCGCCAAGCTGCGGCTCTCGCACCCGACGGTGAGCGCGCAGGTGAAGGCGCTCGAGGAGGCGTTGGGCGAGAAGCTCTTCGTCAAGCAGGGCCGGCGGTTGGTGCTCACCGAGATGGGCCGCGTGGTGTACGGCTACGCGGAGGAGATCTTCTCGCTCGGCCAGGAGCTGGTCGACACGGTGAAGGGGCGCCCGACCGGCCGCCCGCTGCGGCTCGCCATCGGCATCGCCGAGGTGGTGCCGAAGCTCATCGCCAAGCGCCTCATCGAGCCGGCGCGGCAACCCAGCCTGTCGGCGCGCATCGTGTGCCGCGAGGGAAAGATGGATCGGCTGATCACCGAGCTGGCGATGCATCAGCTCGACCTGGTGCTCGCCGACGCGCCCATTCCGCCGGGGAGCGCGGTGCGCGTCTTCAATCACCTCTTGGGCGAGTGCGGGGTGACGGTGTTCGCCAAGAAGTCGCTCGCGACCCGGTACCGAAAGGACTTCCCGCGGTCGCTGAACGGCGCGCCGATGCTGCTGCCGACCGAGGTCACCACGCTGCGCAGATCATTGGATCAATGGTTCGACTCGAACGACATCCGCCCGCTGGTCGAAGCGGAGTTCGACGACAGCGCGCTCTTGATGACGTTCGGACAGGACGGCGCAGCGCTCTTCCCGGGCCCCTCGGCGATCGAGGACAGCATCCAGAAACAGCACGAAGTGGAGATCGTCGGGCGGGTGCCGGATGTGCGCGAGCGCTACTTCGCCATCTCCGTCGAGCGGCGCATCAAGCACCCAGCCGTCATCGCCATCTCCACCGTCGCCCGCGAGCGGCTGTTCGTGTGAGCCGGGTGACGCGGTTGAGCAGTTTGGCCTGGATGGGGAGCGTGGACCGGTGGTGCCCGTCGACGCGAAGCGCGCAGTGGGCGTGAAAAAGGTCGCTGGAGCAACCGATTTCACGCCCACCGCCTGCCAAGCCGCAGCGCCTGTGCTTTTGAACGCGACAAAACCCCCGGCCCGAGCGCGGCACCGCTGGGGCGGCGTTCGTTCGAGCGCTCGGACAATCCAGCCCCCACTTCCTCAGGGCCCTGAGCGCCCGTCGGGGGCAATCGCCTTCGTACACCCCAGCCGCGCCGAGTGACGCAACCCGCGCCTCTCAACCGTCGATAACTCCGAAGAGTTCCAGGTCCCCACCCTGGCACGTCGGAGCATCGCATGTCGGCCACAGCCTGCTGGCAGTTCCTTCGAGAAGACTTGCCGACCGTCCTCGCGGCGACCGCGCCTCGGGCTGGTGACGTCTTCACGCTTCAGATTCTGGTCCCCGGCCACGCCGACTACCGCTCGCACTACGAAGTGAGCGCGCGCGGCGTGTCGATGCGCCCCGGGCTCGCGCACGCGCCGGACGTGACGCTGTCGATTCAGCTGCCGGAGCTCGAGCAGCTCTCGCGTGGCACGTTGCAAATCGCCGAGGCGCTCCTGCTCAACCACGTGCAGTTGATGGGCGACCGCGCGCGCGCCAAGGACATCGCCGACTCGCTCGCCGGGAGGAGACGCTGATGCCTCCCGTGTTGACCGGCCGGGCGATGTGGAACCTCGGCGCCTTCTTGAATCGCTCGCGGTACCAGCTCCCGGCGGGGCGCGGGCGGGTGCACCGACTGACGCCGCGGCAGCTTCAGGATGGCCTCTCGCGGCTGCAGGCGGTCCAGCGGCCCGAGAACAACTGGAAGGTGACCCAGGCGGAGCTGCGGCAGGCCCCGCGCGCGAAGGTGCGCGGCTACGACTTGGGCGAGCTGCTCGGCTCGCTCGCCTCGCTCGATGGCGCGCTGACGCGGCGGGCGAACCCGCGCGGCATTCGCGAGAGCGAGCTCGAAGCGCTGCGCACCGGCGAGGTCTCTCGGGCGAAGGCCACTCGGCTGCACCGAGACGCGCTCACCGAGGTGTTTCGTTTGTTCGACGCCGCGCCCGAGCGCGCGGCGCAAGACGCGGCGCGCGCCGAGCTTCGGCGGACCCACGGCGATGGCGCGGCCGAGGTGACCCTTCGAAGCAGCAAGCCGCAGATGGACTTGCACGTGGAGCACGCGCGCAAGGCCGCGAGCCTGGAGGCGTTGCTTCGGCTCGACGCGCGCGGCCAGGTGAAGCTGTCGCCCGCGTTTCGTCTCGAGGTGGTGAAGCAGTTCGGGGCCTACGGCGCGCGTGAGAACGCCGGGGCGCTGAAGGTCGTGGCCGCCAAGGCGCGAGCGTCGGGCGACCGCGCGTTGCTCCGGCAGACCCAGCGGGCGCAGGCGCTGATGCGTCGCCTCGAGCGCGTGCACGTGGCGCACGTGCAGCTCGAAGGTGGGCCGATCAAGGCGGGCGGCATTCGCGCGTACGTGAACGCGCTGACCAAGGCGCTGCCCGAGCTGGGCCACTCGCAGGACGTCTACCTTCCTCTGCCGGGCGACCTGGACGTCGCGCAGAACGGGCTCCGGCCGGTCGCCGGCAGCGAGGGCACGGTTCGCGACGTGAACGGCGACACCGTGCGTTTCCGGCTGTTCGAAGTGGTGGATCCGCCCGCGGACGCGCTCGGGAACCGCCGCGCATTCTACTTCTACGCCGACGACAAGTACTTCACCCCGCGCCGTGGCCTCTACGACGAGGCGGTGGGGGTCGACGGCAAGGAAGAGACGCGCCCCTTCGCGGACAAGGACGAACGGCTGCTCGCCGGCGCCGCGCTGACGGCGGCCGCCATGTCGAAGGTCGCGGCGATTCGCAAGCTCGGCGGCGGACCGCTGAGCGCGAAGCAGGTGAGCGCGGCCGAGCGCACGTTGACCCGCGCCGACGTGCCGCAGGTGATTCAATACAACGACTCGCACCTGGCGATGCTGCACGCGTACCTGCAGCACAACCACGCGTTCCGCGAGAGCGCCCCGCAGGGCGTCATTCATCAGGGCGAAGACGCGTACCAGACCTTCATGCGCCGGGAGTTGGTGGAGCGTGAGCTCGACGAGCTCGGCGGCGGCTTCGCCGACGCGCTGCCCGCGAACGGAGACTGGCCGAGCCTGGCCAACATGATGGCGCTCACGATGCCGGTGGCGACGGTCGCGCGCGCGTACCTGCGGCAGCTCATCGACGCGCCGTCGAGCCTGCAGGCGGGCTTTCAGGTGGCGGCGTCGGAAGGCCGGGTGAGCGGCTTTCCGAATATGATCGACATCGCGGCGAACGACCCCGCGCGCCTGCAGGCGCCGCTCAAGCCGT
>CAZEDU010000060.1:9589-12246 GCA_964511185.1 uncultured Myxococcaceae bacterium | reverse complement strand
AGCGAGCAGAACCTCTCCGGGAAGGTCGACAACAAGCTCGCCTACCAGAGGTCGCTCGGCCTGCCCGTTGATCCGGACGCGCCGATGTTCGGCTTCGGTCATCGGCTCGCGTCGCAGAAGGGCATCGACAAGCTCTTGGAGGCGAGCGTGGTCGACGCGCGCGGCAACCCGACCTCGCCGCTCGAGCTGATGCTGCAGGAGAACCCGAAGCTGCAAGTCGTCATCGGCGGGCCGGTGGTGGAGCCGGAGCTGGTGCCGCGGATGGAGGCGTTCGCGCGGCGCTGGCCGAACAACGTGCGGCTGCAGCTCGGCTACGTCGACAACCGAGCGCTGATGGCCGCGTCCGACGTGTTCTTGATGCCGTCGAACGAAGAGCCGTGCGGCATCGCGCAGACCGAGGCGCAGCTCAAGGGCGACGCGGTGCTCGTCACCGACGCGGCCGGCTTCCACGACACGGTGCGGCCGTACGACCCGAAGACAGGCGAGGGCTCCGGCTTCGTCGCGCGGCGCGGCGACCCGCAGAGCTACGTGACCGCGCTGCGCGCCGCCGTGGAGTGGGCGTCGCAAGCGCCGAGCGAGAAGGCGCCGCTCCAGCGCAACGCGATGCAGTGGGCGCGGCAGTTCGACTCGCGCACGTGGGCGAAGTACCAGGCGGCGCTCTACCGCCAGGCCATCGTTCACCACGAGCGAAGGCTCGGGCGCTTCTAAGGGCAGGCGCCGCCTTCGTTCGTCAGCTTTTTGCACTTCGGCATGCAGTCTCGGGTCTGCGAGGGCGAATGAGGCCCAGGATGATTGCGATTTTGGTCGGCGCTGCTGTCATGATCAGCGTTCTGGCATTGGTCGTGTACGCCATGGTCTTCTTTGATCCGAAGGTCGTGGCGCTGTCGATGGCGGACGACAAGGTTCCAGCGTTGCGCGCGAAGCATCAGGGTGGCGGCGCTTGTCTTCGTTATCCGGAAGCCCCGTCGGAGGAGCAGCTTCGGCTGGCGAGCGAAGACTTCGTTCGTGCAGGCTTCCGTCCTGGTGAGATCACAGACCTCTATCAGTACTTCTTAAACTGGGAGATGGAAGCGGAGCTGGCTCACCATGAGGAGTCTGCGTTGGAGGAGGGCCGGCCTCTTCTGTCAGACCAGCTGGGCTTCATTGACCGGCTGGCCCTCTCCCTACTTGTGGCGATCCGGGACATAGACACCACGCTGCTGCCACGCGCCGAGCAGGCTTATTCGGCGCTGTCCGAGGAAAAGCGTGTAGCGCTCAAGGACCTCTGGACGTGGCATGCGCCCGTGCTGGCGGGGGGATTCGGTCCTTTTTTGGATCAGCTGAAGTGGGATGCGTCGCTGGCCCACTTGATCCGCTTGGCAGACCGCGTGTCGGAATGGAGGAAACGGGAGGGGCGGTATCCAGAAGACCTGTTTTTGATGCGGCTTGGTTCAGAAGAGACCCAGGACTTTTGGTATGGCGCCATCAAGTACGAACTGACAGACGACGGCGCGCGACTCATCTCTTTGGGGGCTGACGGAGTCGAAGGTGGAGATGGCGTCAACACGGATCTGCGCGTGGTCCTCCAGGCAGGTGCGCCGTTCTAGATTGCAGTTGCGGCAGCGCCAGACTCCAAAGCGCCTGCTGAATGCGATCCCCTGCGACTCAACACGAGCCTGCCGCAGAGGGATCTCCAGACAGCGCTCGACGACGACATGACGCTCGGGCAGGCGCGCATCGTCCCCGCATTCGTGGGCGGTCGAGCAGCTTGTGATTCAAGCGCCGTCTTTCCACAGCACGTCGCGGTACTCGTCGCCGCGCTCGAGCACCGAGCGGGCGTACGGGCACAGCGGCAGAATGCGAAGGCCCTCGCGGCGCGCCCAGGCGACGCCGGTGTCGACGAGCCGCCGCCCCACACCGCCGCCGCGCAACGACCCATCAACGAACGTGTGGTCGATGATGACGCGCTTGCCCTCGGGCGTGCGGCGGTAGGTCATCTCGGCGAGGCGACCGTTCGCGCCTTCGACGAAGAAGGCGCCGCGGCCGCCGTTCTCTTCTTGCCGAATCTCTGGGGTGGTGGCGCTCATCATTCGCTTTTAACGAAGGTTCAGCGCGCGTGCAGGGATGGGACAGGCCGCGCCGGTCGAGCCTATAGTCGAGCGCATGTGGCCCGTTCGCTCCTCGTGGATTCTTCTCTTCGTCGCGGGAGTGGCTGGGGCTTGCGCGACCTCGCGCAGCGCCGAGAGTCACGGAAAGCTGACCGAGCTGTCGCGGATCAGCGGTCCCATCGTGCTGTGCGAGCACCGCGTGCCGGCAGAGGTCTGCACGCGTCATCACCCGGAGCTGGTCGCGCAGTTCAAGCGCGCCGGCGACTGGTGCGGCCCTCACGGCGTTCCAGAGTCGCAGTGCTTCGAGTGCCACCCGGATCTGACCTTCGACCCGCTGCCGACGCTGCCCGACGACGCTGACGTCGTCTGGCTCTCGAAGGCGGGCGAGGACGTGCCTGACTTGTCCGCGCACGTGGTGGCGGGGAAGGTGACGGTGTTCGACTTCTACGCCGATTGGTGCGCCGCATGCCGGAAGGTCGATGGGCACGTGTTCAAGCGGCTCGCCCAGGGCGACCACGGCATCGCCTACCGCAAGGTGAACATCGTCTCGTGGGAGAGCCCGGTGAGCTG
>CAZEDU010000060.1:0-9579 GCA_964511185.1 uncultured Myxococcaceae bacterium | reverse complement strand
CCCGGTGGCCGTCCGGTATCTGCAAGAGGTGCCGGCGTTGCCCTGGCTCGTCGTCTATGGCCGTGACGGAAAGCGGGTCGCCACCCTGCACGGGGCAGACCTGGAGGCGTTGGACAGGGCCATCTCGGAAGGCGGCCGGTGAAGTCGGCGTTCAGCGCGGCGGTGCTCGCGCTCCTGCTCGTCGACGCGGGCGCCGCCCATGCCTGCGCGGGCTGCAGCAACCCCAACCTGCCGACAGGGCGCGCGCAGGCCATCCTCCTTGCGCCGGGCGAGCTGTCGGCGACGCTGGGCTTCAGCGCGACGACCATGTCGGTCATTCACTCCGAGCGCTGCCCCGACATCGGGCCGGTTTGCCAAGAGCGGGACGAGCCGCCGCAGCTGCATGATCAGGACTTCTACGTCGGTGAGCTTAGGCCCATCTTCGAGCTCGGCCTCACGCGGGTGTTCGGCATCGAGGCGCAGCTGCCGCTGCGGTTCACCCGCACCACCGTCGTGTTCCGCCGCTTGAGCGGTGAAGCCTTCACGCCCGACTACCAGAACATTCACCACCGCAACGAAGACCTGGTGGGCCTGGGTGACCCGTGGCTGAGCGGGCGCGCGGCGTGGCGGCTCGGCGCGACGCTCTTCAACGCGAAGATGGGTTTGACGTTGCCGGTCGGCCGCATCGAGCCGGATCCATTCGCGCGCGGCCGCGCGGGGCTGCCGCACCAGCACGTGCAGTACGGCACAGGAACGTTCAACCCGGTGCTCGGTGTCGACGTGCTCTCGCGGCTCGGCCGATTTCAATGGACGGGCTACGGGCAGACGATGCTCGCGCTCTACGAGAGTCGCTTCGGCTATCAGGCGGGGAATCGTTTCTCGCTCGGGATGGCGGGCGAGGTCGCCGTGGTGGAGCGGCTGCGCCTGGGGCTCTCGGCGGATCTGATCAACGAGCAGCCCGAGCGCTGGAGCGGCGTCGTGCAGCAAGACGGCAACGTGGGACGCACCGACGCGCTGCTCGGAGGCCAGATGGGCTATCGGTTCGATGCGCTGACCATCCTCTTCTCGGTGAAGGCGCCGGTGTGGCAGCACTTCATTCAAGTCAACGACGCCCACTCCGACGAGCCGACACAGCTTCGCTATCCCGCGGTGGTGAGCCTGTCGCTCCAACGCACGTTCGGTGAGTAGAGGGGACAGTCCCCTGTTTTTGCCTTAGCCTTTCGCTTCATGGACAAGACCTTTCTCGTGGAGCAGCTGGGAGAGAAGCTTCGCGCCGCGGTGCAGCGGACGCACCGCTCCGTGACCGAGGCGCGGGAGGACGCCCGCTCGGGTGCGGCGCGCGCGGTGAACATCGCCCGGGCCCATGGCGAGCGCTCGGCGCAGGCGCGCGAGGCGCTCGACGCGCTGGACTCCTTCCGCGCGCGTCCGCTCCAGCGCGGGGAGCGCATCGGGCTCGGCGCGGTGGTGGAGATCGAAGACGGCGAGGCGGGACGGACCTTGTTCCTCGCTCCGGTCGGCGCCGGCGAGGAGCTCACGGGCCCTGACGGCGATGGTCTGTTTCAGGTCGTCACGCCGGTCTCGCCGTTCGGCCGCGCGGTGATGGGCAAGCGCGTCGGCGACGTGGTCGAGGTGACGCTGCAAGGCGAGCTGACGGAGTGGACCATCACCTTCGCGGCGTGAGCCGGCCGGTCTACTGGCTCGGCTATTTGTGGGCGTCGCCGGTCACCGCGGCCGGCGTGCTGCAGGCGTGGCTCGGTGGCGCGCGGCTCCACTCGGTGCAGTCAGACGGCGTGCTGTTCTTCGTGGCGCGCCCGCGGGGTTGGGCGGACCGCTTCTTCCGTCGCTTCGGCGTGTCGGCGTACACCTGGGGCGCCACCGTGACGTTCGCGGACGAGCGGCTCGTCGAGCAAGAGCGGCTGATCTGTCACGAGCGCGTCCACGTCCGCCAGACCTTCGTGCTCGGGCCGCTGATGCCCCTGGCGTACGGCGCGGCCTCGGCATGGGCGTGGGCGAGAGGAAAAAAGCCCTATTGGGACAACTGGTTCGAAGCGCACGCGCGCGCGAGCGAAGATCGGCAACGGAGGGGTCCCGAAGGCCGATAACCCCGCTACACCATGAAGATCGAACGTCCCCAAGCCATCACCCTGCGCTCGCCGAACGCCAGCTCCCGGAACGGGCGGAAGATCGACAGCATCGTCCTGCACCACACGGCCTCCAACAACGGCACCCAGGACATCCGGTGGATGCGCACGCCGCGGTCGCAGGTGAGCGCGCACTACGTCATCGGCCGAAACGGCCGCATCTTTCAGCTCGTCCCCGAGACGCTCAAGGCCTGGCACGCGGGCAAGTCGGCGCTTCGCGGCGTGCCCACCGACATGAACGCGCGGTCCATCGGCATCGAGATCGTCAACGACGGCAAGGGAACGCCCTTCACCCAAGCGCAGTACGCCGCGCTCGCCAAGCTCGTGGCGTACTTGAAGGCGAAGTACGACGTCGACGAGCGCAACATCGTCGGGCACCGCGACATCGCGGTGCCCAGGGGCCGCAAGAACGATCCGGCCGACAACTTCAGCTGGGCGCGCCTGCGCCGCGACGTGCTCGGCATCGAGCGCGCGTCGGTCTTCGGCTGATCAACGCTCGACGAACACCGTCAACGTCCGCGCCGCCATTCGATAGCGGCCGTCCACCAGCGCGAGCTGATCCGCCTCGCTCCAGGCGTTGTGGGCTTCTTCGTGCGCCGCCGCCGTGTCGAGCGCGCGGTGCCAGGAGAGGCCGACGCCGGCAGGCGGCAGCTGCACGTCGCGCGGCGCGGCGTCCCAGTTGTAGGCGATGTAGAGGCTGCGCGCGGGGTCGCCTGCCTCGGACGCGTCGATTCGCCAGGCCAAAAAATGCGCCCGCGCGTCTTCCATGTAGCGGGCGTCCGCCTCCGCGCCGCTGGGCGTGTGCCAGGACAGGTCCTTGAGCCCGTTGCCGTTGGCGTCGATGCCGCGCCAGTGCTTCGCCGGCCGCAGCGCCGAGTACCCGTGCCGCAGCGAGAGCAGCTTCCGGGTGAACGCGACGAACGCCGCCTGGCTTTCCGCGCGCGTCCAGTCGAGCCAGCTCACCTCGGTGTCCAGGTTGTACGGGTTGTTGTTGCACCGCTGGGAGCGGAGCATCTCGTCACCGCCGTTGAACATCGGCACGCCCGCCGAGAGCACGGTGAGCGCCAGACCCACCCGCGCCGCTTCGCGCTGGCGCGCCGGGTCGCCGCCTTGGTCCCATGACAAGTTGTTGTCGCTCCCGCCGGGAGACGGACCCGCGGGCCACGCTTGTTGGTTCTGCTTCTCGTTGCAGGCGTACAGGTCGTGCAGCGTGAAGCCGTCGTGCGCGACGACGTAGTGGATGGAGGCCCATGGCGCGCGATCGCCGAACAGGTCGGACGCGCCGGCGAGGTCCGTCGCCAGCGCGCCCGGCGCCACGTCCTCTTTTCCTTGACGGTTCTGCACGCGGCGAACGCGGTCGCGGAACCGGTCGTTCCACTCGGACCAGCCCGGCGGAAACCGGCCCAGCTGATAGGTGCCCTCGCCGATGCCCCACGGCTCGGCGATGAGCGCGGCGCCCTGCAGCTCGATGACCGCGCGCTTGAGGATGCCGGCGGCGTCATCGGGGTCGTAGTCGAAGCAGTCTTCCCGGCAGGCGTTGGCGAGCACGGTGGCCAGGTCGAAGCGGAACCCGTCGACGCCGAGCACCTGGTGCCAGTACTTCAGCGAGTCGAGCGCCAGGTCGCGGACGAAGCTGTCGGCCGCGTTGGTGTTGGCGCCGATGCCGGTGTGGTCCGCGTAGCCCTGCTTGTCCTTCGCCAGCTCGTAGTACGAGGCGTTGTCCAGCCCGCGCAGCGACAGAATCGCGCCGTTCCCGCTCTCGGACGTGTGGTTGTAGACCACGTCGATCAGCACCTTGATGCCCTCGGCGTGAAATGCGCGGACCATCTCGGCGACCTCGCGCGTGGGGCCACCGGGGGATTGATCACACGCGTAGCGGCGGTCTGGCGCGAAGAAGTTGAGCGTGTTGTAGCCCCAGTAGTTGTCGAACGCGGCGTTCGGCTCCAAGTCGTTGGCGTCGTTCGGCGTCTCGTGCAGCGGGAGCAGCTCGACCGCGGTGATGCCGAGCGCCTGGAGGTACTGCGCCTTCTCTCCCGCCGCGCGGTAGGTGCCGCGGCAGTCGCCCAGGCTCGGGTCGCCGCGGGTCAGGCCGCGCACGTGCACCTCGTAGAGGACGTCGTCCTTCAGCGCGCGTGCCGGAGGAACGCCGACGTCGAAGGTCCGCGCCGGCAGCACGATGCCCTTCGGCGCCACCGGTCCGCTGTCGCGCGCGCGGTTCGCGCCGGCCTCATAGATGGAGTGGTCGCGGTGGTGCGGCCCGATGGGGTCGTGGCTCAGCTCCTTCGCGTATGGATCGATGAGCAGCTTGTTGGGGTTGAAGCGGTTTCCTTCCGCGTCGACGTCCGCCACGAACCCGTCGAGCCCGCCAGGTTGCCACTCGGCGACGTGCGGCCAATTCGGCCCCCAGGCGCGGTAGCCGTAGTAGAGCGTCCCGGTGAGCCCGGCGCCGCGCAGCGCCTCGGCGGGCGCGCGCGTCGCCCAGGTGTCGCGCCCCACCTGCCGCTCGAGCGCGAAGGTGAGCGCGGGCCCTTCTCCGCGCGGCGCGCGGTAGAGCCACACCTCGAGCCGGGTCGCGCGCCGCGAGCGCACGCGCACCTCCAGCGCGCCCGTCTCGTCCTGCCACGCGCCGAGCGCGCCAGGCGTGTGGACCGACCCGTCCGGCGAGGTCGGCCGAGCGTCGACCCCGAAGTCGGTCGACTTCGGCGCGCACGCGGCGAGGAAGACCCACCCGAACAGAAGAGAAAAGCGCAACCGAAGGACTCCGCGAGCTTCCTGAAGGCGGCGCAGCCTGCGTCGCGGCTTCACGCGCTGTCAAACGGGCGCAGCGCCGCGACGTGCACATTTTCCCACATCGAGAGTGTCACCCGACAGCAGCAAGGGAGGCGAAGTCGGTGGCGTGCGTACGACCGGCGCGTCTAAGGTTCTTGCTCTCACTGCGGCCGCCCTTGGGGAAGGGAGGCCCCCCACCACCCCATGGGGACGTGAACCATGACGAAACGACAGCTGCTGGGCCTCTTCCTGATCGCGAGCCTCGCATCGTGCGGCAGCGAGACGACCGTGTCGGGCGACTCGAACACGCCGCCCGATGCGTTGGATGGGACGGGCAATCCTCCGGGAACGAACCCGGGCGGGAGCAACAACGGCAACCCGGGCCCCGGCAATACCCCGAATGATCCGAGCCAGAACCCGTCCTGCGCTCAGGTCTCGGCCGAAGCGAAGGTGACGGTGAAGCCGGTCGACGTGATCATCATCATCGACACGTCCGAGTCGATGTACGCGGAGATCGCCGCGGTCGAGAAGAACATCAACCAGAACTTCGCGCAGATCATCGGCGCGAGCGGGCTCGACTACCGCGTCATCCTGCTCGCGCGGCACGGCAAGAGCAGCGAGGGCGGCATCTGTGTCTCGCCACCGCTCGGCGGCAACCCCGACTGCAAGAACCCGGGCACCAAGCCGGTCAACACGAGCAACTTCTTCCACTTCAACCAGTACGTCTACAGCCGCGACTCGCTCCAGCTGGCGCTGTCCACGTATGACCGCAACGGCGGCGGCTGGCGCACCTGGCTGCGCGACGACGCCTACAAGGCGTTCATCGAGATCACCGACGACGACTCGGACATGAAGGCCGAGGACTTCGATCGCGAGCTGCTCAAGAAGTCGGCGGTGCACTTCGGGACCTCGGCCGACCGCAACTACGTCTTCCACACCATCGCGGGCCTGCGCGAGAACACGCCGGCCACCCTGGCATGGGAGCCGACGGATCCGCTGCTCACCACCAAGTGCACCAAGGGCGGCACGCAGGGCGCGGTCAACCCCGGCACCGAGTACCAGAAGCTGAGCCGGCTCACCGGCGGTCTGCGCTTCCCCATCTGCGAGTACGACGCGTTCGACGCGGTCTTCCAGCGCGTCGCCACCGGCGTGGTGCAAGGCGCGCAGGTCGCGTGCGAGTTCGAGGTGCCCACCCCGCCCGCGGGCATGACCATCGGCAGCTCGAAGGTGGAATACACCCCGGGCGCCGGCGGCGCGACGCAGACGTTCAAGCCGGTCGTCGGCTCGGGCGCGTGCTCGGATGACGCTTACTTCGTGGACGACAGCAAGGTGCAGCTGTGCCCCACCACCTGCGCGAAGGTGAAGGGCGACAAGTCCGCGAAGCTGTCGATCGTCTTCACCTGCGACACCCCCATCTTCTAAACGGAAGGCGAATGAACAGTCTCGCTCCCAGCCACCGTGACTTGCCGGCCACGCTCTCGAGCGCGCCGGAGCTCCTCATTCAGCAGCGGCGAGAGCTCGCGGAGCTGCTGGGCTTCGAGACGAGGAACAGGTACGCCATCACCACCGCCGGCGGGGAGCAGGTGGCGTACGCGGCGGAGCAGCAGAAGGGCTTCTTGGGCTTTCTGCTGCGCCAGCTGCTCGGCCACTGGCGCACCTTCGAGATTCACTTCTTCGCGCCTGACCGCTCGCCGCTCTTCAAGGCGGTGCACCCGTTCCGCATCTTCTTTCAGCGGCTCGAGGTCTTCGATGGCGCGGGCCGCCTGCTCGGGGCGCTGCAGCAGCGCTGGGGGCTCTTCACCAAGAAGTTCGACGTGCAGGGGCCCGACGGCCGCGTGTTGCTCGAGATGCGCTCGGGGTTCTTCAGGATTTGGACCTTTCCGTTCTTTCGGAACGGAGAAGAGGTCGCGGTGATCGAGAAGAAGTGGTCCGGCGCGCTCACCGAGTTGTTCCTGGACAAGGACAAGTTCCGCGTTCGCTACGTCGGGCCGCTGAGCCACGACGAGCGAACGTTGATCCTCGCCTCGGCGCTGTTCGTCGACCTGCAGTACTTCGAGCGCAAAGCCAGCTAAGGGGACTGTCCCCCCTCCTCCTAAGGTCTCACTTCCGATCTGCGGCGGGTGACCATCCCGGTGCCTTCGTGTCGCCGGACGAAGAAGAGCGTCGCCAAGCCCGACAGGCCGACGAGCGCGTAGATGAGCCGGCTCAGCGCCGAGGTCTGCTCGCGTGCGCCGCCGCCGAAGATCGCGTCGACCAGGTTGAAATTGAAAAACCCCACGAGGCCCCAGTTGATCGCGCCGATGATGGTGAGCGCGAGAAAGATCAACCGGAGCACTTCGCGATTATCCCTTGTGGTGGCCATGTGCTGTCCCTCGTTGAAAAGTGCCCAATCAACGGTAGGACCGCGCCTTCAAGACGCTCGTTGGCTCGCCTGGTCTGAAGGCCCGATGGACCGGCCCCCGGAGGCGCCCAGAAGCGAAGATTCTCCTGCAAGTGCCGCGACCTAGCGGCTAAGCCGTTGATTCAGCGTAGATGGAAACTTTGGCTCCGACGGCGCGAAAACCCTCAACAAGGGGCGATCGGAGCCATCAGCATGAACATCAATCAAGTACGGTCGGCCGCGGCGCTCGCGAAACGTTTTCGGACCAAGCCGGGCAAGCTCTCGCGCAAGCAGATCATCGCCCTCAAGAACAACCTGCGGGCGGCTGGCATGTACGCCGGCCCCGCGAACGCGAAGGTCGACAAGAAGTTCAAGTCCGCGCTGTTCCGCTTCGCCCAGGTCGCCGCGCGCGCTCCCGGGCTCATCTCCTGGCAGTCGAAGGTCCGTAAGAGCGTGCTGTCGATGGCCGGGCGCGAGGTGGGGACGAAGGAAATTGGCCGCACCGACCGCGGCGCGGTCACGAAGTACCCGCGCTTCTTCGGCCGCGGCGCCGAGGCTTATTGCGCCGACTTCGTCTCGTACCTCTACACGCGCTCCGGCTACCGCTGGAACTACGCCTACGTGCCGTATATGAAGCGAGACCTGATCAACCGCGGTCGCTGGATTGGCCGCACCAACCCGATGCCGGGCGACCTGGTCGTCTTCGATTGGCAGCGCGACGGCATCCCCGACCACACGGGCATCGTCACGCACAACCTGGGCGGCGGAAGAATTCGCACCATCGAAGCCAACACCATCAACCCCAAGACGGGCCAGTACGGCGTGTGGCGCCGCACGCGGACGATGGGCACCATCGTCGGCTTCGGCCGGCTGCTGCAGCCTCCCAAGCGCTAGTCCGACCTGATCACATCCGAGAGGGACCTCGCGGGAGCCTTCGGGGGTCGACGCGCCTGTTGCACAGCGGGCACCTTCCAATCCATCGAAGCAGGATTGCCTGAAGGTGACGGCGCACTGGAGAGAGCGTCCACCGAAGTTTCCTCCGGGGAGAAAAGCGCTCGTCGGAGCGCGAGAAACCCATGGGCCGCTGCGCAGAGCGCAGCGTGGTGGTGAAAGCCTCGCCAAGTTCGGCCTTCAAAATGGTCGAGACCGATTTCCTGTTTGAGTTCTTGGTAGTCGCGTTCGACTCGCCAGCGCAGCTTGGCAAGGCGGACGAGAGCCTTGAGCGACAGGCCTCGAGGCAAGTTGGAGAGCCAAAACTTCGTGGGCTGTTTTTCGTCGTTCGGCCATTCAGACAACAGCCACTGCTCTTCACCAGGTGCTCGACCCTTGGTGCGGCGTTCCGCCGAGTAAACGCGCACGGCAGCAAAACGCGAGCGTTGCGTTCCTCGACTGCCTTCGCGCCATGAGACTTGGCGCCACTCTTCGGGAGGAATTTGAGCGTTGAGCTCGTCGATGGCCCAAGGTTCGACGCCGTCTGCTTGGTAGCGTGTTCGCGGACGACCGCGTTTGCCTCCGGAGCTTTCGAGTCGAGGTACTGCGCCCGGGGGCCAGACGGTGTGGCTGCCGCAAATACCGACGACGAATCGTAGTCCCCGCTCGGTGAGGCCATCTCGAAACTCGGTGGAGTCACCGTAGCCCGCATCGGCGAGGACAACGTGTTTGCGCACCCCCCAGAGCAGCGCGGCATCGATGAGCTCAAGCGCGAGTTCCCATTTGCGCAGAAATCGAACTTCCGTTGGGACGCCGACTTCAGCTCGTCGCTTCTTGTCGCCTGCCCATTCCTCGGGAAGAAAGAGCCGAAAACCAATACAGCCGCTGGCCGCGTCTGCGGCCAGGTGAAGGCTCGTGGCGACTTGGCAGTTGTCGATGCGACCTAACGTGCCCGAGTACTGCCGAATGACGCCCACCGAGTGCTTCCCCTTTTTAGGAAAGCCGGTGTCGTCGATGACCAACGCCTCGACACTCGGAATCTCGGCGTCGAGCTTGGTCGCTAGGCGACGGAAGATTGTCTCCGTGGACCAATTCGCGACGGACACCGCCTGCTGAAGCCGCTGCCGCATCCCTTCAGCTTCGCTCGGAGAATCCACGAGCCGACGCGCCATCGGCTCGACGCTCTTTCGCTCGCCATCGAGGAGCAGGCCGAGCATGTACTGCGACATCGCTTGGCGCCGCTCAGGGCGGCCCATCCCCTCAACCATCGACTCCAAGTACTCACGCAGCTCTCGGTCGAGCTGCTGCATTTCGCGGCGGGTCATCCCAAGGGTAGACACACCCGTGCTACGCCTTCAAGATGTGACCAGGTCGTACTAG
>CAZEDU010000059.1:0-30368 GCA_964511185.1 uncultured Myxococcaceae bacterium | reverse complement strand
AGCCAGGTCACCGGCCGTCCCTGCCTCGGCTCGTGGGCCGCCTACGGGCTGGGCCAACGAGGGCGCGCCGAGGACGTGCCGCGCCTGAAGCGGCTGCTCACCGAAGACGACTCGCCGTTGGTGCGGGTGTGGGCGGCGTTCGGCGTGGTGAACGCGGGAGACAAGTCCGAGACGGCGACGCTCCTGTCCTCCCTCGACGACGAGAGCATCGACGTTCGCAACAACGCGGCCGACGCGATCGCCTCGCTCCGGTCGTTCGACGCGGTCCGGCCTCAGCTCGAGCGCCGGCTCAACGCGAGCGAGCCGCGCATGCGCGCCTGGGCGGCCGCGGTGCTGCATCGACACGAGCACCCCAAGGCGCTGGAGGCTTGGCGACAGTCGCTGCGCTCCGAAGAGGGCCGTCTCGACGCGGCGCTCGCCGCGCAGCATCTAAAGGATCCATCCATCGCCCGTGATCTGCTGCAGCTCATCGCCGGGCTGGAGCACGCGGCCTTAGAGGCGCGCGTCGAAGAGGCGGGCGACGCGATGTGGGGAGAGCTGTTGTCGGCGCCGCTGCACGCGCTCGACCTCGACGCCTTCGCCGATGAGCCTTCCATCGAGGCGCTCGTCTGGCGCACGTTGTTTCGCAGCGGCTCGCTCCACTCCGACCTGCTCGGCGCCCTGGCCGAGCGGCTCGCGGAGCGCGACGCGGAGGCGCTGGTCGCGCCCGGCGCCGCGGCGCTTCGAGCCGAGCCGGCGTCATCCCGCGCGCTCGCGCTGGCGCAGCTGGCCGACGTGCTCCCCGAAGCGGTGACGCCCATCGTGGACGCGCTCAGCGCTTCGGAGCGCGAGGCGATCTTCCAAGAGGTCGAGCGCGCCGCGAAGGACGAGGAGCAGGCGGTGCTCTACTGGTCGCTCATCGACTGCCTGCAGGACGGGCCGCATGCTCCGCGCTTCGCGGCTCTGCGCCCCGAGTCCGCATCGGACGAGCTCACCGACCCGAACATCGACCTGAACGCGCTCGCTGGCGAAGCCGATGAGGACGGCGACCTCGACGCCGACGAATGGGACGACGAAGCCCTCTCGAATGAGCTCGACGAGGACGACCTCGAGGACGATGGCGACGACGCCGCAGCGGAGGCCGAACCGCCTTCGGCGCAGGCGGTCGCCAGGCGCGCCAAGACGATCTCCGCGGTGCTGCAGCTGGCCGAGGCGAAAGGCAAGAACCGAAAAGAGGTGCTCGCCGCGCTCCAGCGGGATGGGCTTCGTGAGGCGCTCTCGCCGGCAGAGGAGCAGCTCTTCGAGCTGACGCCCGCCGACTGGACGGAAGAAGATCAGCAAGCGGTGCGCGCCGCGGACGAGGCGCTCGGCGTGCTGCTTTGGGCCTTGGGCCGCATCCCGCTGCCTCCGCTGGGCGCGCCCTACGCCAAGCTCGCCCTGATGGACGCGAACGCGCAGTTCGTGGACAAGGCGAAGCTGCAGGATCCGGAGTCGATTGCGCAGGAGCTCGAGCTCGCCAGCTTCTGGACATGGCGGCTGGAGCAAGAGCTGGCCTGCCGGGACCTGCAGGCGGGCGCGGAGCCCGAAGACCTGGGCATCGACTTCGAAGCGCTGCTCCACGAGTTGAAGAACGACGGCTACCGGCCCAAGGCCAACCCGCGCGACCGCGGGGCCGTCGCCGCCGACGCGATCCGCTTTGCGATTCGGCGCGCGGTGAAGGAGCTGGCCGACCAAGGCGCCTTGGCGCAGCCCGGCGGCGACCTCACGTACCGCGGCACAGCCATCGAGAAGCTCTCGGAGGAGGCGCTGACGCTCGCCCTCGGCGGCGCGATGGAGCGCAGCCGCGCCTTGAGCTGGCTCGTCCGCGGCGGCGACTGGGACGAAGCTGGCTGGACCGACCCTTAATTCCAATCATTCCAACGCCTTGTCCCCCACCCCAAAGGGAATGCTTGTCATCTCCAGCGAAGGGGTCTAAGTCAGCGCGCGCCTTGGCTACGTCGCTTCGAGCGTACGTCTTTCTCGATTCGCTCCAACCCCAGCTTGCCGCGCACATCTGCACCACGTGCCGCGGGTATTTCCCTGTCCCGTACGTCGCGTCGCTGTTCACCGAGATCGCCCCTGGCATGGCGATTCACGGCATCATCGACGTCGCGTTGAAGCAGACGAAGGTGCAGCCGGCGACCCTGGTGGTCGAGCGCGCCTACGGCATGCTCGAGGTGCACAGCGAAGACAAGGGCGAGGTCCGCAGCGCGGGCGACGCCATCCTCCAGCACCTGGGCGCGACCGAGAAGGATCGGCTCAAGCCCAAGCTGGTGTCGAACACCATCATCCGGGCGATCGAGCCGATGCACGCGATGATCCTCGATCGCATTCGCTTCGGCTCGATGATCGAGCCCGGCCAGTCGCTCTTCATCCTCGAGTGCGAGCCCGCGGCCTATGCGGCGCTGGCGGCGAACGAGGCGGAGAAGGCGGCCAACGTCCGGCTCATCGACGTGACGCCGTACGGCGCGTTCGGCCGACTGTACATGGCGGGCTCAGAGGCAGAGATCGACTCGGCGGCGCAGGCCGCGGTCGCGGCACTTCAAGCGGTTCAGGGCAAAGAGATTGCCCCCTTCAAGGAAAAGTAAGGAGACACCAACGTGGCTGACGCGCTGGGCATGATCGAGACCAAGGGTTTTGTCGGCATGGTGGAGGCCGCTGATGCGATGGTGAAGGCCGCCAAGGTCGAGTTCGTGGGCTACGAAAAGATCGGCGGCGGCTACGTCACCTGCGTCGTGCGCGGCGACGTCGCGGCGGTGAAGGCGGCGACCGAGGCCGGCGCGCGCGGGGCCGAGCGGGTGGGCGAGCTGGTCTCGGTGCACGTGATCCCGCGGCCGCACCCGAACATCGATCTCGTGCTGCCGCTGGGCCGCGCCGAACAGGCGAAGGCCGAGTCGGGCAAGTCTTGAAGAGCGACGGAAGCATAGGCGGCGATGCTGATCGGCAAAGTGGTGGGAACGGTGGTGGCCACCCGCAAGGAGCAAGAGCTGGAGGGAATCAAGCTCCTGCTCGTGCGCGGGCAAGATCTGGAGAACAAGCCGACCTCGACGCTGGTGGTGGCCGCCGACGCGATCGGCGCGGGCGTGGGCGAGGTGGTGCTGTACGCCTCGGGCTCGTCGGCGCGGCAGACGCAAGTGACGAAGGACCGGCCCGTCGACGCGACGATCATGGCGATCGTCGATCAGATCGAAGTCGGCGGGACCGTGAAGTACCTGAAGGAGTAGGTGCCGCCATGCCGGTGTTGACGATCAAAGCCAAGTCAGCGGCCCCCGCGCAGCGCGATCGCCTGCTCGTCGCGGCGAACGAGATGGCCAGCGACCTGCTCGAGGCGAAGAGCGACCGGGTGCTGGTGGTCTACGACAAGCAGGCGGCGAGCATCTACTACGAGCGCGGCGCGGCGAAGACGAACACGAAGCTTTCGTAAGCGCTTGTGAACGAACAGCAGATCAACGCGATCGTCGATGCGGTGGTTCGGCGGCTCTCGAACGAGCTGGCCGATCTGCCTCGCCCTGTCGCGGCCCCCGCTCTTCCCCCGCTCGGACACCAAGACGATCGGCGGGGCGCCGAGCAGCGCTTCGGCCTGAGCCCGGTGGTGCCCGGCACGCAGGAGGCGGCGGGCAAGGCCCCGGCGTACGTGAAGAGCCGCGCGGGCGTGTTCGATGATCTCGACGGCGCGACGGCGGCCGCGCGCGCGGCGTACGAAGCGTGGGAGCGCACGCCGATCGCGGTGCGCGATCGGGTCATCGAGTCGATGCGGGAGGTCACGCGGCGGCACGCCGAGGAGCTCGCGCAGTCGGCGGTCGAAGAGACGGGCTTGGGCAACGCGCGCGACAAGGTCCGCAAGAACCTGCTCTGCGCCAACAAGACCCCGGGCACCGAGATTCTGAAGCCGGTGGCGTTCACCGGAGATCACGGGCTCACCATCACCGAGCGCGCGCCGTTCGGCGTGATCGGCGCCATCACCCCGTCGACCAACCCGACCGAGACGATCATCAACAACGCGATCGGCATGGTCGCGGGCGGCAACGCGGTGGTCTTCAACGTGCACCCCAGCGCGAAGAAGACGAGCCGCCGCCACATCGAGCTGCTCAATCAGGCCATCACGCAGGCCGGCGGACCGGCGAACCTGGTCTGCGGTCTGGGCGAGCCGACCATCGATTCGGCGCAGGCGCTGATGAAGCACAAGCTGGTGCGGCTGATCGTGGTGACCGGCGGCCCGGCGGTGGTGCGCGCGGCGATGAACAGCGGCAAGCGGGCGATCGCGGCCGGCCCGGGGAACCCTCCCGCGGTGGTGGACGAGACCGCCCACATCGATCGCGCGGCGCGGGACATCGTGAGCGGCGCGTCGCTCGACAACAACATCGTCTGCATCGTCGAGAAGGAAGTCTTCGCGGTCGCGTCGATCGCCGACGAGCTCAAGTCGCGCATGCGCGAGCACGGCGCCTTCGAGGTGACCGGCGCCGCCGTCCACCGGCTCGAGAAGCTGGTGGTCGACGACGGCCACCCGGTGCGGGACTGGGTCGGCAAGGACGCGACCCGGATCGCCGAGGCCGCGGGGCTGCGCGTGCCTGCCGGCACCAAGCTGCTCATCGCCGAGGTCGACCCGACCCACGCGTTCGTGCAGACCGAGCTGCTGATGCCGGTGCTCGCTTTTTGCCGGCTGAAGACGGTCGAGGAGTGCATCGCCGCCGCGGTTCAGGCCGAGCACGGGTTCGGGCACACGGCGACGATGCACTCGACGAACCTGGATCACCTCCACGCGATGGCGCGGGTGATCAACACGTCCATCTTCGTGAAGAACGGGCCGTCGTACGCGGGGCTGGGGCTCGACGGTGAAGGCTACACGTCGTTCACCATCGCGTCCCCCACCGGCGAAGGCCTGACCACCGCGGTGAGCTTCACCCGCGAGCGGCGGTGCACCCTCAAGGATTACTTCCGGGTCGTCTGATCATGCCCCCCGCCGGTCCGGCGATCGCGCTCCTGGAGATCGAGTCGATCGCGCGCGGCGCGGTGGTGGCTGACGCGCTCGTCAAGCGCGCGCCGGTCCGGCTGCTGCGGCGCGAGGCGGTGAGCCCGGGCAAGTGTCTCGTCCTGTTTCAAGGCGGCGTGGGCGAGGTGCAGGAGGCGCTGGCGGCGGGGAAAGACGCCGCGGGCGCGCTGCTCATCGGCGAGCTGTTCCTGCCGCAGCCCGCTTTGGCGCTCGTCGACGGACTGGCTGGGACGTTCGGCGCGACCGCGCAGGAGAGCGTCGGTTGGGTGGAGACGCACACGGTCGCGGCGGCGCTGCTCGCGGCGGACACCGCGTTGAAGCGCGCCGAGGTCCGCTTGCTCTCGCTCGAGCTGGCGCGCGGGATCGGCGGGAAGGGTGTGTTCTCGCTCGGCGGCGCGCAGCACTGGGTGGAGGCCGCGCTCGAGGGGGCGGCCGCTGCGATCGATGCGGGGTTGTTGGTGGGGACGGAGCTGATCGCCAGGCCGCATCCGGATGCGCGGTGATGGGCCTTGAGAATGCCAGCTATTGGGTGCGGGCGTAGAGGCAGGCCTGGTGCTTCGCTGGCTCTTGTGGGCAGGTCTTCGACTCTTCGGTGGGGGCGTACGGGTTCCAGAAGTAGCTGCCCGCCGGCGAGAGCGGCACACGCACGCCGGCAGGGGCCGGCGGCGGAGGCTCCGCCACGGTCGCACACCCGACGAACAACAAGCCTGCCAATATTCCCTGGCGCCTCATCGCGAACGGCGCCTTAGTGCCCCTGCGGCTCCGGGGTCAAGCCGCGCACTTCGGCTTTACGCCGAGGCGTCGGGGGAATAGTCAGTTGAGCAGCTGAATTCCTTGCTCGCCCGGCCCGTAGAGCCCGAAAAGGACCTTCACGCATGAGCACGCAGACTCCGGCATGGCGCAAGAGATGGTGGATTGGCGCGCTGGTCCTCCTCTTGGGCGCGGGCGTCGTTTGGTGGACGCGGCGCGAAGACCCAAAGGCGATCAAGTATGAGACCGCGCAGGTCGACCGCGGGCGGATCTCTTCGCGCGTCACCGCGACGGGCACCCTCTCGGCGCTGGTCACCGTGCAGGTCGGCAGCCAGGTCTCCGGTCGCATCCAGGCGCTGTACGCCGACTTCAACTCGCAGGTGAAGAAAGGCCAGCTGCTGGCCGAGATCGACCCGCAGCTCTTCCAGGCCGCGGTCGAACAAGCCCGGGCCAATCACCTGGCGGCGCAGGGGAACTTCGCTCGAACGAAGGTGCAGGCCGCCGACGCCGAGCGGAAGTTTCAGCGGGCGAAGGCGCTGGCGGAGCGAAAGCTGATCGCGCTCGCCGAGCTCGACACGGCGCAGGCCGAGGCCGAGGCGGCGAAGGCGCAGGTGCTCGCGTCGCAAGGCGCGGTGGAGCAGACCCGCGCCGCCCTCAACCAGGCGCAGGTCAACCTGACGTACACGAAGATCCACTCGCCCATCGACGGCGCCGTCATCTCGCGCACGGTCGACGTCGGGCAGACCGTCGCCGCCTCGCTGCAAGCCCCTACCCTCTTCACCATCGCGGAGGACCTGCGGAAGATGCAGGTCAACACCAGCGTGGCGGAGGCCGACGTCGGCAAGCTGCGGCCGGACATGCACGCGTCCTTCACCGTCGACGCGTACCCGGGCGAGCGCTTCCGCGGGACGGTGCGCCAGATCCGCAACGCGCCGCAGACGGTGCAGAACGTCGTCACCTACGACGCGGTGATCGACGTCGAGAACCCGGAGCTGCGGCTCAAGCCGGGCATGACGGCCAACGTGACGTTCGTGCACGCCGAGAAGGACGACGTGCTGCGCGTCCCGAACGCGGCGTTTCGCTACCGGCCGCCGGTGGTCGCGCGCGAGGCAGACGGCGGCCAGCGCCGCCGGGCGGCCCCTTCGGGCATCGGCGGCGGCGGCGCGCCTCCCCGCGACCAGCGCGGCCCCGAGAAGCGGAGCGTCTGGGTGCTGCGCGATGGACAGCCCGCCCGCGTCGAGGTCGAGGCCGGCATCTCCGATGGGTCCACGACGGAGATCGTCTCGGGCGAGCTGAAGGAAGGTGACCAGCTGATCCTCGAGACGACCGGCGGGGAAGCCACGCCGCGGCGGCCCGGCGGCGGCATGTCGGGCGGCATGCGGCGGATGTTCTAGAGGCGCGCGATGGGCGACGGACTGCTCCGGCTCGAGAAGGTCACCAAGGTCTACCGGATGGGCGACGTCGAGGTGCACGCGCTGCGCGGCGTGACGCTCGACATCGGAGCGGGTGAGTTCGTCGCGGTCATGGGCTCGTCCGGCTCGGGCAAGTCCACGATGATGAACATCCTGGGGTGCCTCGATCGACCGACGAGCGGCAAGTACCTGCTCGCCGGCAGAGAGGTGTCGCAGCTCAGCCGCGATCAGCTCGCCGAGATCCGCAACGAGACCATCGGCTTCGTCTTTCAGAGCTTCAACCTGCTCGCCCGCACCAGCGCCCGCGAGAACGTCGAGCTGCCGATGGTCTACGCGGGCGTGCCGACCGCGGAGCGCGAGCGGCGCGCCACCGAGGCGCTCGAGCGGGTGGGCCTGGGGAAGCGCATCGATCACCTGCCCTCGCAGCTGTCCGGCGGCCAGCAACAGCGCGTGGCCATCGCGCGGGCGATCGTCACCAACCCGAAGCTGATTTTGGCGGACGAGCCGACCGGCAACCTCGACACGCGCACCAGCGAGGAGATCATGGCTTTGTTCCAAGACCTCGGCCGCTCGGGCATGACGGTCGTGCTCGTCACGCACGAGAACGACATCGCGCGCTATGCGGCGCGGGTGCTCGTCATGCGCGACGGCCAGGTGGTGACCGACGAGCGCCAGACGCCGATGCCCGCGGCGCACATCCCGCTTCGGGAGGCGAGCGCGTGAACCTGTACCAGACGACGCGCGTGGCGGGCCGCGCCCTCTTGCGCAACAAGATGCGGTCGTTCCTCACCACGCTCGGCATCATCATCGGCGTGGGCGCGGTGATCGCCATGGTCGCGATCGGCGAGGGCGCCAAGGCGCAGGTCTCGGCCGCGTTCAACTCGATGGGCACCAACCTGCTCATCGTGATGTCGGGGACGAGCACGCGGGGCGGCGCGATGGGCGGCTTCGGGAGCCAGCCGACCATCACCTGGGACGACCTGCGCGCGATTCAGACGCAGGTCCCCTCGGTCCGCGCGGCGGCGCCGCAGCTGCGCACGGGCGCGCAGGTGATGAGCGAGGATCAAAACTGGGCCACGAGCGTCACCGGCACCAGCCCCGAGTACTTCCAGATTCGCAGCTGGCGCATGGCCATGGGCACGGGGCTGAGCCCCTCCGACGTCGACTCCGGCAGCAAGGTGGTGGTGCTGGGGCAGACGGTGGTGGACAAGCTGTTCGGGGCGGGGGCCGACCCGATCGGCCAGCTGGTGCGGATCAACAACATCCCGTTTCAGGTCGTCGGCGTGCTCGAGCGCAAGGGCCAGTCGCCCATGGGGCAGGACTATGACGACGCGGTCTTCGTACCGACGTCGACCTTTCAGGCGAAGATCCAGGGCGGCCTTCAGAAGTACATCGCCGGCTCCATCATGGTCGGCGCCACCTCTCCCGAGGAGACCGCCCGCGCGCAGCGTCAGATCACCGAGCTCTTGCGCGAGCGGCACAACCTGCCGCCCAGCGCCGAGGACGACTTCTCGATTCGAAACCTCACCGAGATGGCGAGCGCGCGGGAGGAGAGCACGCGCACCTTGACCACGCTGCTCGCCGCGATCGCCGCGGTGTCGCTCCTGGTCGGCGGCATCGGGATCATGAACATCATGCTGGTGAGCGTGACCGAGCGGACGCGGGAGATCGGCATTCGCATGGCGGTCGGCGCGAAGCCGCGCCACATCCTCGCGCAGTTCCTGGTCGAGTCGCTCACCCTCTCGCTGGTGGGCGGGATGATCGGCATCGCGCTGGGCGTCGGCGCGGCGCAGTGGCTGGCGTCCCAGTTCGAGTGGCCGATGTTGATCCGCCCCGACATCATCGCGCTGGCCGTGGGGTTCAGCGCCGTGGTGGGGGTCGGCTTCGGCATGTACCCCGCGCGCAAGGCATCGCGCTTGGATCCCATCGAAGCGCTGAGGTACGAGTGATGAACGCGTTGGCACTGCTGGTGACCGCGGGCGTGCTGGCGGCGGCGCCGCCGAACGGCCCGGCGCTCTCGCTCGAACAGGCGCTGCGCACCGCGCTTCAGAACCATCCCGAGCTCAGGCGGGCGCAGGCGGGCGTCGGAGCGGCCAACGCGCGGGCGGATCAACTCCGCGCGCCGTTGCTGCCGCAGGTGCAGGCGAACCTGTCGTACCAGCGTTCGACGGCCAACTTCGTGCCGCGCCCTGGCTCGCTGCCGCGCGACCTCTCGAGCACGGGCAGCCGCAGCTCGTTCGACACGTTCGACTACTTCAGCGGCAGCCTGTCGGCGAGCCAGCTCGTCTGGGACTTCGGCCAGACCACCGGGCGGTGGCGCGCCTCGCAGGCGCAGGCGGAGGCGCAGAAGGAGAGCGCGCGCACCAGCGAGCAGCAGGTGCTGTTGAACGTGCACACCGCGTTCTTCACCGCGCGCGCCGCGAAGGCGCTCGTCGAGGTGGCGCAGGAGACGCTCGAGAACCAGCGGCAGCACCTCGCGCAGGCCGAGGCGTTCGTGCAGATCGGCACCCGGCCGGAGATCGACGTCGCGCAGGCGCGCACCGACTTGGCCAACGCGCGCGTGCAGCTCATCAACGCGCAGAACGGGTACGCGACGGCCAAGGCGCAGCTCAACCTGGCGATGGGCGTCGAGGGACCGGCGGACTACCAGGTGTCGAACGACGTGCTCGAGGTGGTCGAGGGAGAGGCCTCGACGACCGACGCGCTGCTCGAAGAGGCGATCCGCGCGCGCCCCGAGCTCGCGTCGCTGACCAGGCAGCAGGAGAGCCAGGCGCTGACGCTGCGATCGATCCGTGGCAACTACTGGCCGAGCCTCGGCGTCTCGACCGGGCTGACCGAGGGCGCGGCGAGCATCGATCGCAACGCGTGGAACTGGAGCGCGGGCGTCAACCTGAGCTGGCCGATCTTCCAGGGGCTGCAGACGCGCGCGCAGGTGCGCGAGGCCGAGTACGGCCTGTTCGCGCTCGACGCGCAGAGCGACGCGCTGCGCCAGCAGGTTCGACTCGAGGTCGAGCGGGCGCGGCTCGCGGTCGTGGCGGCGAAGGAGGAGCTCGTCGCGGCGGATGAGGCGCTGTCGGCTGCGCGCGAGCGGCTGCGGCTGGCCGAGGGGCGCTACGAGACCGGCGTGGGCAACATCATCGAGCTGGGGGATGCGCAGGTCGCGTTGACGAACGCCGCGGCGCAGCGGGTTCAATCCGAGTACCGCTTGGCCAGCGCGCGCGCGCAGCTGCTCAACGCGCTGGGGCGGCCGCCGCAGGCGCTGGCCGAGGCGGCGAATACGTCAGACGCCCCTTGAGCCCAGCGGTGTGAAGCACCTGGTTGTCCGAGGTGACGAGCACCAGCTGCGCTCCGTTCCGTTCTGCGAGCGCGAGGGCCTGCTGGCCGCCCAGAATGAAGGTCGCCTTGGTGAGGATCTCCGCTTCGACGGCGGCGCGCGCGAGCACGCTGGCCGATCGGCTGGACGTCGCCGGGTAGCAGGTCCGCGGATCGATGAGGTGGTGGTAGCGCCGGCCGCCGACTTCGAAGAAGCGCTCGTAGTCGCCGCTCGTCGAGAAGGCCTGATCGCTCAGCTCGAGCGAGGCGAAGAGCTCGTCGCGCCCTCCCCTCGGCTCGCGGATGCCGACGCGCCAGGGCCGGCCCCCTCGCTTGCCCGCGGCGTACAAGTCGCCGCCCGCTTGCACGAGGAAGTGCTGGAAACCCGCCTGGCGCAGCGCGGCCACGGCCTGATCGACCGACCACCCTTTGGCGATTCCTCCCAGCCCGAGCTGCATGCCCTTGCGCGCCAACCTCACCGCGCAATCGTCTGACACCTCGACCGACGCATGGTCGACGAGCGGGCACTTCTGTCGGACCTTCGCTGGGCTTGGGACGCGGGCCTCTTGGTTCGCGCCGAAGCGCCACAGGCCGCGGAGCGATGCCCAGGTCGGATCAAAGAGCCCGTTGGTGCGACGCGCGCCCTCGAGTGACAGGCGAACCACCTCGCACAGCTCGCTCGACACGCGCACGCCCTCTCCGGCTCCGGCCGACCGGTTCACCTGCGACAAGGCCGAGTCTTCCTTCCACTCGTTCATCTCGCGCTCGACGCGCTCGAAGATCGGGAAGGCCGCGGCGAAGCCCCGCTCCGCCTCTTCCGTGGAGGCGCCGACGAGCGCGATGGTGATCTCGGTGCCCATCATCGCGCGGGTGCGCGTGACGAGGGGGGCCTCGCCGGCGTCCGATGGAGCCAGTGAAGCGAGCGGAATGAGGAGCGCGATCCAGTGCACACGCCGCTCTTAATCGAAGAGCGGCGTGGTACGACACTGGGTCTCATGCGAAGCATTGTCATCGTTTTATGGAGCGCCCTCGCGGTCGGGTGCGGCCACGTCACGAAGACGCGCCCCACGCCCGAGGGACAGGTCGCGCTCGAAGGCTCGCTCGGCGGGCCGATGGCGCGCGTCTCTGGCCGGGTGCTGCCCTTGCCGCTGACCACTTTGGGCGCCAGCTACGGCGTCTCCGACCGGGCCGACGTCCACGCGCACCTGCACGGGACGGCGGCGGTGTTCGGTATCGCCGGCGTCGACGTCGGCAGCACGCTTCTGCTCCTCGAGGCGCTCGGGGCCCGGCCCGCGGTCGCGCTGACCAGCCGGCTGTATGGCTTCACCGACTTCGAGGCGTTTCGCCCGTACCTCGAGGTGACCGGCGCGGCGAGCTATCTCATTCGCGAGCGCGTGGCGGCGTTCGTCTCGGCGAGCGGCCTGGCGCAGACGCAGGCGTGGCCGGTCTGGGCGGTGGGCGCCGGCGCGGAGCTTCGGCTGGGCCGGGCCGGCCTTCAGCTCGAGGGGCGGTGGTACCAGCCGCATCAGCCCACGCGCTTCAACGTGGTCGACTGGCAGGGCCCCGGCGGGCAAGGCGCCTTCGGCGCGCTGCTGGGCGCGCGTTACCGGTTCGGCGAGGAGGCGGCGAAATGAAGGGCCTTTCGATGCTCTGCGCGGCGCTGGTGCTCTCTGGGTGCTTCGAGCTCGACGCGTTCTTGTACGAGCCCAAGCGCGCCGAGGCGTACCTGCTCGAACCTGCGGGCAAGACGCCCGAAGAGACGGTCACGGCCGATCGCATCGAGCCTCTGCTCCTGACCGTGAGTGAAGAGGTGACGCTCGGGGCCGCGTACGTCAAGGCGAGCGCGCAGCCGCCCGCGGGGCACGTGCTCCACTTCCACGGCCGAGGCGGGAACCTCGACAGCCACTTCGGCGAGGCCAAGCGGCTGTCGAACATGGGCTTCGACGTGCTGACGTTCGACTACCGCGGCTGGGGGACCTCGACGGACGTGACGCCGACGGAGCGCGGAATCGAGGAGGATACGCGCGCCGCGCGTCAGTGGCTGGTGGACCGCGCGGGCACCACGCGGCTCGTCTACTTCGGCAAGTCGTTCGGCACCGCGACGGCGGCGCAGCGCGCCGAGGTCGATCCCCCCGTGGCGTGGGTGCTCGAGTCCGGCTTCGCGTCGATCGAGCAGTTCGGGCGGGACTCTTCGCAGATGGATCTGCCGTCGAGCTTCTTCGCGGCCGACGGTTGGGACACGGAGCGGCGGGTGGCGCGCGTGGAGGCGCCGGTGCTCTTCATTCACGGCACCGCGGACGACTTCGTTCGGCCGGAGTTCTCCAAGCGCATGTTCGGCAAGGCGCACGAGCCCAAAGAGCTCGTGCTGGTCGAAGGCGCCGAGCACGGAAACGTCGCGACCACGCTGGGCGGGCCCGAGTACGCAGCGCTCGTCGGCGGCTTCTTCCGGCGTTACCTGCCTTGAGCGCGCGATGGCGCCGCTTACCCCGCTCCGTACTCGAGCATCGCCGCCTTGAGCGCGCCGGCCACAGCGGCCTGAATGCGCGCGCGCACGCGGTCGGCGTCACAGGCCAGGAAGAGCGTGCTCTCGACGTGCCAGCCCTTCACCCGAATCTCGACCAGCGCGTTGCTCCGCAGGTAGCTGAACGCCGCGATGACCGGCGCGAACACCACCTGCTGGGAGCGCGCGGCGAGCGCGAGGGCCGCGGCGAGCGTCTGGGTCTCGTGGCCGATGCGGCGATCGGCCAGCCGCAGCGGGCACTCGTCGTCTCCCGGCATCAGGCGGCCGTCCACCACGTAGGTCGGCGTCACGAATTTCAAAGTGCGGACCTTGTCGGCGGAGATCGGCCCCACGCCGAGCTGCGCGGCGAGCGCCGGTGGACCGAAGAGCGCGCGGCGCAACCTGCCCAGCTGCACCGCGGACCAGTTCGGCGGGAGCCGGCTCGCGTCCTCGACGAGCGCCATGTCGAACAGGTGATCCGCGGCGTGGGCGCGCACCAGCACCGGCGCGAGCTCGAGCCCGCGCACTTTCAACTCCGGCACCGCCTCGGCGATCGCGGGGAAGAGCAAGGCGCCCAGGAACGCGGGAGACGCGAGCGTCACCTCCGGCGAGGTCGACTGCTCGCGCTGTCGCATCATTTGCAGCGAGTCGACCACCCCCTGCAGCTGAGGGACCATGCGCTGCGCCGCTTCGGTGAGGATGATGCCCTTCGGCCCGCGGGTGATGAGGGAGACCTGCAGCACCGACTCGAGCCGCGCGATCGCCTTGCTGACCTGGGAGGGCGTGACGTTGAGCTCTCGGGCCACCAGGGTCATCGAGCCGAGGCGGCGAAGCTCGAGGAACGTCAAGACATCTGCGATGCGAAGCTCGGAGAGGGAGTCGGGTCTCATCAGCGGTTGGGGTTTCGAAGGTTCGTCCGCGACCGCCACCTGCTTGCCCGCATGGAAAAAGGGAACGATGCCTGGCATGACGGTCACGTTGGTATCCCCTGGAAAGTTCGGGCTGTTTTTGCAGGCTCCATGCCGGCACCGAGGCCTAGGAACCACGGGGATTTGCCGCGATGGGCCCCTGGGGCGTGCCAGCGGCCTGGCAGCCGAGAGGCGCTGAGCGATCGCAAACGGACCACGGACAGCGTTGCGCCGATCAGCGTTTTGCGATACTCGCAGCGCGCTTCGGCTAGGTAGCTCAGCTGGTTAGAGCGGCGGTCTCATAATCCGCAGGTAGTCGGTTCGAGTCCGACCCTAGCCACAGACAGCTCGCTCCAAGGGGCCGGTTCCACGGAGGAATGCGGCCCTTTTCTTGTCCGCAACTCAGTCGAAGAACCGCAACGCGGCCATCACGCCGATGCCGAGGGTCATCAACGCGCTTTGCCACACGAACCCCTTCCAGCTGCGTTCGTGCTGCAGCTCGGGGATGAGGTCGGCCGCGGCGATGTAGACGAAGCCGCCGGCGGTCACGGGGATCAACGTCGACTCCACCCAGCCGCCAAACGCCGAGCCGAAGCTCAACGTCACCAGCGCCCCCAAGATGGCGCAGCTGGCGGAAGCCAAATTGAGGAGCACCGCCCGCCGCACGGGCACGCCGCTGTGAATCAGCACTCCGAAGTCGCCGAGCTCTTGCGGCACCTCGTGGAAAAGCACCGCGATGGTGGTGGAGACACCCAGCGTGGGGCTGATCAAATAGCTGCCGGCGATGAGCGCGCCGTCGATGAAGTTGTGAACGCCGTCGCCGATCAGGTTGATGGCGGCGAGCTCGGGCCGACGCACCTCTGTCGGGTGATGCTGATGGTGGTGATGGACCACCGAGTGCCCGCGCCGCAACAGCTTCTCGAGGATGAAGAAGAGGACGATGCCGCCGAGGATGAGCAACGAGCCTTCCAGGTCACCGCTGGGCCGGTCGGCGAAGGTCTCGGGGATGAGGTGAATGAACGCGTCGCCGAGCAGCGCTCCGACGGCGAAGCTGATCATCAGCGTGGCGAGCTTCCGGAGCCGCACTGGATTCATGGACAACGTGGCCAGACCGACCAGCGCCACCAAGCTCACCAGCGCGACGCTCAGCAGAGACAGGGTCCAGGCGGTCACGGGCGCACCCTTTTCGCGGGCTTTCGCCTGAAGCGCAACTTGCGCACCGACCACCTAGCCGAGCCGCTCGCTCGATGGAGGCACAGACTTCGCAAGAGTCACCGCTCTCACGCTGCGCGGAGGAACGCCATGTACCGAGTCGCCGATATCATGAGCCGCAATCTCGTCACGCTGAACGAGGACCAGGATCTGGGGCTCGCCGAGGCGATTCTGTCCCTGGGCCGCTTCCGTCACCTGCCGGTGGTGGACGCGGAGGGCCATCTGGCGGGCCTCATCACACATCGCGATCTCTTGCGCATCTGGGCCGACCAAGGCCGGGCGGCGGCGAAGACCGTCCCCGCGCACGAGGTGATGAACGAGCATCCGGTCACGGCGAAGCCCGACATGCCGGTGTTCGAAGCGGCCAAGTGGATGTTCGAGAACAAGTTCGGCTGCCTCCCGGTGGTCGAGAAGGGACGGCTGGTCGGGATCGTGACCGAGGCGGACTTCCTCCAGCTCGCCGCGCAGCTCGCCGAAACGGCCCCGGGCCCCTTCAAGGAATCAAGAAACGAACGGCAGTAGCCCTGCCATGACACGTTGAGGGCTCAACGGACGCGCCACCCCGCGGGCCACTTACGGAAGAGGTGAAAGGGGGTCATTTGGGGGCCGTGACAGCATCGACTCTGGATGGCGCGGTCCTCGAGGCGCTCGACGCGCTGGGCATCGGCGTGGCCGTGGGCGATCGCCGAAGGCTTCTCTGGGTGAATCCGACCTTGTGCCAGTTCGCGGGCCGCTCCGAGGCGCAGCTGCTCGAGCATGAAGGGTGGCCCGCCCTGCTGCGGGCCGCGAACGACGACACCTTCGAGGCGCGCCTGGCCGCGACCGCCGAGCCCGGGAAGCTCGCGGAGGAAGAGCCGATGCGGCTGACCCGCCCCAACGGGGCCACGCTCCCCTTCCTGCTCTCGGCGCAGCTGCTGCCGGACGAGCGGATCGTCTTGCTGTTCCAGGAGACGCCTCACGACACGCGCGGGTTGGTACACGACCTGCGCAACCCGCTGAACGCCATCACCCTGTCGGCCGCCGTGCTCGCGCAAGACCCCGAGTGCATGCGGCAACACGAGCGGACCGTGCGCCGCATCACGTCGAGCGCGGAGCGAATCGCCCAGCTGCTTCAAGAGCTGCGCAGCCACGTTTTTTGACAGCCGTTCCCCACCGTTTCTAATGCGCACAGGTTTGTTGCTGCCTGTAGCGACACTCGAAGAAACAAAGGGAGCGCCATTCATGCACGACGCGAGCGCGGGGCCGATGAGCACGGACACCACCCCGGTCGAAAAAAACGATTCATCGAAGTCGGCCGAAGTCGTCTCGACCCACGTGTTGGTGGAGGAAGAGAAGGTCGCCAAGCTGCGCGAGCTCTCGCGCCGCACGCGCGTGGCGCAGAGCGAGTACCTGCGCGAAGCGGTCGACGACCTGCTCGGCAAGTACGGCAAGCTCGACAAGGAGAACGAGTAAGTGCTCGACCTCGACCTGCAGCCGCACGCCGCGCTCCCAGGCGCCCGGCCTTTGCCGCGCATCACCCCGACCCCGGTCTCGCGCATTCACTTCCACGTGCGCACCGAGGGCGCGTTCGCCGCGGCGCGGCCGGAGGAAGAGTCATCGCCGCTGAAGCAGGTCCTGTTGTCCTGGCTCGAGCAGCACTGAGCCGCGGTCACGGCGGGCTCGCACCTCGCGCGCTGAGCCTGTCCACCGCCTGTCGTAGCAGCGCTTTCATCTCCGCCGGCCCGTCCGCGTGAAGCCGCCGCCCGTGGCCGGGGAGGACCCACTCGAAGTCGAACCGCGCCAGCCGCTCGATCGACGCGAGCTGCCGCGACCACGAGTGCCACGCGACCGAACGCGAGGCGCTCAGGCCACGCCCGTCGTCGGAAGCCCACAGGTGATCTCCCGAGAACAAGAACCGCTCTCGATACAAGAGCGCGACGCTGCCGCGCGTGTGGCCGGGCACGGGGATGAGGAGCAGGTCGTCGGCGAAGCGAATGGGCGCGTCGCCTTCGAGCACGTGCTCGACGTCGGCGGTCGCGTGGCTCAAGTCCTCTCGGTGCAGAATGCGCTCGCAACCGAGCGCGCGCGCGAGCTGCCGGTGGTCGGCGACGTCGTCTCGATGGGTGAGGAAGAGGTAGCGCGCGCCGCCCAGGGCCTTCAGCCGCTCGAGGAGCGGCCGCGCGGCGCGAGGCGAATCGATGAGCAGGTTCCCGCCGGGCCGCTGAACGAAGTAGCTGGTCGCGCCGAACGAGGACTCCGCCGCGTAACCGCAGTCGTAGACCTCATCAATGATCCGTTCGGGAAACGCCTGCGCGGCCCTCGTTGCCGGGTGACGCGACTGCGTGCCGATCGACGCCGTGGGGCAAGCGACGAGCGCCATCAGGGCCCGGTGCGTGGCGGCTTCGTCCTCCGGCTGCGCGCCGACGATCGACTGCCCGCCGTGCTCCTTGAAAGTGTCCGGCGCGAGCTGCCGGCAGCGGTCGCAGTCGATGCAGGAGGAGTCGACGTAGAAGTCGCCCGGCGCGTTGTCGGGCAGCCGATCGCGGAGCCTGGCCATCCTCTTCTTCTAACCGAGGACCCCGCGGCGCGCGTCTACCCCTTCGGTTGAGGCGCCGCGAGGGCTTCGGACTCGGCCTCCGCCACGTCGCTCAGCTCGCCCGCGATGTCGCGCAGGGACTGACGGCTGAGCAGGAGCAAGACGAGCCCGAAGAGCACCTGCTGGCCCATCTGAACGACCCAGAGCACGTTCGCGTACGCGACGCCGCTCGCGTTCACCACCGCCTTCGGCAGGAACACCGACAGCCCCAACACGATGAAGGCCTGGAAGGTGCCCGCGCTGCCGGGGGCGGCGGGGATCATCAGCCCCACCACCAGGACCGCGAGCACGACGAAGCCCTGAAAGAGCGACAGCTGAAGCGGCTCGCACAGCGTCGTGCCCGCCATCTGGCAGTCGAACGCGCGGGCCAGCACCGACATGCCCCAGCCGTTCAGGAACCAGTAGATCGCCGTGTAGAGGACGAACATCGCCATCTGGCGGCGGGCGGGCAGCTGCCGCATCGCGCCGACGAAGCCGTCGACGATGTGCGCGGCCTGATCCGCGGCGCGCTGTGAGAGCTTCCCGGCGACCGCGCGCACCAGGCGAACCGCGCGGTCCTGCTGCCAGAGCGCGAAGAGCAGGAACATCAGCCCGCCGAAGAAGATGACGAACATCAGGTTCGCGCCCCAGCGGATGTGGCGGATGTCCGCGCCGTTCGCCGGCACGAAGAAGAGCAGCACGCGGAGCATCACCGCGATGACGATGCCGTCGACGATGCGCTCGAGCACCACGGTGGTCATCGCCGGGCTGCGGCGGATGGTGCTGCGCTGCGCGAGCAGAAACGGCCGCGCGAACTCGCCCAACCGAAACGGCAGGATGATCAGCATCATGAAGCCGATGCCGGCGGCTTCGTTCAGCTTCTTGAAAGGCACCTTGCCCAAGCCCGAGAGCAGGCTCCCCCAGCGCAAGGTCCGGCAGATGTGAATCGCCGTCAGGATGAGCGCGTACGGGAGCAGCCAGTAGTAGTTGGCCGAGCGAAGGCTCGCCCACATCTCGGCCCACCGGGTGTCCTTGAAGGTCCACCAGAAGCAGGCGGTGGTGATGGCGAGGCTGAGCGCGAGTTGGACGGCGCGTTTCAAAGCGCGCGGGGTATAGCGGAGATCCGGCTCAGGATTCCAGCGGCTTGCCTTCCAGGACGCGGCGGGGGTTCTCCGCGAGCAAGGTCGTCCGCTGGGCGGCCCCGCAGGCCGACTCGAGCGCGCGGAGCGAACGGGCCACCCAGTCGCGGGTGCCGACCGGCGCGTGGAGGTCGGTGGCGGCGACCGCGTAGAGCCCATCGTCGAGGAACTTGCGGGCGAGCTTCTCCGCGCGGCGGCCATAGCGACCGACGAGCGCGCCGAGGTCGAGCTGCAGGAGCGCGCCGGCTTGAACCGCCTCGGCGGCGCGGCCGGGGTTGTCGAACTCCGCGCAGCGCTCGGGGTGCGCGATGATCGGCGTGAGCCCTTTCACCCGGAAGCGAAACACGTGCTGGGCGAGCCCCGTCACCGGCGAGGTGTAAGGCGCCTCGACGAGGAAGTACGGCCCTTGCGCCACCTTCCGCAGGGAGCCGGAGGCGAGCTGCGTCGGCAGCGTCTCGTCGAGGAGGTAGTTCTCGGCGTTGGCGGCGAGCCTGAGCGGAATGCCGGCTTGGTCGAGGGCCTCTTGCACCTCGGCCAAACGGTCGAGGGCCACGTCTCTCGGCGCGTACTCCGGGCGGTTGTGCGGCGACGCGGCCACGGTGGAGAACCCCCAGCCGACCAACGCGCGCGCCATCTCGAGAGACTCATCGAGCGACTTCGCGCCGTCGTCCAGCCCCCAGAGCAGGTGGCAGTGGAGGTCGACGTAGCCGCTCAATGTTCGTTCTCGGCGTCTTGGCCCGGGAGCGGCGGCGCTTCGTCCTCCACCTCGTCGGCGGAGTCGCTGCCGACGCGGTACTCCTCGCCCAGCCACTTGCCCAGGTCGACCGCGCGGCATCGCGTGCTGCAGAACGGGAACTGCGGGTTCTGAGCGCGCGGCAAAATCGGCTTCTGGCAGATCGGGCAGTGCGGTGTCTTCTGCATGCTCCCGTCTTGCCAAATCGGTTGTACTCGGACAAGACGCGCACCTTCGATGAGAGCGTGGCGCATTCAGGGCCGCGGCGGCCCAGAGGTCCTCCAGCGACAAGACGTGCCCTCGCCCGCACTCGAGCCCGACCAGGTGCGGGTGCGCGTGCGCGCGGCGGCGCTCAACCGGGCCGACCTGCTGCAGTGCTACGGCCGCTACCCGGCGCCCAAGGGCGCGCCCGCCGACATCCCCGGGCTGGAGTACGCCGGGGAGATCGTCGAGGTGGGCCCCGCGGCGGGGCATGTCGCGGTCGGCGCGCGGGTGATGGGCATCTTGGGCGGCGGCGCCTTCGCGGACGAGGTGGTGACGGGATCCGACGAGCTGTTGCCCATCGACGCCCGCTGGTCCTTCGCGCACGCGGCGGCGATCCCCGAGGCCTTCCTGACCACGTTCGACGCGCTCGTGCTGCAGGGCGGGCTGCGGCGAGGCGACGCCGTGCTGGTGCACGCGGTGGCGAGCGGCGTCGGGACGGCGGCGGTGCAGCTCGTGAACGCGTGGGGCGGCAGGGTCATCGGCACCAGCCGAACGGCCGAGAGGCTCGAGCGCTGCCGGCGTGAGCTGGGCTTGGCCGACGGCATCGTGGTGGCGGGCAATCCGCCGAAGTTCGCCGACGAAGTGCTCGCGCGCACGAACGGAGAAGGCGCCGCGCTCGCGCTCGAGCTGACCGGCGGTGACTACCTCCCCGAGACGCTCCGCGCGCTGGCCCCGCGCGGGCGATTGCTGTTGGTGGGTCTGCTCGCCGGCGCCTCGGCGACGATCGACCTGAGCGCCCTCCTCTCGCGCCGCCAGACGATCATCGGCACCGTGCTGCGCAGCCGGCCGCGTGAGGAAAAGGCGGCGCTCGCGCGGCTGTTTCAAGAGCAGGCCCTGCCCCACTTCGAGGCCGGGCGGCTTCGACCGGTGATCGACGAGGTCTTTCCCTTCCTTCAACTGCCCCGCGCGCTCGACCGGCTCGCGCGCGGCGACGTCTTCGGCAAGCTGGTCGTCGAGATGGAGTGAGGCACGATGGCATTCGATCCCAACGCGGCGGCGGGCCCCGACTCCGGCATCTTCGGTCTGCCGCACACGCCCGAGGAGGCGAAGGTCGTGCTCCTGCCGGTGCCGTTCGAGGCGACGACCAGCTACGGCGGCGGGACCTCGGAAGGGCCGGCGGCGGTTCTGTCCGCGTCGAAGCAGGTGGATCTGTTCGACGTCGAGACCGGCCGTCCCTACGCGTCCGGCATCGCGATGCTCGACGAGCCGTCGGACGTTCGCGCGTGGAACGACCAGGCCAAGGCGCTCGCGGCGCCGATCATCGCCGACGGCGGCGTGACGCCGAAGACGCAGAAGGCGCTCGACGAGGTCAACCGGCTCTGCGAGCGGATGAACGACTGGGTGTACCAGACCGCGCGCGCGTGGCTCTCGCGCGGCAAGCTGGTGGGGCTGATCGGCGGCGACCACTCCACGCCGTTCGGCAGCATTCGGGCGCACGCCGAGAAGTACCCGGGCCTGGGCGTGCTGCACCTCGACGCGCACGCCGATCTGCGCGACGCGTACGAGGGCTTCACCTGGTCACACGCGTCGATCATGCACAACGTGGCCACGCGCATTCCGCAGGTCGGCA
Organism: uncultured Myxococcaceae bacterium; assembly: GCA_964511185.1. Classification (GTDB taxonomy): domain Bacteria; phylum Myxococcota; class Myxococcia; order Myxococcales; family Myxococcaceae; genus CAZEDU01. The sequence goes on along the minus strand of CAZEDU010000059.1, from coordinate 9,006 downwards.
AGATCGTGCAGGTCGCGATTCGCGATCTGGGTGAGGCGGAGCACGAGATGATCACCTCGTCGAAGGGGCGCATCGTCACGTTCTTCGACGCCGACCTGCAGCGGAAGACCTTCGACGGGGTCCCCTGGGCGCGCCAGGTCGACGAGATCGTCCAAGCGCTGCCGCGGCAGGTCTACCTCTCCTTCGACATCGACGGGCTCGATCCCACGCTCTGCCCTCACACGGGCACCCCGGTGCCGGGAGGCCTCTCGTTCGCGCAGGCCAACGCGCTGGTCGCCGGCGTGGTGCGCTCGGGCCGCCAGATCGTCGGGCTCGATCTCAACGAGGTCGCGCCCGACCCCGACGGCGGCGAGTGGGACGGCAACGTCGGGGCGCGGCTGCTCTACAAGATGATCGGCTGGGCGCTGCTTTAGTCCGTGCTCCAGTCGGACGCGGGCAGCACCTTCCAGCCCGTGTCGATGGTCTCCGTCTTGAAGCGCAGGATGCGCAGCGGCCATCGACGCGCGGCCTTGCGCGGGCCCTCGCGGCTCTCGATGTGGAACAGGTGCACGATGAGCTCGTAGCGGCCCGCCTGGCCGGCGCTCTTCAGCACCGCGCGCATCGGGTTCTTCGGATGCCAATAGACGTCCTTGCCGACGCGGGTGGCGAACGCGAGCACCGGGTGGTTCTTCACGAAGCGCTCGGCCTTCTTCTTCGTCGGCCGGAGCAGCTGGGCGGCCTGCTCTTGGGTCAGCTCGGTGACCTCGATGTCCCCCGAGCTGCCGTCCCCACCCGCCATCTTCGCGGTGGCGGCCTGCCCGGCGCGGTCGAGCGCGTCCATCTCCGCGATCGCCGGTCCCAGCTCGGCCGCCTCGCGGCGCACCGGGTCGGCGCCGACCACTTTCCAGTTCTCGAGCGTGAAGAGCTGCGCGTCCATCTTGGCGCCGCCGAGCAAGAGCTCCTTGCCCGACTCGTCGCCGGCGCCGGTGAGCGCGTTCAGGTAGGTCTCGGCGACCTTGCGCGCCTCCCCGTCGTCCGCGGCCCACGCCACCGATGAAGCGAGAACTGCACCCAAGCCAAGAGAAGAGAGGAGGTTCATAGCGTTCGCGGCAATCGCACCGCGAAGCGTACCCTGCCTGCTTCTCGCCCGAGCGAAAGAACTTCGCCGCCGTCGCGTGTGAGCCGGTGGGATGCCAGCGCCACTTCGACGCCATGCAGCGCGAGGCCCGCGGGGCAGTCGAGGCGCACCACCGCGCTCTTGTCTTCGACCCCGACCTTCACCTGAACCTGCTCGCCGGGGATCAGCCCATTCAGCGCGGGGGCGATCAACGTCTCCAATAGCTCGTGGACCAGCGCCGGATCGCACCAGGCCCACACCGGCGTCTGCGCGCCTTCGACGGTCACTGCATTAGGTCCCGCCCGGCGCTGCCAGTCGGCGACGCGCTCGAAGACGAGCGCCGCCAGGTCGTGTCGAGACGAGACGGTGCTGGGCGGCGGCGAGCCGAGCTCGACCAGCGCCGAGTGCAGATCCTCGAGCTGGGCGATCGCCTTGTGGAGCTCCCGGAGCAAGGGGTGAGGCGTGCGGCGGCGACCGCCGCTGAGCTCCGCCTCGAGGGCGCGCGTGAGAGAGCGCGCGGCGGAGAGCGGCTCGGCCATCGCGTGCGCCGCGAGTGCGGGGAGCCGCTGCGCCGCGGGCATCTGCCCGTCATCGAAGACCGCCTGCCGGGCAGGCTTGCCGTGATCCTCCTCGAGCGCGCTGACGACCAGCCGCTCCAGATCCGACAGCTCGAACGGCTTGTGGAGAAACGCGCGCGCCTCGGGAGCGCCTTCGGGCAACGCGGCCGAGAGGACGATCACCGGCACGGCCTTGAGCGCTTCGTCGCACTTCAACTGCCGGCACAGCTCGAGCCCGGACAGCTGCGGCATCACGTGGTCGGTGATCACCAGGTTCGGCCTTCGCGCGCGCGCCAGGTGAAGCGCCTCTTGCCCGTCGTGCGCGCGAAGCACTTGGTGCCCGAGCTCTTCGACCACCTGACTCAAGACCTCGAGGACCGCCGGTTCATCGTCCGCGACCAGAACCAAGCTCATGCGGGCTGCCCTCCTGTCCCAAGCTATGGCAAAAGTTGGGACCTCCCGTCGCGGCACCCCCGGCTCCCTCTGATGACTAGACAACCGTTCGCGCTCGTCCTCGTCGTCCTTTGTTCAATTCCTGGCTATGCCGACGTCGCCTCTCGGAAAGACGCGGTGGTCGAGGTGGTGGAGCGGGTGTCGCCCGCGGTCGTGTACGTGGGCACGGTGCAGGTGGTCGAACGGCGCTTCCGCTCGTCGCTCCCCCTCTTCGACGAGTTCTTCGGCGCGCCGCGCGGCGGACGCGAAGAGATCGAAGGGCTGGGCAGCGGCGTGATCGTCGACCCCAGCGGCGTGATCCTGACCAACGAGCACGTGATCCGCGGCGCGTCGAAGATCCACGTGGTGCTCGCCGACGGTCGACGCCTCGACGCGGAGGTCCTCGGCAGCGACGCGGACAACGACCTGGCGGTGCTGAAGGTCTCTTCCCGGGCGGCGCTCCCCCACGCGAAGCTCGGCGCCTCGAATGATCTGATGATCGGCGAGAAGGTGATCGCGATCGGCAGTCCCTTCGGGCTCCAGAAGACGGTGACCGTCGGCGTCGTGTCCGCGGTCGGCCGCACCTTCAAGTCCGATGGCCGCGTGTTCAACGACTTCATTCAGACCGACGCGTCGATCAACCCGGGCAACTCCGGCGGGCCGCTGCTCAACATCGACGGAGAGGTCATCGGCATCAACACCGCGATCTTCGCGAGCGCGCAGGGCATCGGCTTCGCGATTCCGGCGGACAAGGTCCGGCGCATCGTCGGCGAGCTGACGAGCTTCGGGAAGATCCGGCCGGTGTGGATCGGCATTCACGTGGTGCCGCTCACGCCGCAGCTCGCGCGCCGGCTGGGGTGGGACCGCACCTTCGGCGCCGTGGTGTCGAGCGTCGATCCCGGCAGCCCGGCGCAGAGGGCGGGTGTGCAGCAGGGCGATCTGATCTCCCACGTCGGCGGCTCGCAGGTGGAAGACGCCGAGGACTTCGAGGTCCGCATGCGCAGCTACCCCGCCAACGCCACGCTGGTGCTCGGGGTGTTCCGCGCCGGCAGGCGGCTGGAGCTCAGCCTCCAGCCGACCGAGTTCCCGCTCAAGATGGCCGAGGGGCTGGCGTGGGACCGGCTGGGCCTCAAGCTCCGCGCCGTTCAGGGAGGCTTGGTGATCGCCGCGGTGCGGCCCGGCTCGCCTGCCGCGGAGGTCGGGTTGGCGCCCGGCGACGCGGTGCTGCGGATCAACAACCAACCGACCGAAACGATGGAGAGCTTCCGTCAGACGCTGATCGCCGCGCGCAGCTCGAAGAGCGTGCTGCTGCTCGTCCAGCGAGGTCGTCTCGGGTACTACATCACCCTGCCGTTTTGACAGGGCGCGCAAGCCTTCTACAGTTCACCACATGGCCAGGCCCCGTTATCAGGCGCTCGGGCCCCTCATGTCCGGCGAGGGGTCGCGGGCCTTTTTGGGGCTCGATCTGCAAGGCCCCGAGCCGCAGCCCGTGGTCCTCGTGTGGGTCGACGATCGCATCGTCGCCGACCCCGAGCTCTTCTCCCGCGCGCGCAAGGAGACCGAGCACGCCACCTCGCTCGAGCACCCGAACATCCTGCGCGTGCACGGCATCGCGACGCTCGACGAGGGCATCGCGCGGGCGGTCGAGTATGGCGACGGTGAGCCGCTTCGCTACGTGCTGAACGCGGTGAAGCACCTGCCGGTGCCGATCGCCGCGCGCGTGGTCGCCGACGCGGCGATGGGCGTGCACTACGCGCACCTGGCCGGCAACGACGACGGCAGCCCGATGGTGCACGGCGACCTTCGTCCCGAGACGATGCTCTTGTGCTTCTCGGGGCACTGCAAGGTGACCGGCTACGGCGGGCTGTCGGTCGCGCCGAAGGAGACCGGCGGCCAGCGGGTCCTCGGCCGCCGCACCCACGTGTCGCCCGAGCAGATCATCGGCGGGCGCGAGGCGGTCGCGGAGCAGACCGACGTCTACTTGCTCGGCATCACCCTGTACGAGTGCCTCACCGGCAAGGTGCCCTTCGTCGACGACTCGGATTTCGATCTGGCGGTGCTTTCGAAGGCGCTGCCGCCCATCGACGCGCCGGGGGTCACCGACCCGCTCCGCAAGGTGATTCGCGTGGCGACCGCCAAGCGCGCGGGGGAGCGGTTCCCGACGGCGCTCGCGTTCAAGGAGGCGCTGGAGGAAGCGGCAGGCCCGCTGCCCGCGCACGAAGAGGTGGCCGCGTACCTGGCCAACGCGTGGCCCGAGGCGTCCGAGAAGCGCGCCGCCCGGCAGCGCGAGATCGACGCGGGCATCGCCGAGGCCAAGGCGACGGCGCCGCCGCCGCCCGCCCAAACGGCGCCGCCCGCGCCAGCGAAGGTGGAAGCGCCTCGGCCGATTCCGCTCCCTCCTCCCGCCGCGCCCGTGGCGCGGACGATCGAGCGCCCGACGTACGACGAAGAAGAGCCGAGCGCGCCGTATCGTCCCCCCAGGCGGCCGAAGTGGTTGCCCGCCGCGCTCATCGCGGCCGCCCTGGTGGCGCTGGTGATCTGGGGGCTGTACCGCCCCAGCTCGGCCCCCGCGCCGGTTGCTTCTGCCCCCGTTGACGCCGGCGTGGTGCTCGCGGCGGGCAAGACCGCGGCGCCCGAGCCCGCCGAGCCGGAGGAGCCCGACCTGCTCACCGCGCTGCCGCCCAAGCCGGTGTTCCAGCCGTTCCTGGAGCTGAAGGTGGAGCCGCCGGTGGAGCTCACCATCGACGGACAGCCGGTCGGCAGAGCGCCCTTCTCCGGGCCGCTGAGCGCCGGCCGGCACACCATTGGGCTCGTGGACAAGTCGCTCGGCATCTCGACGACCCGCGTCGTCACGGTGAGCGCGACCAAGAAGACCGAGCACGCGATCTACCTCTCGAAGGGCTTCGTGTCGGTGTCGGCGCCCGACGGCGCGATCATCACGATCAACGGCACGCGGATCGGCAAGGCGCCGCTCAGCAAGGACGTCGAGCTGTACGAAGGGCGCCACCACCTGGTCGTGACGGTGGGCAAGGCCAAATGGCAGCAGCGGTTCAATCTGGCGGCCGGGGAGCGCGCGTACTGGAACGTGGAGACCGAGTAGCGGTCAGCCGCCCTGCGCGCGGCGCTGGAACATCGCCTCATACGAGCGCGCCACGCTCTGCGACAAGATCAACAGCTCCCCGACGTCTGGCGGCGTGAGCTGCCCGGGCCCGTTGTCGACGTACAGCATGTGCACGACCTTGCCGCGCACGAGCAGCGGCAACAACACCGCCGTGGTGGGAAAGGCGCCGCCCAGCGTCTGGTAGAACAGCGCGGTGCTCGGGTCGCGCTTCATCGGCCCGATGTGGTGCGACCGGGTGTCGCGCACGAGCCGGAACGTGCTCTGCGCGCGCAGCGGCACGCCGATGCGGCCGACGATCTGGTTCTGCAGCCCCGCTCCCGCCCCCAGCCAGCCGGTGATCAGATCCCGCTGGACCGAGAAGAGCAACGCGCGCTTCCACTTCCCTGCCGCGAAGCGAAGGATCGTCCGGCCGACGTCGTCGCGGCTCTGGCTCTGCTGCAGCGCCTTCTGCGCTTCGGCGAACGCGAGCGGCGGCTCCGGAGCGGCGGGCGCCGCGGCGCGGGGCGCAGGCGTGGACACGGGCGCAGGTGCCGGCGCGGAGACGGCTGGCGGAGGTGAAGGCTGCGCAGGGGCCGCCTCCTCCAGCACCTCGCCCACGATGACCTCTTCCAAGCCGGCCGGCTCCTCCGCCGCTTCGCCCGCCCCGCCCTGGAGCGCCTGCGCGTAGAGCGACTGGAACTCCTCTTCGCTCATCAGATCGGCCGAGGCCGAGGCGCCCTTCTTCTCCTCGACCTTCTTCGCCTGCGGCCGCATCGAGTCCATGTCGACGGCGCGCATCGGCCGGAACGCCTTGCAGTAGCGCCGGAGCAGCTGGTTCATCCGAAACTCGGGCACCACGACCGGCACCACGCGCTTGCCCGTCTTGAACCCGAGCTGGTCGCGCGCCTCGATGTCGCGCGGGTTCACCATCGCCACGGTGAGCCGCGTCGCGTCGACCCGCATCGGCAGCAGATCTTTGTCGTCGGCGAAGTTCGAAGCGACCAGCTTGAGCGCGACCTGGTCGGGCACCATGTGGCCCGACGCGTAGGCCACCTGGTGCTGCTGCCCGAGCGTGCGGGCCAGGTCGGCCTCTTGAACGTGCCCGAGCTCGACCAGGTTGGTGCCGAGCCGGCCGCCGTGCACGACCTGTGACTCGAGCGCGTCGTCGAGCGCATCGCGCGTGATCAACTTCGCGTGGAGGAGCAGCTCGCCCAATCGCATGGTGTCTAAGAGACCCGCTCGTGAGGGTGGTGACTCAATGCCACTCGGTTTCCTTCCGGATCGCGGAAGTACACGGTCCAGCGCGTTTGGTGAACGACTTCCACCTTCAGAGAGGCGAGCCGCGCGAGCGCCGCCTCCCGCTCTTGGGACGCGATGCGCAGCGCGATGAGGAACAAGCCCGGGCGTGGGTGGCGGAACGGCTCCTGGGCCAGCAGCCCATCGCCCTGCTCGATGGCCAAGAACATGCCGCCGCCGACCGTCACCCAGATGCTGCGCAGCGTGCCGTCCTCGCGCAGGTGCCGCGCCACCTCTTCCACCCCGAGGACCTCGCGGTAGAAGCGCGCGACCTTCTCGACCTCTGTCACCTGAATGGCCAGGTGGTGAAAGCCCTGAACGTGCACGGCGCGATGCTATGTTGAACGGGCCCCTCATGGCGCGACTTCTCATCGTCGAGGACTCCCGGGAGCTCGCGGAGATCCTCTCTGCTTATGCCGAACGCCGGGGCCACGCCGCTCGGCTCGCCTCGACCGGCGGCGCCGCGCTCGACCTGCTCTCGCGCGAAGGCTTCGACGCCGCGATCGTCGACCTGCTGCTCCCCGACGTCCGCGGCACCGAGGTGCTCGATCGGCTCTTGACGGCGTCGATTCCCGCCATCGCGATCAGCGGCGTCTACCGCGGCGAGCGCTACGCGCAGGAGGCGAGCGCGCGCTACCAGGTGAAGGCGTTCTTCGAGAAGCCGTTCGATTTGGCGGCGCTCTTCGCCGCGGTGGAGCGCGAGGTGGGCGCCGGCGCCGTGTCGATGCCCACCGCCTCGTCCCTCGATGCGCTCGAGCGCGCCCAGCCGGTGCGCGACGAAGGCGCGGAGGAGGCGGACTGGGAGCGCTCGTGGCACGCGAAGGAGGCCGCTCCCACCGTGCGCGCGGCGCCCGAGCCGCCGCCCGCCGGCACCTTGAAGCCCGAGTCGGTGCCGCGGCTGCTCACCGCCGCGTACCAGGCGCGCCACCGCGGCGAGCTGGTGTTGCGCCAGGGCGCGGTCATCAAAGTGCTGCTGCTCGACCGCGGCGCGCCCATCTACGCCGCGTCGAACGTGGCCAGTGAGCGGTTCGGCCGCTTCTGCTTGCGGCGCGGCGTGCTGAACGAAGGCGACCTCACCGCGGTGGCCGAGTTGGCGAAGGCCGAGAAGCTGCGGACGGGCGAGGCGATGGTGCGGCTGGGCGTGCTGACCGCGCCGCAGCGGAGGAAGCTCCTCGAAGAGCAGGTGATGGACATCCTCTGGTCGATGCTCGGCTGGAGCGAAGGGACGTACTCCTTGAGCGATCGGGTCCCGGTCCGGAGCGACTTGGAGCCGCTCTCGCTGTTCCCCGGTCAGCTGATCATCGACGGCACCGCGCGCACCGAGACCTTGGTGAGCCTGCGCGCCAAGCTGCCGCGGCAGGCGCGGCTGTTTCCCACCGCGGATCCGCCCTACGACCTCGCGGACTTCCGCTTCTTCGACCTGCAGGCAAGGCTTTTGGCCTATGCCGATGGGTCGAAGACGGTGGAGGACCTGCTCGCTTTGACCGACTTGCCCGAGCGCGAGACGTTGGCGTTCCTGCTCGGGCTGATGCGCTGCGGGTTGCTCGAAGAGCGCGCGTACGACCCGAAGTCGAAGAAGGTCAGCTTCGGTCTCTAAAAGGGGACTGTCCCCAACGGGGACTGTCCCCGGATTGTCCAAGCGTCATCCCGCAGAAGGCTTTCGAGTCGACCTCGAGCCTCGTCACCCCCGGGGACAGTCCCTTCCAGAGACAGTCCCCTGTGTGCCCAAGGTGATCCGACGCGTCCGTCTGTGCGACAATTCCAGCAAAGGTCGTCCGCAGAGGAGCTCACTCTCGTGAAACCACTGAAATCACTGAATGTTGCCGCTGCATTCGTGCTCTCGGCAGGGTTCGCCGCGAATGCCCAGGCGATGAACCCCACCCAGACCAGCGCCGAGCCGGTGCTCGAGTACGTGGAGTGGGTGTTCGACATCGCGCTGACCGCCGCCGAAGAGGCCGAGCTCCGCGCGCAGCTCGAGCAGCCGGCCGGCAAGGAGAGCCCGCTGGTGCAGGAGCTGGTGGCGAGCCAAAAAGACCTGGTCAACCACAGCGAAGATGACCGCCGCGAGCTGCGCCCCAGCGTCGAGGACGAGCTGGTGAAGTCGCTCAAGCGCCGGTACGCGAAGGACCCGGTCGGCCAGCTCATTCACCAGGTGCGCGAGATGGGCACCAAGCCGATCGCGAAAGGCAACCCGCCCCTGGTGCGTCAATCGACCGACGCGCTGGCCGAAGCCACCGCCTTCGCCGTGCGCGAGGCCAAGATGGGCGAGCTGTCGACTGACAAGGCGTTCCGCGACGCGTTCGCTCGGGCGCTCGCATCGGACTTCAAGGGCTTCTCCGACGAGCAGAAGATCGCGCTGATGGATCTGCCGCGGGCTTGGAAGGCGGCCCGTCAGGCTTGGCCGACGATGCCCGAGGCGAAGAAGGAAGAGCTTCGCAAGCAGTGGCGCGAGGCGTTCACCGCGCTCAAGCTCGAAGGCGACGCGAAGGCGATGGCCGCCGACAGCAAGGCCCTGCGCGACGCGG
>CAZEDU010000058.1:15642-30644 GCA_964511185.1 uncultured Myxococcaceae bacterium | reverse complement strand
GCCTACGGCAAGTACTTCCTGGTGAAGAAGCTGGCCGAAGGCGGCATGGCGGAGATCTTTCTCGCCAAGCAGGTGGGCGCGGAAGGGTTCGAGCGCAACGTCGTCATCAAGCGAATGTTGCCGCACCTGTCGTCGGTGCCGGACTTCGTCGGCATGTTCTTGGACGAGGCGCGGTTGGCGGCGCGGCTGGCGCACCAGAACATCATCACCATCAACGATCTCGGTCTGGCCGACGGCTGCTACTACATCTCGATGGAGTACCTGGCGGGCGAGGACTTCGCCACGGTGCTGCGGACGGCGGCGCGGCGGCGCGAGTTCGTGCCGATGGGAGTGGCGCTGCGGATCATCATCGAGGCGGCGCACGGGCTGAACTTCGCGCACGAGTTCTCCGACGAGCAGGGCAACCCGCTCAACATCGTGCACCGCGACATCTCGCCGTCGAACATCTACGTGACCTACCAAGGGCAGGTGAAGCTGCTCGACTTCGGCATCGCGAAGGCGGAGTCGCGCATCGGGCCGCAGACGACGGCCGGGGTGGTGAAGGGCAAGTACATGTACATGGCGCCCGAGCAGGCGCGGGGCGCGCAGGTGGATCGCCGCGCGGACATCTTCGCGCTCGGGGTGTCGCTGTACGAGGCGATGACGGGCGTGCGGGCGTTTCAACGGGACAACGACCTGGCGATTTTGAACGCGGTGCTGCAGTGCGACTTCGTGCCGCCGCGCCAGCTGCGGCCCGATCTGCCGCCCGAGCTCGAGGCGGTGGTGCTCAAGGCGATGGCCACCAAGCCCGAGGACCGCTACCAGACGGCGGCCGAGCTCGCGGCCGATCTGGAGAAGTTCGTCGCGTCGACCACGTCCGCGAGCGGCGGGCGCGAAGTGTCGGCGTTCCTGCGGCAGTTCTTCGGCGACGAGCGCGTCGCGAGCCGCTCGAAGATCCCGACGCTCGCGGCGATGGCGGCGACCGGCGTGGACGTGCCGGGGTTCTCGAACCCGTACGCGCCAAAGACCGAGCCCGAGGTGACGGTGGCGCAGCCGCCGCCGGTGCCTTCGAAGTCGGCCACGCCGACGGGCCCGTCGGTGGCGGCGGTGGCTTCGACCACGCCGCCGGCGCTGCCGCAGAAGAAGGCCGCGTTTCCGCTCGTGCCGGTGCTCGGCGCGGTGCTGGTGGGGTTTGGGATCATCGCCGCGGCGGCGTACTTCGCGCTCCGGCCGTCGGCGCCGCCGGTCGCCACGCCAGTGCCGAGCCCGACGCCGGCGCCGGTCCCGCCGAGCGCGGCGCCGACGGCTGCTCCCACGCCCGAGCCCACGCCACCGACGCCGGCGGTGGAGCCTCCCAAGCCCCAGTCCCCTCAGCCGTCGAAGCCGGTGACGCTCACGACCGGCATCATCCAGAGCACGGTGAACCGGAACCTGGGGCGGATCATGTCGTGCTCGGATCAGTTCCGAGAGGATCTCCTGGCGGAGAACAAGAGCTCGATTCGCTTCAACGTGACGTTCACCATCGTGTCTTCAGGGAAGGTGAGCGACGCGAAGCTGGCGGGAGACGTGGCGGGGACGCGGCTGGGGAGCTGCTTCGAGGACAAGGTGAAGCGGATCACCTTCCCGCGGCACGTCGACCGCGAGGTCACCATCACGCTGCCGTTCTCGTACGAAGTGAAGCGGTGAGTGGGCTACAGCTCCCGGCGGGCCGTGAGCGCGCGCGCCAGCGTCGCTTGATCCGCGTACTCTAAATCCCCACCCATCGGGAGGCCTTGCGCGATGCGCGTCACCTTGATGCCCATCGGCTTGAGCAGGCGCGTGAGGTACAGCGCGGTCGCCTCTCCCTCGACATCGGGGTTCGTCGCCACGATGACCTCTTCGACCTTCCCTTCCTGAAGCCGCCCGAGCAGCTCCTTGATGCGCAGCTGATCCGGACCCACGCCCTCGAGCGGCGACAGCACCCCGTGGAGAACGTGGTAGCGGCCCTTGAACTCCCGCGTCTTCTCGATCGCCATCTGGTCGGCGATGCCTTCGATCACGCACAACACCTTGTCGTCGCGTCGCGCGTCCTGGCACAGCGCGCACAGCTCGCCGTCGGTCAGAGCGAAGCAGCGGCTGCACAGCCGGACCTTCTCGACCACTTCGGTCACCGCCTGCGACAGCTCGCGCGCGTACTCGCGGGGCGCGCGGAGGATGAAGAAGGCCAACCGCTGCGCGGTCTTCTCGCCGATGCCGGGCAGCTTCGCCAGCTGCGCGACCAATCGATTCAACGGGTCGGGCGTCATTGGCTTTAGGTGAGCCCCGGGATCTTCACGCCGCCCGAAATCTTCGCGAGCTCCTTCTGCATGTGCTCCCGGCTCTGCGCCAGCGCCGCGTTCACCGCGGCGGTCACCAGGTCCTCGAGCATCGCCGTGTCCGTGGCGTCGACCGCGCGCTTGTCGATCTTGATGGTCTTGATCTCCTGCGTGCCGGTGGCCACGACCGTGACCAGCCCGTCGCCCGCCTTGCCCTCGACGGTCTCGTCGGCGAGCTCCTTCTTTCGCTGCTCGATCTTCTCGGTGAGCTTGTTGGCCTGACGGATGAAGTAGTTGAGGTCGATGCCGGGCATGGTTCGTTCTCGGGAAGTGCTCGTGAAGTGAAGGTGGAGGCTGTTTATCGCCTTCCGAGCGCGGTTGTCAGGACCTCTCGTCCGGAGGCTCCGCGTCGGGGCCGCCGGCTTCCTTCTCCAGCACCTGCACGTGCTCGAGCTCGCCCCCCAAAAGCCGCATCGTCGCTTGCACCGCCGGGTGGCTGCGGACCTTGTCCTCGATGCTCCGCTCGCGCACGGTCCGGCCGAGGGCCTCCTCTTCCGCCACGCTCTTGGGCGCCGCGGCGATCGCCGCCTCGTTCATCTCGATGGCGATGCGGATGGGACCGCCGAGCTTCTCGGAGAGGAGCTTCTCGATGTTGGCGCGCGCCGTCCCGGTCACGGTGGCGCGGTGGAAGGCCGCGTCGGCCGTGAAGCCGAGCTTCACCTCCGTCGCCGTCAGGGCCATCAGCCGCCCGAAACCGAGCGACTTTCCATAGCGAGGCGAGGCGGCCCGAACCGCCTCCACCGCGCGCTTCCAGCGCAAGTCCGCCGGCTCCGAAGACGGCGGCGGAGCGGCCTTCGGCGCCTCGTCCGGCAGGCACGCGCCCGACGCGCAGCCGTCGGCGGGTCCCTCCGGCGCGTAGAGCTTCACGTCGCCGGTGACAACGGGGGGCTTGGGCGCAGCCGCTTCAGGCGCGAAAGGGACCGGGCGCGGAGCGACCTCCAGGCGCTCCGCTCGGCTGGGGGCTGTCCCCCGCGGGGACTGTCCCCGACTTCTTCGAGACCGCGGGCCCTCCGCCCGCGAGCTTTTCGACGGTGGCGATGAGCTCGGGAATCGACGCCGCGGGCGCCAGCTGCACCGCCTTGAGCAGCGTCATCTCCAGCGTGAGGCGAGGCTGCGCCGCGCGGCCCAGCTCCCAAATCGCGCCGTGCACGATGTCGAAGATGCGGGTGAGCTGCGCGACGTCCGCTTCGCGCGCCAGCGCCTGCACCGCCTGCTGGTCGCTCTCGGCCAGCTCGCTGGGCGCCGCGCCGGTGGCCTTGGCGACGAACACGTGCCGGAGCTGAAAGGCGATCTCCTCCGCCAGCCGCTTCAGGTCGACCCCGCGGTTGAAGGCCTCGTCGACCAGCCGCAGCAGCGCGCCGGTGTCGCGCCGCACCAGCGCCTCGGCGAACCCGTGCACCATCGTGCGATCGACGGTGCCGAGCGCTTCGGCCACCGCCTCGTCGGTCGGCGCGTCGCCGCAGGCGGAGATGATCTGATCCACCAGCGACAGCGCGTCGCGCATGCCGCCCTCCGACTGCCGCACCACCAGCGAGAGCGAGCGGTCCGAGAGGGTCACCTTCTCGGCCGCGCAGATCTGCTTGAGCCGCTCGAGCATGCGCGCCGCGGGGATGCGCCGGAAGTTGTGGCGCTGGCAGCGCGAGAGAATCGTGTCGGGCAGCTTGTGCGCCTCGGTGGTAGCGAAGATGAACTTCACGTGGCCGGGCGGCTCTTCGAGCGTCTTGAGCAGCGCGTTGAACGCCGCACGTTCTCGACGCCGTTGTTCGACGCTCCGTCGATCTCCGCCACGTCGACCGACGTTCCCGCGGTGATCTCCACGCACGCCTGGCACTTGCCGCACGGCTCGGCTGTCGGGCCCTGCTCGCAGTTGAGCGCCTTGGCGAGCAGGCGCGCGGCCGTCGTCTTGCCTACGCCGCGCGGGCCGCAGAACAGGTACGCGTGCGCCACGCGGTTCAGCTTGAAGGCGTTGGCCAGCGTGCGGACGACGTGCTCCTGGCCCGTCATGTCCTGGAACGTCTGGGGGCGCCATTTGCGCGCGAGGACCAAGTAGCTCATTGAGAGGTTCCTTAGCGAAACGGTCCTCCCGCGTCCACCGAGCGCGCGTCACCCGCTGGCGCCGCGGGCCGCGCGCTCGGAGCTTGTCTTGCCCCGGGCCACCGGGGTAGCTCGCCCACCCATGCTCTTGAAACGCCCGGCGCACCGCGCGGTCGTCTGGACGATGGCGCTGCTCCCCGCCGTCATCGCCGTCGCGCAGCTGGGCCGCGTTCACCCCGACGAGCTCTTCCAGGCGCTCGAGCCCGCGTACCACCGCGCGTTCGGCTACGGCGTCCTGGCCTGGGAGTGGCGGGTCGGCTTGCGCAACTGGGCGGTGCCGCTCGTCTTCGCCGCGCTGCTCAAGCTCGCGGCGGCGCTCGGCATCGAGCACCCGGTGGGCTACCGGGCCGTCCTGGAGCTGCCGCAGCTCGCGCTCCACGCCGCCTCGCTCTTCGCGGTCTACCGCTACGCGGCCCGACGCGTCGACCCGACGCGGGCGCTCCTCTGCACCGCGCTGGTCGGGCTCTACGCGCCGGTGCTCACCTTCGCGGGCCGGACGATGGGCGAGTCGATCTCGACCTCGTTCTTGTTGCTCGCGGTCGACGCGCTCGACGCGCCGTACCTGCGGCGCCGCGCGCTCGCGGGCGGCGCGTTTTTGGGCTTCGCGGTCGTCGCGCGCTACGGCTCGGCGGTCTGCGTCCTCGCGGCGCTCGGGTGGCTGCTGCTGGCAGGCAAATACCGCGCGCTCGTCTGGACCAGCGTCGGCGGCTTGGCCGTCGCGCTCGGCCTGGGCGCGCTCGACTGGGCGACGTGGGGCAAGCCGTTCCACTCCTTCATTCAGTACGTCGACTTCAACGTGCTCTCGGGAAAAGCGGCCCAGCAGTTCGGCCAAGACCCGGCGCGCTTCTACCTCTCGACCTTGCTGGACGCGCCGCTCTGGGCATGGCTCGGCATTCCCTTCATCGTGGAGAGGAGGCGCCCGTGGGCGCCGCTGCCGCTGACGATGGCGCTGCTCTACGCCGTGGCGATCGTCCTCACCCCGCACAAGGAGCACCGCTTCGCGTACCCCGCGCTCGTGCTCTTCGCGGTGGCGTGCGCCCCGGGGCTCATCGCGCTCGTCGACAAGCTCGGGCGCGCGACCCTTCGGCGATGGGCGCTGGGGGTCGCCCTGGCCGCCTCCCTCGCTCCGTTCTTCTTCCGGACCAAGCTTTCGGTGCAACGGGCGGATCAGTTCCGCGCGGTGGTGAAGGCGACGCGAGCGGACGCCACGGGCCTGCTCATCGTCAACGAAGGGCTCTGGGGCACGCCGGGCTTCTTCTACATTGGGAGGAACATTCCCTGGCTGGTCTGCGACTGGCCGCACGACGGCGCGTTTCGGCAGGCGATGGTCGACCGCCGCATCAACCGCGCGGTGACTTACGACGGCAGGGCGCTCGAGGAGCTGAAGGCGAACGGCTTCGAGGTGACGGAGCGGATTGGGCGCGCGACGATTTTGAGGCGCTGAGGAAAGAAAAAAGGGGACAGTCCCTTTCAGGGACAGTCCCCTCTATTTCTTTCAATCAAAACGGCCGGGACACACGCGAAGGTGCGCTACCGTTGCTTCCTTCCGGACCTGGCGGGGTTGACGTCCCCGCGTTGTCCCGACCACAACCCATCAACCGATGCGGAGAGGGAGGGATTCGAACCCTCGATACCCTTTCAGGTATACACGCTTTCCAGGCGTGCGCCTTCAGCCGCTCGGCCACCTCTCCCCAAGGCAAGTACAACGGAGAGCGTAGGATTCGAACCTACGATACCGTTGCCGGTATGCCTGATTTCGAGTCAGGTGCCTTCGACCACTCGGCCAGCTCTCCTCACTTATTCACTTGTCGGTTACCGCCGGCGCGCCTCGCAACGCACGGAAGAAGCGCTTGAGCGCCTCGCCGCACGCCTGCGCCATCACGCCGCCCACCACTTCGACCCGGTGATTGAACCGCGGGTCTTCGCACAGCTGGTACAGCGAACGCACCGCCCCGGCTTTCGGATCCAACGCGCCGAACACCAGCCGGGTGAGCCGGGCCTGCACCAACGCGCCCGCGCACATCGCGCAGGGCTCTAGGGTCACGTACAAGGTGACGCCGGTGAGCCGCCAGGCCGCGCGCGCTTGGGCGGCTTGATGCAGCGCCTTGAGCTCGGCGTGGGCCAGCGGGTCCTGGTCGCGCTCGCGGAGGTTGAACCCTTCGCCAATCACGCGGCCGTCGTGCACCGCCACCGCCCCCACCGGGACTTCTCCCAGGCGGGCCGCTTGGTCGGCGAGCGCCAAGGCTCGCTCCATGAAGCGAACGTCCACTTCGTCCATCGCGGTCCTAGGGAGGGGACAAGAGTTGCGGGCCCTAGAGGATTCGAACCTCTGGCCTTCGGATTCGTAGTCCGACGCTCTATCCAGCTGAGCTAAGGGCCCTCACATCCCTCTGCAGAAATTATGGCGGAGAGAGAGGGATTCGAACCCTCGATACCCTTACGAGTATACAGGTTTAGCAAACCTGCGCCTTCAGCCTCTCGGCCATCTCTCCATCAGCAACGCTTTCAAAGAACGACTCAAAAACCACTGCACGGAGGAGGTAGGATTCGAACCTACGAAGGGCTTGCACCCTTGGCGGTTTTCAAGACCGCTGCCTTCAACCGCTCGGCCACTCCTCCAAACCACGACGCCGACGGCCCTACCCATCTCCGAGGGCGGGCCTGATAGCAGAGCACCGTGCCTTTGCCAACCGATCCTTCGGATTTCAAAGGCCCAACACGATCTCCCCCGCGCGTATTCGGTACCCGACACCGTCGCCGGCGCCTCAGCGCATTGGGCGGCGGCGTCGCTCGGTTCAAGCTAAGCGACTTGCTCGAAGGCACCTCGGGGGGCTGAGACATGAACGTGGGCATCACCGGCGACGTTCGCGTCGCGTTGCTGGATCAGCTGACCTTCCTTCGCGAGAGCATGACCCACGTGCTCGAGGCGAACGGGTGTCGGGTGGTGCTGTCGGCCAGCTCGGTGGAGCAGTGCATTCAGCACCTCGAGCAGGCGCGCCCCGCCATCTTGGTGGCCGACCTGACGAGCGGCGCCTGGCCGGTGCTCGATCACGTCCGGCGGTGGTACGGCGACACGAAGATCGTCGCGCTCACGGACGGGGCAGACCCGGCCGCGCGCGAGCGCTGCGAGCAGAGCGGCGTCTGGGCGTGCTTGGACAAGGGCTCGATGTCGTCGCAGCTATTGGTGCAGGCGGTGCTCGCGGCGGCGAACGGCCGCCGGGATGTCTCTTCTTTGCTCCCGAGCCAGCCGCCGCCCGAGCGGCCGGTCGCGTTGGGGCTGCTCACCTCGCGCGAGCTCGAGGTCCTACGCTGCATCGCGGTGGGCGCCGACAACTTGAAGATCGCCGCGCTGCTCGGCATCACCGAGCGCACGGTGCGCGCGCACGTGTCGAGCCTCTACAAGAAGCTGGGGCCCGAGAACCGCGCCCAGCTCGCGCTGCTCGCGCGCAAGCTCGGCGTCGCGCCCGCCGCGGAAGTTTAGATGGGCTTCAGCTCGGTCAGCCCGTTCATGTACGGCACCAGCGCCTCGGGGATCGCCACGGTGCCGTCTTCGCGCTGGTAGTTCTCCAGGATGGCCACCACGGTGCGGCCGACCGCGAGCGCCGAGCCGTTGAGCGTGTGCACCAGCTGCGGCTTGTCGCCCTTCTCGCGGCGGTAGCGGATCTTCGCCCGGCGCGCCTGGAAGTCGCCGAAGTTGGAGCAGGAGCTGATCTCCCGGTAGGCCCCTTGCCCCGGCAGCCACACCTCGATGTCGTAGGTCTTGGCCGAGCCAAAGCCCATGTCGCCGGTGCACAGGAGCACCACGCGGTGGTGCAGCTTCAGCTTCTCGAGCACCTCCGCCGCGTCCTGGGTGAGCGACTCGAGCTCGGCCATGCTCGTCTCGGGCGCGGCGAACTTCACCAGCTCCACCTTGTGGAACTGGTGCATGCGGATGAGGCCGCGGGTGTCCTTGCCCGCGCTGCCCGCCTCGGCCCGGAAGCAGGGCGAGAAGGCGCAGTACTTCTTCGGCAGCTCGGCCGCGTCGAGGATCTCGTCCTGGTGGTAGTTGGTGACCGGCACCTCGGCGGTGGGGATGAGGAAGTACTCGTCCTTGCCGGCGGTCTTGAACGCGTCTTCTTCGAACTTCGGCAGCTGGGTGGTGCCGGTCATCGCCGCGCGGTTCACCAGGTAGGGCGGCAGCAGCTCCAGGTAGCCCTTGGCGGTGTGCTGGTCGATCATGAAGCTCACCAGCGCGCGCTCGAGGCGGGCGAGGGCGCCCTTGTAGAACGCGAACCGCGGCCCCGACACCTTGGTGGCGCGCTCGAAGTCCAGCATGCCCAGCCGCTCGCCGACCTCGAAGTGCTGCTTGGGCGTGAAGAGGAAGGCGGGCTTCTCTCCCCACACCCGCTGCACCTGGTTGTCGTCGGCGCTCGCGCCGCGCGGCACGCTCGCGTCGGGCACGTTGGGGATGTGCAGCATGATTCCCTGCAGCTGCTCTTCGACCTCTTTGAGGCGCGCCTCTTTCTCTTTGATGGCGGTGGAGACCTGCCGGAGCGCGTCGCGCATCGCGTCGATCGCCTTGGGGTCGTCCTTCGCCTTCTTCTTCATCTCCTCGTTGGCCTGGTTGCGCTGCTGCGACAGCGCGTCGACCGCGATGTGGAGCTCGCGGCGCTCCTGCGCCAGCGCGAGGAAAGGCCCCAGGTCGAGGTTGCCGCCGCGCGTCTTGAGCCGCTCGATGACCGCGTCGAAGTTCTTGAAGACTTCTTTCAGGTCCAGCATGCGCGCCTAGTAAGCACGCCTGACCTCACGCGGCAAGCCGACCTTCCGTCAGCGCTCCTGCTCGAGGTCGTAGATTTCGTCCTCGATCATCGCCTTGTCGTCGGCCTTGGGGTTTTTCTCGAGGTAGGTCTTGAAGGCCAACACCGCGTCGCGCCGCATGCGCTTCTCTTTGTACGCGTAGCCTAAGAACAGGTAGGCCGTGGCGTTGTCCTTGTCGACCTCGGTGGCCTTCTTGTACCAGCCGATCGCCTGCGCGCCTTGGCCCTTCTCGGTGTGCGCGCGGGCGATCTTGAAGAAGAGCTGGGTGAGCTTCGGGTCGGCCTCGAGCGCCTTGTTGTAGCGGGCGATCGCGTCGTTCCACCGGGTGGCGTGGAAGTACGCGTCGCCGATCAGCGCGTGCACGATGGGCCGCTTCGGGTCGGAGGCGAGCGCCTTCTCGAAGAACTCGATCGCTTTGTCGTGGCGGCCCTGGTCCAGGTAGGCCTGCCCCAATGCCTGCAGCGCGTCGGCGTTCTTCTCGTCGAGCTGAAGCGCGTTGCGCCACGACTCCATCGCTTCGCCCGGCTTGTTCGCCTCCTTCAGGATGCGGCCCATCTCGTTGTGGTAGTCCGGCCGCCGCGGCGCGTAGTCGAGGGCGCTCTTCATGCTGTCGATGGCGCCGGCGTGCTCGAGCCGCTTGTTCTTCACGCGGGCGAGGTGGAAGTGCGCTTCGGCGTTGGTCGACTCGAGGCCGAGCGCGTTGCGCAGGTTGGTCTCGGCGCCGGCGAGGTCGCCCTTGTCGAACTTGAGCGCGCCCAGGCTCACCAGAATCTTGGCGGACTTCGGGTCGTCGTTCCGCGCCTGCTCGAGCTCGGTCAGCGCCTCGTCGAGCCTCTTCAGCTTCCACAGCACCACGCCGTGCTGCAGCCGGCCGTTCTTGACGTGCTTGTCGAGCTCGAGCGCCTTGTTCGCCTGCTCCAGCGCCCGCGGCAGGTCCGCCTGGGCGAGCGCCACGCGCGAGAGCCCCAAGTAGGCGTCGGCCAGGTTCGGGTCAATGCTCGCCGCCTTCTGGAAGTGCTCGGCGGCCTCCTCGGGCCGGCCCTCGTGCAGGGCGAGCTCGCCGATGCCCGCGCGCACGTGCGCGTTGTCGGGGGCGACCTTGAGCGCGGCCTCGAGCTGGGGCCTGGCTTCGGCGTTGCGGCGCAGCCGCATGTACATGCGCGCCAGGTAGAGGTGCGCCTCGAAGAGCGTCGGGTCGGCGTTGGCGGCCCGCAGGTAGTTGTTCTCGGCGTCCTTGGTCTGGTCGAGCGCGTCGTTCACGCGGCCGTTCAGGTAGGCGATGCGCGCGTTGCCCGGGAAGCGGGTGGCGGCGGTGGCGACCTGCCGGAGCGCGTCGTCCATCTTGCCGATGGAGACCAGCGCCGAGAGGTAGGCGTCGGCGTACTCGAGGTTCTGCGGGTTGTTCTCCGCCGCTTCCTTCAGGTACGGCAGCGCCTTGTCGAACCGCCGCTGCGCGACGAGCATCTTGGCGAGCCCCGCCTTCGCCTCGGAGGCGTTCGGGTTCTTCTTGAGCGCCTCTTCGTAGAGCTCGGTCGCCTCTTTCACCTTGAACTGATCGGCGAGCACGTCGGCCTTCAACACCGACGCCTTGGCCAGCTCGGCCGGGCCGAGCATCAGCTTGTTCTCTTCGGTGAGCGCCTGCTCGAGCGCGGCCAGGCCCTTCTCCACGTCATTGTTCACCCGAAGCTCGATCTCGGCGAGCCCGACCGCCGAGGCGACGTGGTTCGGCTCAGCGGCGAGCGCCGCTTCGTACGCGTCGGCGGCCGCCTGCGCGTCCTTCGCCTGCGAGTGGAGCCGGCCGACCTGGTAGTGGGCCTTGGCCAGGTTCTTCTCGACCTTGAGCACCTGCTTCAAGTCTTCGTGCGCGAGCGCGGCGTTGCCCTTCATCGCGTGCGCCTCGGCCCGGAGCAGCAACATCTCGATGTCGGCCGCGTCCGAGAGCAGCGCGAGCGCGGCGTCGGGCTGGTTCTCGGCGAGCGCGCGGCCCACCTTGGCCTTGATCACCTCTGGGTTGCGCTTGCCGAGCAGCTCGATGTTTTCGATCGACGCGTTGGCGACCGACAGCTCGCCGTCCTTCGCGGCGGCGTAGCGGCGCTTGAGGTAGTAGATGGCCTGGTCCCACACCGCGCGCGCCTCGGGGAACTCCTTGACGCGCAAGACGCCGGCGGCGGCGTCGCGCGCCTCCTGGTAGCCCTTGAACGTGTCGGCGAGGATGGCCTTGCGCGCGCGATCGAGCTCCTTGGCTTGCGCCGAGCTCGGCGAGATTTTGTTCGGCAAGAGCAGCTTCATGCCGAAGAAGCCGTACTTGGTGGTGCCGAGCACCGCGCCGGTGCCGAGGACGAGGAGGATCCCCGCCGCGATCGCGATGAGCGGGATGAACTTCTTGAGCTTGTCGGTCGGGCTCTCGCGGCTGACGACCGCCACCGCGGCCATGCGGCCTTCGTAGAGCTGGCGCAGCCGGTCGGTGCCGGCGTCGCCGGTGCTGGACGCCTGCGGCGCGTCCGACGGCGTGCCGAGCACCGGGGGCGCGCCGGGGCTGGGCGCATGGCTCGCCCCGCCCTCGGTCAGGCGCTGGATCGCCTCCCCGAAGGCCGCCACCGAGCTGATGGAGACCCAGCTCTGCCCGTCGGCCGAGACGTCCTCGTTGCCGAGCAGCTGGCCGTCCTCGAGCATCTTGATGATCACTTCCGTCTCGAAGGGGCCGAAGATCTTCCCGCTGCGGCGGCGCACCTGGTACTGCCCCGCGTCGGCCCCGCGCGCGCCGGAGTCGACGAAGTTGAGCATCTCGGCGTCGCCCGGGCGGGGGGCAGGGGAGCCCATGTCGACCGCGGGCGCGCCGGACGGGGCGTCGCTGAAGTCGACGTCGCCGAAGTCGGTCGGGGCCACCTGGGGCGGCGGCGCGTCGAACCCCGGCGGCGGCGGCGCGTCGCCGAAGTCCATCGCTATCGCCCCGGCGGAGGGCTCGGCGATCTCGAAGGCCGGAGGCGCGCCATCGGCGGGCGGCGACGGGGCGCCGAAGTCGAACGACGGCGGCTCCGACGCAGGCGCCGCGGGCGGCGGGCCGAAGTCGAAGGCCGGTGGCGGCGGCGCCCCGAAGTCGCCCATGTCGACGTCGCTGGACGGCGGCGGCGGCGCGGCGGAGCCCGGGAGCGGAACCGAGTCGCCGCCGAAGTCGAACCCGTCGCCCGCGGGCGCGGCCTGCCCGGGGAGCGGGACCGCGCCGGCGTTCGCGTCGGAGAAGTCGAAGGCGCCGGCCGACCCGGGCAACGGCACCACCTGGTCTCCTTGGAACGCGACCGCCGCCGGGCCGTCGAACGCCGCGGGCGCTGGTGGCGGGGCGCCGAAGTCGAAGCCGCCCGGCAAGGGCACGGCGCCTTCACCCGACTGCGCGGCGCGGCCGGCGGAGCCCGGGAGCGGGACGGGCGGCGGGGCCATCGCCGAGAGCTGCTCGGTGGGCGGCGCGACGTCGCCGAGCGGAGGCGGCGCGCCCACCGCGCCGGGCAGCGGCACCGCGCCCGCGACGGCCCTCCCCACGCCACCGCCGGGAAGCGGCACGGCGGACCCGGCGGCGGCGCGGCCACCGGGGAGCGGAACCGACGAGGCGGCCGCGGCTTGGCCGGGCAGCGGCACGGCGTCCTGCGCCTCCGCGGGGCCCGGTTTCACCGGGAAGGTGTTCTGGCACTTGGCGCACTTGAGCTTGGCGCCGCCGGCCGGGATGCGCTTCGGGTCGATGTTGTAGCTGGTCTGGCAAGACGGACACGAGACTTTCATGTCACTCCCAAGGGCCCGGACTCGGGGCGAAACGTTAGCAGAACGGCGCTGGAGCGCCTTCGAAAGGCGCCAAGAGAGGTAGGTGTTTCAGCGGCACGGTGGTGGTGCGTTCGCGCAGGAGCCGTGGTAGGCGGGGCGCCTTCGCTTCTTTCCCATGGCTGCGCTTTCTCCACAGCTTTCGGTGGTCATCCCCGTCTACAACGAGGCGAGCATCGTCGAGTCGGCGGGGCGCGAGCTGGCGGCGGGCCTGGAGGCGCGCAAGCTCGACTACGAGATCATCTTCGCCGAGAACGGCTCCACCGACGGCACGCCCGAGATCCTCGAGCGGATGACGAAGGAGAACCCGCGGCTCAAGTGGTTTCACTCCGAGCGGCCGAACTACGGCAGCGCGCTCAAGCGCGGCATCCTCGAGGCCCGAGGCGAGTGGGTGGTGTGCGACGAGATCGACCTGTGCGACCTGGTCTTCTACGACGCCGCCTTGCCGCTGTTGAAGGAAGGCCGGGCGGACCTGGTGGTGGGCTCGAAGGCGGCCAAGGGCGCCAGCGACCAGCGCCCGCTCGTTCGCCGCCTCGCCACCCGCGCGCACAACAAGCTGCTCAAGGTGACGTTGGGGTTTCGCGGCACCGACACGCACGGGCTCAAGGCGTTTCGGCGGGAGCGCCTTCTCCCGGTGATCCGCGCCTGCGTGGTGGACATGGACGTGTTCGCCAGCGAGTTCGTGGTGCGCGCGTGGCGGCAGGGGCTCGCGATCACCGAGATCCCGATTCAGCTGCACGAAAAGCGACAGCCGTCGATTCACCTCTTCCGCCGCGTGCCGAACGTGCTCAAGAACGTGGGCAAGCTGGTGTACGTGATTCGGGTTCGCGGCCAGTAGCGCTCACCGATGCGAATCGCCTCCATCTCGGTCGACCTGGACTCCCTGCCGCACTACTGCCGCATTCATGGGCTCGACGAGGCGTCCTTGCCTCAGGCCGCGCGCACCGCGGTGTACGACGTGGCGCTGCCGCGCTTCGCCCGCCTGTTCTCGGAAGCGAAGGTGCCGGCGACGCTCTTCGCCATCGGCGAGGACCTGGCCGAGCCCACGGCCGCGGCCGCGTTGAAGGCGGCGCGCCAGGCCGGCCACGAGGTGGCGAGCCACAGCCACGCGCACGACTACGCGCTCTCCCGCTGGAGCGAGGAGGACGTGGTGCAGGACCTGCGGCGCGCCGACGAGGCGATCGTCGCCGCGGTGGGGCAGCGGCCGGTGGGTTTTCGAGCGCCCGGCTACACGCTCTCGCCCGCGCTCTACCGCGCGGTGGCCCGCATGGGCTACCGCTACGGCTCGTCGGTCTTCCCGGCCGCGCCGTATTACGCGGCGAAGGCGGCGGTGCTGGGCGCGCTGCAGCTGCTCGGCCGTCCCTCGCGATCGATTCTCGACACCCCGCGCGTGCTGCTCGCGCCCAGGCAGGCGTACT
The DNA here is from genome assembly GCA_964511185.1 of uncultured Myxococcaceae bacterium. Taxonomy (GTDB): domain Bacteria; phylum Myxococcota; class Myxococcia; order Myxococcales; family Myxococcaceae; genus CAZEDU01. The sequence goes on along the minus strand of CAZEDU010000058.1, from coordinate 16,195 downwards.
ACCCCGACCCAGCGGCGCCCTACCGCGCCGGCGCGGGCCAGGTGCTCGAGCTGCCGATCACCACCTCGAGGACGCTGCGCGTTCCGTTCATCGGGACGCTGGCGGTGTCGTTCCCCTGGAAGACAGTGGAGGCGCTCTACGAGCGGCTGCGCGGCGAGCCATTCGTGAACTTCGAGCTGCACGGCATTGACGTGCTCGACCCGGCGCACGTCCCCGCCTTCCTCGCGGCGAGGCAGCGCGACGTGCGGGTGGGGTGGGCGAAAAAAGAGGAGCGGCTCGCCACGTTGTTTGCTTGGCTCCGCCGTGATTTCGAGGTGGTGACGTTGCAGCGCGCCGCGGAGCGGTTGGCTCCCTTGGGCAAAAGGGGCTTTTAGCTCCTACAATGGCCGATAGGTCGGATGACTCCCCCCGAGAAGCTCGGCAAGTACCGCGTGATCAGCCTCCTGGCGACCGGGGGGATGGGGGAGCTGTTCGTCGCGCGGCAGGAGGGGCCGGCCGGCTTCGCCAAGACGGTGGTGGTCCGGGCCGGGGCGAAGAAGTTCGCCCTCGCCGT
>CAZEDU010000058.1:0-15632 GCA_964511185.1 uncultured Myxococcaceae bacterium | reverse complement strand
ACGGTGGTGGTGAAGAAGATCCTCCGCCACCTCTCGTACGACCAGAGCTTCGTCGACATGTTCGTGAACGAGGCGCGGCTGGCGGCGCAGCTGTCGCACCCGAACATCGTCCAGATCTTCGAGCTGGGGCAGGAGGAGGGCGACTGGTTCATCGCCATGGAGTACGTGCACGGCCGCTCGCTCCGGGCGATTCAGGAGCAGCTGCTGCTGCAGCGCGAGGTGCTCTCGGCGCACCTGGCGGCCCGGCTGTGCGCGCAGGCGCTGCACGGCTTGCACTACGCGCACAACCTGACCGACGAGAGCGGGCGCAAGCTCGGCATCGTCCACCGCGACGTGAGCCCCGAGAACGTGCTGGTCAGCTTCGCGGGCGTGGTGAAGCTGGTCGACTTCGGCATCGCCAAGGCGATCGGCTCGGTGTCGACCACGCGCACCGGCACGTTGAAGGGCAAGTACGGGTACATGGCGCCCGAGCAGCTCCGGGGCGACCCGGTCGACGCGCGGGCCGACCTGTTTGCGATGGGCATCCTGCTCTTCGAGTTGTTGAGCGGCATGCGACCGTTCACGGCCGAGAACGAGACCGCGATGATCCACGCGATCTTGAACGACGAGCCGCCCAAGCTGCGCGCGTTGAACCCGAACGTGCCGGCCGCGATGGAGGGCCTCGTCGCCAAGGCGCTCTCGAAGAACCCGACCGACCGCTTCGGCTCGGCCGACGAGATGGCGGGCGCGCTCGAGCAGTTCGTGCTCTCGACCGGCGAGAACCTGAGCGCGGGGCACGTCGGCCAGTTCTTGAAGGACCTGTTCGGCGCCGACGCGATGAACAACCCGTACGGCCCCTCGCAGCCCAAGGAGCGCAGCGACGGGCATGGCGTCCACCCGCGCGGCACCGCGGTGCTGCCCGCCGAGCCGGTCGCGCTCGGCGACGAGCTGCCGAAAGAGGCCGCGCAGGCCGCGACCATCGTGGTGCCGCACCTCGACCTCGCCGACGCGCCGCCCGGGGCCACCGAGGTGGCTTCGGTGCCTTCGCGCGTCGAGGACACGCAGATCGCCCTGGTGCCGCCGCACGGCGTGCGCTGGTCCTGGCTGTTCGCCGGCTTCGGGGTGCTGGCCGCCGCGGGCGCGCTCTTCTTCGTGTTCGGAGGTGAGCCGTCCTCCGCGAAGAGGGCAGCCGTCGACGCTCCCGCGGCGGCGCCTTCGGTGATGCCTCCGCTCGTGCTCAACGAGCCCGAGCCGGCGCCCGAGCCGGTTCCGGAGCCCGAGCCTGAACCTGCGCCGGTCGCCGCGGCGGTCGATGCCGGCCAGGACGTCGAAGTCGCCGCCGCGCCGGTCAAGCCCGCGCCCGACTTGGAGCCGGAGCGCAAGCCGACGAAGGTGGTGACCACGCGGGTCGTCAAGAAGAAGCCGACGCCCAAGCCCGGCAAGGTGACCTTGCGCGTGAACCCGTACGCCGAGGTTTTCTACGAAGGGAAGAGCCTGGGGCTCACGCCGATTCCAGCGGTCGAGGTGCCCGCGGGGCTCGTGTCGTTCACGCTCAAGAACAAGCAGCTCGGGGTGACCAAGCGGGTGAGCGTTCGCGTGCCGGCGGGCGGGCAAGTCGTGCTGAAGGCCGACATGTTCGAGAAGGGCTCGATGTAGAAGAGGGCATGCTCAAAACCACCCTGGGTCGGCTTCGGCTCATCGCGCTGATCGAAGGCATCTCGTACCTCTTGCTGCTCGGCGTGGCGATGCCGCTCAAGTACCTGTGGGGCATGCCGATCGCGGTGCGGGTGGTCGGCATGGCGCACGGCATCTTGTTCGTGTTGTTCTGCGCCGCGCTCTTTCAGGCGTTCCTCGAGCGGCGCTGGACGCTCTTTCGCGCGGGGCTGGTGTTCGTCTCGTCGCTCGTCCCGTTCGGCACCTTCGTGATGGACCGCGAGCTCCGGCGGGAAGAGCAAGGGCTCGCGCCGATTCGAACGCAGACGTAGAGGTGCCGGTGGAGAGGGTCACCGACCCGGGGCGCTTTGCTCTTCCGCCGCGCGCCGCCCGGGCCGGGGCTCGAGCGGCAGCTTGACGGTGAAGACGGTCTCGACGCCCAGCTGGCTGCGCACGCGAATCGAGCCGCCCAGCGCCCTGACGATCTCCCGCGTGATGTAGAGCCCTAAGCCCAACCCGCCGTAGTGCCGCTCCGAGACGGCGCGCTCGAAGCGCTCGAAGATGCGGCGCTGCGCCCGCTCGCCGATGCCGATGCCGTGGTCGACGACCTGCAAGATGGCGCGAGCGCCCCGGCGCCGGACGCGGACCTGCACCGGGTTGTCCGCCCCGTACTTGAGCGCGTTGTCCACCAGGTTGGTGACCACCTGCTCGAGCCGCAGGCGGTTCCAACGGCCGACCACGCGCTCCTCCGCCTGGACCGCGAGGTGGCTCCCCCCGTGCGCCGACTCGCTCTGGTACCGGCTGCAGACCTCGCGCACGACCGCCGTGAGGTCGACCCACTCGAGCTCGACGTGGAAGCGGCGCTCGCGGATGCGCGAGACGTCGAGCAGGTCGCCCACCAGCTCGTTCAACTTGCGCACCTGGCGGCTGCCCACCTCGGTCGACGAGGTGACGGCGCGCGAGAGCGGGTGGCCCGGGTACTTCTCGGCCTCCCGCCGCAGCTGCTCCAGCTTCAGGATGAGCGGGGTGAGCGGCGTCTTCAGCTCGTGGCTGGCGACCGAAAGGAAGATGTCGCGCGCGCGCACCGCCTCTTCGAGCTCCTTTCGAACCCGCACCGAGTCGGTGACGTCGACGCCGAAGCTCAGCACCGAGTCCACCGCGCCGGTCCCGTCGCGCAGCGGCAGGCAGGCCATGTCGAGGAAGCGCTCGCCCGTCGCCCCGTCCGCGGCCAAGAGGCTGACCTCCTTCTCTTCGGCCGGCGCGCCGTCCTCGTAGACGCGGTGGATCTGCTCGAGCAGCGGGTGGCGCGAGAGCTCCGGGAGCGCCTGGGCGATCGGCAGCCCGAGGAGCCGCCTGTCGCCGACGAGCCGCTGGAAGGTCGGGTTGGCGAGCTCGAGCACGTGCTCTGGCCCGCGCGTCATGTTGATCGACGCGGGCACCTGCATCAGCACATCGAGCAGCCGCTTGCGCTCCGTCTCGGCGCGCTGCTCGGCCGCCTTGCGTTGGGTCAGGTCGAGCACGAAGGTGACGTTGCACTGCTGCGACTCGATGCGCGTGCTGCCGAGCAACACCGGCACCCGCCGGCCGTCCTTGCGGAAGTACTCCTTCTCGAACTGCTCGGTGCTCCCGGTGGCCCGGATGTCGCGCAGCGCCTTCTCGGTGATCTCGGTCCACTCCGGCGGGGTCATCGCCTTCCAGTTCCAGTCCATGTGCCCGCTGTCGAACTCCTCGCGGGTGTAGCCGATGGTGCGGAGGAACGTGTCGTTCGCCTTGAGGACGCGGCCTTGGTAGTCCGTGAAGAGCAGCCCGAGCAGCGGAGAGTGAAAGATGCGGCTGAACGCCTCTTCGCTCTGGCGCAGCCGGTCCTCCGCGCGGCGCGCCTCGGTCACGTCGCGGCGGATGCCCCACGCCCGAATCAGCATGCCGTCCTGCACGTCGCCCACCCACATGCCCTGAAAGACCTTGCGCTCCCCCCGGGTGTCCTGCCCCAGCGACTCGACGTCCTCGAGCCTGTAGCCACCTTCGATGAAGTCGCGCAGGTATTGGATGTTCTCGGGTTGGTCGAGCGCGAGCAGCTCGCTCGCGCGCCTGCCGACCAGCTGCTCCGCGCGCTCGAGCCCGTACATGCGCGCCATCGCGTCGTTGCACTCGGCGACGTAGCTGTCGCGGTAGATGCGCTCCATCTGCTCCTGGCAGGGCAGCTGGGTCGCGATCGGCTCGCGCAGCTCGACGCGCCAGATGCCGTCGCTGCTTTGGCGGATGAAGGTCCGGTAGCGCTCTTCGGCCTCGGCGAGCTGGCGCTGGGCCTGCTCGCGCGTGGTGAGCTCGGCGGTCACGTCTTTGTAGGCCACCGCCACGTGCGAGACGGTGCCCGGGCTGGAGTAGAGCGGGAAGAAGGTGCACGAGATGGCCGCTGCCTTGACGTGGCCCGGCGCCTGGATGTGCTGGAGCTCCTTCGGGTCGTACCAGATGACCGGGGTGTGAATCGTCTGGCCCTGGAAGGCGCTGTGAATCGCCTCGAGCCAGCCGTGCCGGGCGGCGATCTCGTCTTGGAGCACGTTGTACTCGGGAGGCGGCTCGGCATCGAACATCGCGCGGTACGCCGGGTTGGTGAGCACCGGGTGGCCGTCGGCCGAGAACAAGATGTAGGGCACCGGAGAGTGCTCGAAGAGCCCCTCGAGCAGCGCGAGCGGATCTGCAATCGAGGCGAGCCTGGTCCCCAAGGCGCCGGGGCCGCTCATGGCCGCTCGCTCGCTGTTCCCATCTTTAGGGATCACACCTATGGAACAACCTGCGAGGCCGGTCGATGTCCGCGCCTATTCGAACGCGAACGTGAGCGCCGCCGAGACGCCGCCGATCGCCGCGACGCCGAAGGAGACGTTGGCGATCAGGGCGTTGCGCTGCGCGCGCTCGCCGTGGGCGATGGCGTCGGACTCGAAGAAGGCGCCGTTCGCGCGCTCCGCCTGGTCTCTCGCCTGGAGCCCGAAGTAGGTGCCGGTGCCGGCCGCCGCCACGGCGAGGCCCGCCAGCACGATGGGCAGCACCGGTGCGGGGCGGCTGGCCGCCGGCGCTTCCGGCGCAAAGCGGCGCCGCTCGACCGCGAGGGTCTCCGGGGCGGGCTGCTCGGGCTCCGGCTCGACCAGCGGCTCGGTGCGCGCCGGCGCTTCCACGGTGCGCTCGGGCGCAGGCTCGGGGAGAGGCGGCTTGGCCCGCTCGACGCGGCGCTGGATGCCGCGGAACAGCTCGACGATCTTCGGGCTGGTGTACGCCGGCAGCTCGGTCGTCGGCTCCAGCTCGAGCGCGGCGCGGAAGTGCCGCTCGGCGGCGCCCTTGTCGCCCAGGTTGAACGCGCACAGGCCGCTGTACAGCTCGATCTCGATCTCATCCGCCCGGCTGTGCCGCGCCTTCGACGCCTGCGCGAGCTTCTTCAGGCACTTCTCGAAGTCGAGGTCCTGGTAGTGGGCCTTGGCCGCTTTGAGCTCGGGGCTCGACTCCTCCGGGTCGGTGGGCTCTTGCGCGCGCGCCTGCCCCGCGCCGAGGCCGATGAGAAGCGCCGCGAAGAAGAAGGAGAGGCGTCGAGTCTGCAAGGCGGGTGAGCATACGACAGTCGGGCCCGGTTGCCCGCCCACGGTGCGGAGGCTAGATGTTCGCCCATGCTCGAGCCGGTCACCGATGCGCTGAAGTCAGGGTTGTTGAAGTGGACCCGGTCGATGGCGGGAGACACCATCGAGCAGAAGCTGCAGGCGATTCGCCGTCCGGAGAACGAGTACGGCGTCGACCCGTTCGGGTTCAACCTGCAGTACGCGCTGGCGGTCGTCGCGCCGCTCGTCTGGGTCTACAAGCACTACCACCGGGTCGAGACGTTCGGCATCGAGAAGGTGCCGGCCGGCCGCGTGCTCCTGGTGTCCAACCACTCCGGCCAGCTGCCGATGGACGGGGCGATGATCGGCGTGGCGATGCTCACCGAGGCGAGCCCGCCGCGGGCGATTCGCAGCATGGTCGAGAAGTGGGTGCCCACGCTGCCGTACGTCTCGACCTTCATGGCGCGGGTCGGGCAGATCGTCGGCACGCCCGAGAACTGCCGCCGGCTGCTCGAGTCGGACGAGGCGATCCTCGTCTTCCCCGAAGGCATCCGCGGCATCACCAAGCTCTACGCGCAGCGGTACCAGCTGCAGGAGTTCGGGCACGGCTTCATGCGGCTGGCGCTGGAGACGCAGAGCCCCATCGTGCCGGTTGGCGTGGTGGGCGCGGAGGAGCAGGCGCCGGCGCTGTTCAACTTGAAGCCGCTGGCCAAGGTGCTCGGCTTTCCGGCGTTCCCCATCACGCCGCACGTGCTGCCGCTGCCCTTGCCCACCAAGTACCGCATCTACTTCGGCGACCCGCTCACGTTCACCGGCAGCGCCGATGACGACGACGTGGAGCTCGACAAGAAGGTGAAGGTCGTCAAAGGCGCGATCCAGTCGCTGCTCGACCGCGGCCGGCGCGAGCGCGAGCACGTGTTCTGGTAGCGCCGGCCGGGCCTTCTATGCGTGGGCGCGCTCGAGCGGCGTGTGCGCGGGGGCGCGTTCGCTCGCGGTCTGCCGGTCGCGGGCTTCCTGCAGCTTGGCCAGCGTGAAGGCGCCGCACGCCATGACCAGGTCGCGGACGGCGACGTCGAAGTGCCGGCCGGTGGTGAGCAGGTTGAGCGCGATGGCCACGAGCCAGAGGGCCACCACGTAGGCGCCGAGCCGCGTGAGCTTGGAGAGCACCAAGACGCCCGCGGCGATCTCGACGATGCCGACCCCTTGCATGAAGGCCGTGGCCGGCACCCACCCGCTCACCCAGGGGCTCAAGTACTGGGTCCAGTCGGTGAGCAGGTTCGTGAACTTGTCCAACCCGGCGACGATGGGCACCGCGCCGAACGCGATGCGAAGCAACCAATACGGCTTGTCCAGTGTCTTCGAGAGCATGGGAAGCTCCTCCTATCTGTTCTTCAAGATGCCCCGGCGCGTGTCAGGTGACAGCGGGCGGCGGGCGTCACCTTTGTCCTCGCGCGGCGTCCAAGGGGAAGGAGGCGTGCATGTGGAGCGCATCGAAGGACCAGCCGGCGCCGCAGCCCGAGGGGCCGCCCGACGAGCAGATCGTCGAGCGCGTGCTGGCTGGAGACGCGGCCGCGTTCGAGCTGTTGATGCGGCGGCACAACGCCGGGCTGTACCGGGCGGTGCGCTCGATCATCCGCGAGGAGACCGAGGTGGAGGACGTGATGCAGGCCGTCTACCTGCGCGCGTACGCCAAGCTGGGCTCGTTCCGGAAAGAGGCCCGGTTTCGAACCTGGCTCACGCAGATCGCCCTCCACGAGGCGCTGGGGCGCCTGCGGTCCGAGCGCAGGCACCCTTCGGTCAGCCTGACTTTGCTCGAGGAGCCCGCCATGGAGTCGACCGCGCCCATTGCCACGCCTGAGCTCCAGGCGAGCCGGCGGGAGCTCGCGGCCCTCTTGGAGCGGGCGGTGGACGGGCTGCCCGAGCTGTACCGGGTGGTCTTCGTGCTGCGCGAGGTCGACGGGATGGACACCGCCGAGACCGCCCGCGCGCTGGACGTGAGCGAGGACGTGGTCAAGACGCGGCTGTCCCGCGCCCGCGCGGCGTTGCGTCAAAGCCTCGAGTCGATGGTCGGCGCCGCCGCGGGCGAGGCGTTCCCCTTCCATGCGTCGCGCTGCGACCGCGTGGTGTCCTTCGTGATGGCGCGTCTCTCGCGCAGCCGCTGAAACGCGCGCGTGACGGCGCGTGTCGCGGCAAAGAGACGTCGCTGAACCAGACACGCGCTGGCGAAAAACGCGGCATCGCACATGCGGCAGGAGTGCATCGTGCTTTTACGTGCGCCGCGGCGCGCGCCGGCAAAAGCGCTGAGTCCTTCGAACGTTGAGCCGCTCCCACCTGGGGTTGGCACTCGAATCGCTATCTCGACCGACCGCTGAAGTCGTCCAACAGCGGGAGCGTGCGAGATGCGTCGAGCGAGCATTCTGGGTGTGTTGCTGGTTTCTGCGGCCTGCGGTCACTCGGTGACCGAGGTGCATGTGGGAGATGATGACCACTCTCCCCAAGTGCTGTTGTCGGGCGAGGCGCTCGAGGCCGAGCTGGCGAGCTCTCCGGCCCGCGAGGCGCCGGTGCCGTTCGCCCGGTTGGCCTTGCTGTGGGACGCGCCGGAAGACGCGATGCTCGAGTTTCAGGTGAGCGAGGATGGCTCGAGCTGGTCGGAGTGGCGGCCGGCGGAGGTCTTCCACGTCGAGCGCGAGGACATCTCGAGCTTCGTCGGTCGGATCGACCTGGAGAGCGCGCTCGGCCAGTACTACCGGCTGCGCAGCACCGGGCCCACGCGGCCGACCTCGGTGCTGATCGAGTTCATCAGCGAGACGCCCGACGCCCTCGAGGAGGGTGAGCCCTACGTCGAGGAAGAGCTCGGCACGGTGGAGTCGGCGCTCACCATCGGCGGCGCCACGGTCAACGCGCGGTCGGTCTGGGGCGCCAAGGCCCCGCGCTGCACCTCGTCCCACTCGCCGTACCGCTTCACCGTGCACCACACCGAGACCGGCTTCAACGACTCGCTCACCGTGCCGGCGCGGCTGCGCCAGATTCAGGCGTTCCACCAGAACAACCGCGGCTGGTGCGACATCGGCTACCAGTACCTGGTGTCGAAGGACGGCAAGCTGTGGGAAGGCCGCGGGGCGACGCGGGTGGGCTCGCACGTGGCGAACAACAACACCGGCAACATCGGCGTCTCGTTCATCGGCAGCTTCACCACCAACAAGGCGCCCGACGCGGCGATCAACGCGGCGGCCACGCTGATCAAAGGCCTCGCCGCGAAGTACAAGATTGCGGTCGGCTCCGGCACGGTGAAGGGCCACCGCAACTACGGCGGCACCACCTGCCCGGGGAACGCGCTGTACGCGCAGCTGCCCACCATCATCTCCCGCGCCAAGGCCGCCAGCAGCACCACGCCGCCGCCGACCCCCGCGCCGTCCAACCCGCCCGCGCTGCCCACCGGCACCGCGACGCTCAAGGGCGTCATCTACCGCGGCACCAACACCAGCGCCCGGGTGCCGAACGCGAAGGTGACGCTGAGCGACGGCCGGACCACCACGGCGGACGCGAGCGGCGTCTACCAGTTCACCAAGCTCCCCGCCGGCCCCGTCACCGTGAAGGCGGAGGCGTCCGTCGGCAGCGGCTCGGTGCAGCGCACCCTGGTGGCCGGTCAGGTCATCTGGGGCAGCGTCTCGCTGTAGCGAGCGTTTCGCTGTGAAAAGGGGGCGAAGGCGCAGGCGCGACTGTTGGCGCCTGCGCTTTCGTGTCTTGGGGCCCGGTGGTCGCCCGCGCAAAGGGTGCTAAGCCTGGTGCGCGCATGAAACCGGCCGTGGTGGTCACTGGCATCAGCGGAAACCTGGGGCGCACCCTGGCGAAGCTGCTGCACAAGCAAGAGCGCATCATCGGCATCGACCGGCGGCCCTTCGTCGGCAAGCCGAAGGACGTCGAGCTGCACCAGCTGGACCTCCGCAAGCGCAAGGCCGAGGACGTCTTCAAGAAGAACGACATCAAGGCCGTCATCCACATGGGCATCATGCACGACCCGCGCATGGGCCAAGAGGATCACCACTCGTTCAACATCATCGGCACCACCCGCATCCTCGAGTACTGCGCCAAGTACGGCGTCAAGAAGCTGGTGGTGCTCTCGTCGGCGAACGTCTACGGCCCTTCTCCCGACAACTCGAACTTCCTCACCGAAGAGGCGCCGCTGATGGGCGCGAGCCGCTTCTCGGGGGTGCGCGACCTCATCGAGGTCGACATGCTGGCGCACGCCTTTTTCTGGAGGCACCCGAAGGTGAGCACGGTGGTCTTGCGGCCCGTGCACATCGTGGGGCCGAACATCAAGAACGCGCCGTCGAACTACCTGCGGCTGAAGCGGCCGTGGGCGATGGCCGGCTTCGACCCGATGGTGCAGCTCATCCACGTGCACGACGTGGCGCGGGCGCTGATCGTCGCGCTCCGGCCCGAAGCGCGCGGCGTCTACAACGTGGTGGGGCCCGGCGAGGTGCCGCTGTCGGCCATCTTCCGCGAGCTCGGCTCTTCCCCGGTGCCGGTGCCGAGCCCGATCGGCCGGCCGCTGCTCTCGCTCCTGTTCCGCTACCGGCTGGCGAGCTTTCCGCCCGAGGAGCTCGACTACATCCAGTTCCTCTGCGCGGTCGACGGCTCGCGCTGGGTGCGCGACGTGGGTTGGAAGCCGCACCACACGATGCGTGAGACGATTCGGGCGGTGCTGCCCGAGTAGCACACCTCAGAAGCCTGACAGCATTGTCGCGCAGGGAGCAGCGGCGCCGGGGGGACGCCGAGGCACCAGCGCCGCTAAGCCTCCGGAAGGACGCGCCAGGGCCGAATCGGCGGCCCTGGCACTTCGATTGCTCTCCCCATGGACCAGGTACGGGGGTCCCATAGGGGGACTTCCGACGCCCGTCGCCTCGGCCGGCCCCGAGACGACGGGCGTTTTTTTTATTCGCTCTTCAGCTCAGCGGCAAAGGGCCCGTTGTCCTGCGCGTCGAGCAGCCAGACGCCTTCGCGAAAGACCCACTTGGAGCGCACCACCTCGCTCTGCTCGGAGACGGACGGCAGCCGCACCCACGAGAGGCGAGAGACGACCTCGGCGGACTGGCCGTCCTGGGCGAGCTTGGCGTCCTCGAGCTGGTAGTCGGTGATGGTGAGGTTCTTGTCGTCGTTGCGCGCGCGCACCGCTTTCTCGAACCCGTCGCGCCGCTCGGGGGTGAGCAGCTCGGCGGCGCCGCGGTAGTCGCGCCAGCGCACGCGCTGGTGAAACGTCTCGACCGAAGGCTTCAGGCTGTCCAGGCTGCCGTTCTTCCCGTGCGCGCAGCCGGTGAAGGCCGTGAGGACGCCCACGGCGAGCGGCAAAGCCAGCGCCAGCAGGGGCGTCGTCCTTCTGCTGTGTGTGGACACGGCCGAGACGCTACCACCCGTTTCGGGTGCTTCCCAATGCTATGGTGGCCGCAGACTCTTCAACGGCCGAGCATGAGCGCTTCGTCGGTAGAGCAGTACGAACAGATACTTGCGCAGGACCCGACCTCGCCGGTGTTCGTGGAGCTCGCGCGAGCGCTCATCGAGCAGGGCGAGCATTCGCGCGCCGCGCAGGTGTGCAAGAGCGGCGTCGAGCACCACGACAAGTCGATGGTGGGGCGCGTGCTGTGGGGCAAGGCGCTCATCCACATGGGCCGGCCGGCCGAGGCGATGGAGCAGTTCGACAAGGCCATCGCCGTCGACCGCGACAACCCGCAGGCCTACAACCTGATCGGCGAGGTGCTGATCAACAAAGGGCTGTACCGCTCGGCGATCCCGATGCTGAAGAAGTCGGTCGCCTTGAGGCCGCAGGATGGGCGGGTGAAGCTCCTGCTCGAGCAGACCGAGGCGGCGATGAAGGGCGGGCCGCCGCCGGTGCTCTCGGACTTTCACCCCTTCGACGCGCAAGACGGAGACGGCGTGAACGGGGAGCCGCCGCTGGCGAGCGACGCGCAGCCCACGCAGATCCTCCAGGCGTACCGCCCCGGGGAAGAGGAGAGCGCGCCGAACGCCGCCGCGGTGACCGACCCGTTCGCGCACGTGCCGGATCGGCCCGAGGCGAACGTCACCCTGCCCGGGCTCACCCGCACCTTCGACGCGCTGGCCGACGGTCCGGACGTTCCGAGCGAGCCGACCGTCATTCCCTCCCCCGAGCTGGCGGCCGAGGAGCCGCGGACCGAGGTGCAGCGCGGGCCGCCGGTGCTCTACCCGGTGGGGTCGCCCAGCGGCCCGCCCGTGCTGTACCCGGTGGCGCAGGCGGCGAGCGCTCCGCCCAAGAGCGACGAGCCGATGCCGCTGTCGACGGGCGATCTGCTCGACGAGGTGATCTCGATTCAGGACGAGATTCAGACCTCGGAGCAGTCGCCGCCGGCGCCCGGGCCACCGCCGGTGGTCGCGGCGCCGGGCAAGGGCTACGCGTCGCTGCTCGACGACATCCCCGACGACGTCGAGCCGACCATGGCGGTCGAGATTCCGCAGCAGCCGCAGGTGTCCCGCAAGGCGGCGGAGGAGATCGCCCAGGAGTACGAGCGCGAGCTGAAGTACAAGCTGGCGGCGAAGGCGGCGGAGAAGACCTTCCTTCAAAAGCACGGGCTCCAGCTGGCCATCGGCGCGATCGGCATCGCGGTGGCGATCAGCGTGGTCGGCATGCTGGCGCTGCTCAAGAAGCGCCACCCGGTCGGCGACCTGCCGACGGCGATCGCCGCGGCGAAGCAGGCGGCGACGCAAGACACGCCCGACAAGTACCGCGAGGCGCTCGACGCGCTGGCGCAGGCCGTGGACATGGACGAGAAGCACCGCGAGGCCTGGGCGCTCACCGCCTACGCGCGGGCCATCCTCTACGCCGAGCACGGGCGTCAGCCAGAGGACCGGGAGAAGGGCATCGCCGCGCTGAACCGGCCGGGCGTGCGCGACGATCGCCCCGCGCTGGCGCTCGTCGCCCACCACTACCTGGCCGCGGGCGACGAGAAGCAGCAGGCGGAGCAGAAGCAGGAGGTGCTGAGCTCCGCGCTCGACGACTCCGAAGTCCACGAGCTCAAAGGGCGGCTGTTGCTCGCCGACAAGCAGATCGAGAAGGGGCTCAAGGAGCTGGAGCTGGCGATCAGCCTGCCCAGCCTGGTGAGCGTGCGCGGGCTGGTGGCGCTCGGGCAGTACTACCTGGACTTCGGCGACTACGAGAGCGCGCTCGACGTGTTCTCGCGCGCGGGGGAGATCTCCAAGCTGCACCCGGACCGCGCGCTCGGGGCCGCGCGCGCGCGGCTGGCCTTGGGCCGCGAGCTGGCGGAGTCGATGGAGGAGCTCGAGGGCTTGAAGGCGCTCCAGGCGCTCTCGGTCGAGAAGGCGGGGCAGCGCGACCTGATGCGCGCGCGCGTGCTCGCCGCGGTGGGCAAGGGCGACGCCGCGGTGGCCGCGGTGGAGGAGGCCGCCTCGCGCATGCGGGGGGCCCGCTTCGACCTGGAGATGGCCCGCGGCGAGGCGCGCCGCAGCGCCGGGCACATGGCCGAGGCGCAGAAGGCGTTCGAGGCGGCGCTCCAGCTCGAGCCCAAGAGCGACGAGGCGAAGACCGCGCTGGGCCGCACGCTCATCGCGCGGGACCGCGAGCGCGAGGCGCTGAAGGTGTTGGTGGGCGACGGCGACGCGAAGAGGCTCGCGCTCATCCGCGGCATGGCGCACGCGCAGCTCGGCGAGTGGAAGAAGGCGCGCGAGGAGCTCCTCCGCACCGGGGCGAAGGGCAAGTACCCCGCCGAGGCGGTGGTCTACTTGGCGCTCGCCGACGCCGCCGACGGCAACCGCGAGCTCGCGGAGAAGAACCTCGAGAAGGCGGTCAACGCGGCCAAGCGCGCGCGCGCCGACGTGCGGGTGGCGCTCGGGCAGCTGTACTGGCAAGGCGGCGCGCCGCAGAAGGCGAAGCCACAGTTCGAGGAGGCGGCGAAGGACCCGCTCGACGTCGAAGGCAACTGCGGGCTGGGCCGGCTTTTGATGCTCGAAGGGAAGGTGCAAGAGGCCATCGAGCCGCTCGAGCGCGCGGTCAAGCGCAACGGCTCGCACGGGGAGGCGCGCCACGCGCTCGGCCGCGCCTACCTGCACGTCGGCCGGCTCGACGAAGGCCTCCAGCAAGCCGAGGCCTGGCAGCTCGACAACCCCGGCGCCGCGGCCGCGCAGCGCGACCACGCGCTCGCCTTGTACCTGAACGGAAGAATGAAGGACGCCGAGGCCGCCGCTGGGCGGGCGGTGAAGCTCGAGGGGGGAAACGCCGAGGGGCACCGCATTCGCGCGATGGCGCAGTTCGCGCGCGACAACGGGCGCGGGGCGTTTCAGTCGCTCGAGCAGTCGAACAAGCTGAACGCCAAGGACGCGGCGACCTTCTGCGAGATCGGCCGCGCGTTCTGGCGGCAGAGCGACGAGCGCGCGGAGGGCGCGTACGCGGCCGCGCTGCGCGAGGACCCCAAGTCGACCTGCGGCGTGGTGGGGTCGGTCTGGGTGCGGCTGCCGTCCGGGGCGAAGGCGGCGGTCAAGGAGCTGCAGCCGTTGAGCAAGAGCGCGCCGAGCTGGGACCGCGCGTGGGCGCTGGCCGCGATGGCGCGCGCGCAGCTGGCGCTGGGCAGCGTGAGGGAGGCGCGCCGGCTGGCGGACGAGGCGGCGTCGCTCGGGCCGGCGTCGTCCGAGGTCCATTGGGTGCTGGGGCAGGTGGCGCAGAAGGAGCGCAATGAAGACAAGGCGCTCGAGGCGCTCCGGCGCGCGGTTGAGCTCGACCCGTCTTCGGCCCCGGCGCGGCTGACGTTGGCCGACGCGCTGGCCCAGGGCGGCACCGAGGAGCTGGTGAAGGAGTCGGTGGCGCAGTACGAAGCGTTCCTGCGTCGCGGCGGAAGCGACCGCGAGGTGACGCGCGTGAAGAAGCTGATTCCCACCCTGAAGAAGAAACTGGCGAAGAGATAGCGTGGAACCCAACGTGCCGCGCTTTCCTTACCTGCGGATCATGCTCGAGAACGGGAGCCTGGTGTCGCTCGTGTATTTGAGCCTCGCGGTGGTGGCCGAGGGCGCCAGGCGCTTTCTCCCCTTCGCCGGCGCCGAGCACGTCTGCCGGGTGCTCGAGTCGCTGCCGCTCAAGACGCTGGACCTGTTGGGCGTGCTCAACGTGCTGCGCGGCGACTACTTCGACGGCTCCATCTCGCGCGTGATGGTGCGCGTGGTGCTCGGGCTCACCACCGTCGGCTTCATCTTCTTGATGTCGATGGGCGTGGGCGGGCTCACCTGGGTGCTGCGCGAGCTGGTCATCGCGCGCCGGCGGGCGTGACGGTGGCGGGCGTGCTCCGCCGCGCGGGCGGCGAGGCGCTGGAGGCGCGCGACCGGCTCACGCACGCGGCCTGGGGGGCCGGGCTCTCTCCCGACCAGTTCGTCGAGCGCGAGCGGCGGCTGCGCGGTCATCGGTTCTCCGCCGAGCGCATGACCAGCTGGTTCTGGGTCGACGCCGCGGGCGCGGTGCTGTCGTCGTGCGAGACGTTTCGCGTCCCGAGCGTGTGCGCGGGCCAGGCGGGGACCGCGTACGCGGTGGCGAGCGTCTTCACCGAGCCGCGCTTGAGGGGCCGCGGGCACGCCGGGCGCATGATGTCGGCCCTGGTCCAAGCGGTGCGCGCGCAAGACGAGCGGGCGCAGGCGCTGGTGCTCTACTCCGACGTCGGGGCGGCGCTCTACGCGCGCGCGGGCTTCGTCCCGCGGCCGGCGGACGACGTGGTGTACACGCCGCTCCAGGGCGCGCCGCCGGACGTCCGGCTCTTGCGCGAGACCGACCTGCCCGAGGCGCTGGGGGACGCAAGGCCCAGCGCCGGACGGTTCTGGCTGCCCCCGCTCGCCGAGCAGCTCGATTGGCACTTAGAGCGCGAGCGCATCTACTGCGAGGTCGCGGGCCGCCCGCGCGGTCCGTGCGGCGCCGTCGCCGGCTCCAGCACCGCGGTGTGGACGTTCGACCCGCGCCGGGACGAGCTGATGCTCCTGAGGGTCGACGCGCGGTCGCCGGCGGAGGCCGAGGCGCTCATCGCCAGCGCGCGCGTCACCGCGGGCATGCTCGGCGCCAAGACGGTCCGAATGTGGGACGTGCCTCGTGCCTTCTCTTTCCCCGGAGGCGTCCGCACCCCGCGCGACGGCTCGTTGCCGATGATCTGCCCGCTGGCCCCCGACGTCGATGCGGAAAGCTGGCTCGACGTTCAGCGGGGTGGCTGGGTCTAGGCCCAATGCCGTTCAGATAGGCGCCGAGCGCCGCTGCGGCCTGAACGGAGCGGCATTGGCTTAAGCGGGGCACTCGAAGCGGCTCATAGGGGAGACAGTGGGCTGGGTGGGTGCTTTGCCTGCGCTTCGATGGCCCGTGCCATCGCCAAGACGCGACCGCTTCACGGCACGTGGTTGCCCGCTTCG
>CAZEDU010000057.1:26106-31730 GCA_964511185.1 uncultured Myxococcaceae bacterium | reverse complement strand
CGACGTCTACGTCGCTTCGGTGGGCCAGGTCGGCTTCGCCGAGGCCACCGCCGACTTGGTCGACTTGATCCTCACTTCGCCGCACTTCCTCTTTCGCAACGAAGTGTCGACCGGCGCGGGCGGCGCGCTGCTTCCGGCGAATCAGCTCGAGAACCTGACGTACACCCTCGCCGACGCCCCGCCCGAGGCGGTGGCGCTGTCGTCGGCGGACCCGCTCGCCGCGGTCGGGTCGGAAGAGGCCCGCCAGCGCACCGTCGAGCAGCTGCTCGGCACGCCCCAGGCGCGCCAGAAGCTCTTGCGCTTCTTCGCCGCCTGGCTCGAGGTCAAGGAGCCAGACGCCTTCACCCTCGCCGCCGAGGTCTACCCGGAGTTCACCCCTCAGGTCGCCGCCGCGGCCGTCGCCGAAGCGAACGCGTTCCTCGAACACCAGCTGTCCAAGGCGGCCCCCACGCTCAAAGACGTCACGCAGTCGTCCAAGTCGTTTGTCTCGTCGGCCTTGGCGTCCATCTACGGCATGCAGCCGAGTGGGCTGTCGGGGAGCAGCTTGGTCGACTTGAACCCCGCGCAGCGCTTCGGCGTCTTCACCCTGCCCGCGGTCATCGCTTCGCATTCCGGCCCGACGTCGACCCGCCTCGTCAAGCGCGGCGTCTTCTTCACCCGCAAGGTGATGTGCATGCCCTTGGGTGCTCCGCCGAGCGGCGTCGACACCGCGCTGCCGCCCGAAGGGAGCCAGACCGAGCGCCAGAAAATCGAGTCGGTGACGGCCACGGGCTCGTGCGCCGGCTGCCACATGTTCATCAACCCGTTCGGGTTCATGCAGGAGAACTACGAGGCGACCGGCCAGTGGCGGACCCAAGACCATGGGCAGCCGATCGACGCCAGCATCGCGGTGAGCTTCCTGGACGAAGGAGCGCTCCAGGCGAACGACCCCGTCACGGCGCTCAAGGGCTTCACCCAGTCGATGCGCTTCAAGCAGTGCTTCGTGCGGCAGCTGTTCCGGTTCTACTCGGGCCGCGACGAGACGCCGGGCGACGACCCGGTGCTGCGGCAGATGCTCTTCCAATTCGCCCACGAGGACAGCCAGGACATCGTCGGGCTGCTTCGAACGCTGGGCACCTCAAACCGCTTGTCTCACCGCACGGATGCCCCATGAGAGCTCGACGAGGTGAGTGGTCGCGCAGAGATCTGATCAAGCGGTTCGGCATGCTGGCGTTCGTGCTGACGCCGGTGGCCCGTGCGATGGGCTACGTCGCCGGCGGCTCCTTCGTCGGCGCGCCGCGCTTCGTGATGTTCTTCAAAGGCGGCTCGTTTCACCCGGCGTCGACCAACCCGTCGAGCATCACCAACCTCGCCGGGACGCCGATCGCGCCGCTCCAGCCGCACGCGCAAGACATCATCCTCTTCAAGAACATGCGGATTCACGGTGGCTCGCCGAAGAGCGACGGCTACCAAGAAGAGCACGGCGCCGGGTTGATGGGCTGCGTCACCGGCAACAGCTACCACTACTCGCGAAACGACTCGTACTACGCATACACCGACCACGAGTCGATCGACATCGCCATCGCCAACGCCTACAAGGCGCGCCCCGCGCTGGCGGGGCTGCCGTTCGCGAGCCTGCACGTCGGCGCAGGCGCCCACTCCGACGCCGACAGCGTCGGCCTCGGGCAGCGCTACATCTCGTACCGCAAGCGCCAAGCCGGCGACACGCTCTACGGCAACGCCATCGAGCCGATCCAGAACGCGGCCCAGGTCTACGACACGCTGCTGCAGCGGATTCAGCTCATCTGCTCGAGCGCGTCCAACCAACCTCAGGCCGACAACACCCAGCTCAAGAACGCGCTGCTCCGGCGCAAGAGCTTGCTCGACTTCCGCCTGCGCGACCTGGACGACGCCAAGCGGACCTTGGGGCTCGACTCCGAGCACGCCCGGAAGCTCGACGGCCTGGTCGAGGGTTGGCGCGAGGTCGAGAAGGTCACCACCGCCCAGCTGAGCGCGCTCGAGGGCGGCACGCCACCGCCCGGAGGCGCGACGGCCTGTCCCACCCTGCCCCGCCCCACCGGCAACGGGGCGAACCGCTCCAACTTGGATCAGCTCAGCCCGGTGCACGACCAGATGATCAGCCTCATCAAGCTGGCGTTCGAGTGGGACCTGACGCGCGTGGTCGCCTTCACCCTCTCCGGCGCCTCGAGCGGTCAGTCGTGCCCGAGCCGCGGCGTCAGCCAGGCCCACCACTCGCTCGAGCACAGCAACAACGTGGGCGGCTTGAACATCATGGGCACCTACTACGCCGAGAAGTTCGCCGCGCTGCTCGCCGCGCTCAAGGGCATCGACGATGGCGGCGGGCAGACCGCTCTCTACAACAGCACCGTGATTCTCGGCATGGAGTGCTGGAGCAACAGCTCGAGCGGCCACTTCCTCACGAACATCCCCTTCGTGCTCGCGGGGCAGGGCGCCGGCAAGTTCCAGACCGGCCGAATCGTCGACGCCGCCAACCGCAACAACAACGACCTGCTCATTTCGGCGCAGAACGCCTCCGGCATCGCGTCGAACGTCTTCGGGCTTCCAGCGTTGTGCCGCGGCCCCATCGTCTGACCTCCTCGGCCGACCGCGAAACGCAATGCTTTACCGACGTTGCGTGCTTGTGCTACCAGCACCCCGGGTATCGCCGACATAGCTCAGCCGGTAGAGCAACTGATTCGTAATCAGTAGGTCCCCGGTTCAAATCCGGGTGTCGGCTCTTTCACCTTCGATACAGGAGCGGTCATGGCCTCCGAAGAAGCCTTCATGCGGGCCCCGGCCCCCAGCCCCAAGCGCACGGTCTACACCGACGCGATGGAGATCTTCAGCCGGGCGGCAGACCTCATCGGTCTGGACAAGCGCGTGCGGCTGGAGCTCGAGGAGCCGGACTACGAGCACATCTTCTACGTGACCATCAAGCTCCGCGATCGCCTGGTGCCGCTGCCGCCCGAGCAGGCCAAGCCGTTCGCCGACCTCGCGGTCACGCAGGTTCGCGATCCGCAAGGGCTGGAGCTGCTCGCCGACGGAAAGCTCATCCTCAACGGCCGCGCGCTGCTCGGCTCGGACGTGCACATCCGCTCGGGGCACCTGCGGCTCCCCAGCGGCGGCGTCTACCAGCTCGTGCCGGGCGAGAACCAACGCTTCAAGGCGTACCGCGTGCAGCACAACCAGGCCCGCGGGCCCTACAAAGGCGGCATTCGGTACCACCGCGAGGTGTCGCTCGACCTCTTCAAGGCGCTCGCCGCCGAGATGACCTGGAAGACCGCGATCGCCGAGGTGCCGTTCGGCGGCGGCAAGGGCGGAATCCAGATCGACCCGCGCCAGTACGGCCGCGAGGAGCTACAGGCGATCACCTTACGCTTCATGTACAAGCTCAAGAGCCTCATCGGTCCGAACATCGACATCCCGGCGCCGGACGTGGGCACCAACGGCGAGATCATGGCGCTGATGCTGCGCCAGTACATGGACGGCGAGCGCGAGCGGCACAACACGCGCGGCGTGGTGACCGGCAAGGACGTGCGCATCGGCGGGTCAGAGGGCCGCGTGAAGGCGACCGGCCAAGGCGTCGCCTACTGCATCGAGGACTACTTCGCCGAGAAGGGCGAGTCGGTCAAAGGCAAGACCTTCATCCTGCAGGGCTTCGGCAACGTGGGCTCGAACCTGGCCGAGATCCTGTGCGGCATGGGGGCGCGGCTGCTCGCGGTCAATGACTCGGACGGCACCGTCTTCAACGGCGACGGCATCGACGTCTCCGCGCTCCACGCGTACGTCTACGACAACCCGAAGAACCTCAAGCGCTCGGTCCTGGGCTTCCCCGGCGCGCAGCGGATCGAGAAGAAGGACCTGTGGGACGTCCAGGCCGACATCCTGGTGCCGGCGGCGCTGGGCGGAGAGATCACCACCGACGTCGCCGAGCGCCTGAAGGTGAAGCTGATCGCGGAAGGCGCCAACGGCCCCACGACGCCCGAGGCCGACCGGGTGCTCGCGCGCCGCAACATCGACCTCATCCCCGACATCATCTGCAACGCCGGCGGCGTGACGGTCAGCTACTACGAGTGGGTGCAGAACAAGCGCATGGAGAGCTGGACCGAGTCCGAGGTGAACCGCCGGCTCGAGTTCGCGATGAAGCGCAACTACCGCATCATCCGCGACATCTCGCGCGCGACGCCGCGCAAGACCGAGATGCACGACAGCCGTCAGTTCTGCATCGATCGTCCGGTCGACACGCGCTGCGCGGCGATGATCCTCGCGCTCAAGCGCATCGAAGCCCACTACCAGCTCGAGGGCTTCTCGCAGTAACCCAGCGATCAGTGCATCACGCGCTCGCGTGACACCAAGTAGAGCGGGTGATCATCCTTCGTCTCGTACGCGACGATGCGCAGCCCCATGCCGCGGGTGAAGCCCTCCTGCCCGGCCTCGCGGCTGTAGTTCAGCGCCACCTGGTAGCGGACCTCGCACAAGCAGGTCATCTCGGTCCCGTCTTCACCGCAGAAGGTCACCTTGAGCCGGCCTCCCAGCGGCATCGGCTCGCGCGTCTCCACGAACAGCCCCCGCGCGCTGATGTTGCGTGCGATGCCTCGGGTCATCCCCTCGGGCGTGGTGATGTACACCGCGAAAATCTTGTCGAAACGAAGGTTCTGACGGCGGTCGCTCAAACCCGTTTCCTCCCATCGAGTGAGGAGGAAAGCGTACAGAGTGGGAGCATGTAGTCAAAATCTACACCTGCTGCTACATGTCTGTGAGCGTTGGCTGCGTGGCAAGCTCAGCGGATGCGCGTCCTCCCCTTCACCCTGTGCCTGCTGGCAACGACGGCCCTCGCGGACGTGGACCCTCGGTTCGCCAAGCTGAGGGACAGCGCGGAGCCCGTCGAAGGCTTGGGCAACTTCATCGACCGTTACGTCGGCAACTGCGAGAGCGCGTTGATGGGCGGAGGGGAATGCCAGCAGCGCGCGGCGCAGTACCGCACGAAGAGCACCGGCAAGAAGTTCTACATGATCGTCGGCGAGGACTCGGCCTCGATGATCTCGATGGGCTCGTACGACCCAGGCCGCGGCGAGTTCACGCTCAACATCACCCCCTTCTTTCCGGCCCAGGGCTCGGCCGTCACGCATGGCGCGCCGTCGCGGACCGACGCCAACGGCAACCCCATCCTCCCGTACCTCACGGTCCGGGGCGTGACGCCGGAGGGCGGCAACGCGCAGAGCGTCCAGCGCTGGGTGTCGATGCGCGCGCTGCGCATGCAGGTCGTCTTCACCCCGCAGGGCCTCTGGAGCCTGCCCAAGCGAGGCGGCGGCAAGGTGACCGGGGTGAAGGCCAAGGTGCACGCGATCCTCGTCACCGTCGGACGCACCGGCGAGCAGGTCGCGCTCTGGCTTCCGAAGTGACGCCTCAGCGGCTCGGGACGATGGCCACGTAGCGGACCGAGCCGCCTCGCTGGTAGCGCAAGAGCGCCGGCCCCGCGGTGGTGGCCTCCCAAGCCGACTTGAACGACCGCAGGTCGGTCACGCGCTTGCGGTTCACCTCGACGATCACATCGCCGGCCGCGAGCCCCGCCTGCGCCGCCGGGCTGTTCGGCAGCACGCCCGCGACCCACAAGCCGCTCTGCG
>CAZEDU010000057.1:17489-26091 GCA_964511185.1 uncultured Myxococcaceae bacterium | reverse complement strand
ATCTCGGCCGTGAGCTCGCGCAACACCAGGCCCAGATCCTCGATGCGGTTCGACTCGGCGAGCGCCTTGACCGCCTCCGGCGACGGCCGCTCCGACAAGGTCACGGCCAGCTCGAGCGGCTTTCCGTCGCGCATCAAGCTCAGCTTCACGTCGCTGCCCGGCGCGAGCAGCGCCACGCGCCGCAGCAGCTGGAGGTACGAGTCGATCGTGCGCCCGTTCACCGCCACCACGCGATCTCCGGGCCGGATGCCCGCCACCTCGGCCGGGCTCTTGCGGTACACCTCGGTC
The DNA here is from genome assembly GCA_964511185.1 of uncultured Myxococcaceae bacterium. Classification (GTDB taxonomy): domain Bacteria; phylum Myxococcota; class Myxococcia; order Myxococcales; family Myxococcaceae; genus CAZEDU01. The sequence continues at coordinate 25,803 of CAZEDU010000057.1, read as the reverse complement.
ACGATCGCGCCGCGCTGGGTGTCCGACCGCGACTGCTCCTGAATGTTGACGCCCAGCCAGCCGCGCGCCAGCCGGCCGTTGACCAGCAAGTTGGGCAGCAGGTCCTTGACCAGGTTGATGGGCACCGCGAACCCGATGCCCTGCCCCTGGCTCACCACCGCGGTGGTGACGCCCACCACCTCACCGCGCATGTTGAAGAGCGGCCCCCCGGAGTTGCCGGGGTTGATGAGCGCGTCGGTCTGAATGAAGTCGTCGAAGATGCCGACGCCGATCACCCGCTCCTTGGCCGAGATCATCCCGTGCGACACGGAGTGGTCGAGGCCGAACGGGTTGCCGATCGCGAGCACCCAGTCGCCCACCTGAAGCTGATCCGAGTTCCCCAGGAAGGCGGCCGGGAGCTCGCCCCCTCCCCCGTCCAGCTGGAGCAGGGCCACGTCGGTCGACGGGTCGCGGCCGACCACGCTCCCGACCAGCTCTCGGCCGTCGGCGAGCCGCACCTGAATCTGCTCGGCCTTCTCCACCACGTGGTTGTTGGTGACCACGTAGCCCTCGGGGCTGATGAGGAAGCCAGAGCCCAGGCTGCGGCTCGCGGCCGTGCGCGACTCGGCGTTCCAGCGGGTGCTGATGTTCACCACGCTCGAGCGCACCGCGTCGATGAGCGGCGCCATCGACGTGGGCGGCACGAACGACGCGATCGCGCCCTCGCCGGGCGGCTTCTCGCGGAAGAGCGGCTTGTTCGAGCGGCTGGTGGCGGCGGGCACCGGCGCGGGCGAAGGGCGCGGCGGCTTGGGGCCCACCTCGACGATCGCGTTCGGGGCCGGCGCCGGGGCTGGCGCGCTCACCTCCTGCGGCTGCCGCGAGCAAGCGCCCAGCTGCGCCGCGACCACCGCGAGAGCGACGACCCCGCCGGCGCGACGAATCACGCGTCCGCCGGTTGGACGTACTTGGCCACCTTCACCCGGGCCGGCCGAATCACCCGCTCCTTCAGGCGATAGCCGGCGCGCACCTCATCGACCACCCGCTGATCGGCTTCCGGCTCAGAGGTGACCTCCATGTCGACCGCCTCGGCGAGGTTCGGATCGAACGGCTGGCCCACCGTGGAGAGCCGCGCCACGCCCACCGACTCGAGCTTCTTGAGCATGTTGTCGCGGATCAGCCGCACGCCCTGCGCGAGCGGGCTGTCGTCCTGCGTGGCGTCGAGGCAGAGGTCCAGCTCGTCGATCGCCTCGATCACGAAGATGGCCATGTCGCCGCGGTCGACGTCGAGCATGCGCTCGCGCTCGCGGGTCAGCCGTTGCTTGAAGTCTTCGCGATCCCGATCCAGCGCCTGGAACGCGCGCGCCAGCTCATCGACCCGCTTGCGGGTGGCGGCCAGCTCGGCCTTGAGCTGCTCGTTCTCCGCCGCGACGTCCGGCGCGGCTTCGGTGGCGGGCGGCGCCTCCGCGGCGGCGGCCTCCTGGGCAGCGGCCTCGGGCGCTTCGGGCTCGACGGCCCTCGCGTTGCCGTCCGGATCGAACCGCCGGCGATCGTTCACCTGCACCGAGCCATTGTGGGGGTGTGCGTCTGCCATGAAGCCCTCAGAGCGAAAAACGCGGCCAACCTAACCAGATGGAGAGGGGTGTCAACCACCCGCCTCGGCTGGCGGCCGCTCCTCGTCCGGCCGTTCTCGCTCGTGAAATCCGTGGTCTACCTCCCCGGTCACCTCGTCGAAGATCTCGATCTCCGCCGCCCGAAGTGAGTAGTAGAGCAACCAGCGCTCGGCGGCCGTCAGGCTCCCGTCCGGCAGCGCGGCCTCGATCTCCTGCACCGACAGACGTCCGTCGCGAATCCCCTTCGCGAACAGCGCCTTCCGGGCCCGATAGCTCTGGCCGATCTTGTCGCTCATGGCCAACACGCTAATCCCCGCCTGTCCGCAGCGCAGGCGATCCGCGTGGCCCTCCTGGTGAGCGGCCGTTCAGGCGTGGTTGCCCCAGGGCGACGCGGTCTGCCGCGGCTCGCCGTCCTGGGTGCCCTCCTCGGGGTGGTGATGCGAGAGCAGCGGCACCGGCGCGGTGACCTTCGGGCCGAGCAGGTTTCTGAGCTCTTCCTCTTCGACCACCTCGGTGGCCAGAAGCCGCGCGGCCAGCGACTCGACCTTCTCGCGGTGCGTGCGGAGCGTCTGCCGCGCGCGCTCCATCGCCTCGTTGACGATGCGCCGCACCTCGTCGTCGATGAGCTCGGCGGTGCGCTCCGAGTAGTTGCGCACTTCGGGCATCACGTTCGCGGAGCGCAGGAACGCGTGGTTGCCCTCGCTCAGCGCCATGGGCCCGAGCGCGCTCATGCCGTACTCGCGCACCATCAGCTTGGCGATGTCGGTGGCCTGCTTGAAGTCGTTCGCGGCCCCGGTGGAGATGGCGCCGATGAAGATCTCCTCCGCCGCGCGGCCGCCCATCATCGCGGCGAGCTTGTCGCGCAGCTCCTCGTACGACATCAGGTAGCGGTCCTCGAGCGGCAGCGACATGGTGTAGCCGAGCGCCGCGAGCCCGCGCGGGATGATCGAGATCTTGTGGACGCGCTCGGCGTGCGGAAGCATCCAGCCGACGATCGCGTGGCCCGCCTCGTGGTGCGCGACGATCTCCTTCTCGCGCTCGTTCATGCGGCGGTTCTTCTTCTCGAGGCCGGCGACCACGCGCTCGATCGCCTCGTCGAAGTCGGCGCGCATCACCGCCACGTGGTTCTTCCGCGCGGCGAGCAGCGCGGCCTCGTTCACCGCGTTCGCCAGGTCGGCGCCGGCGAAGCCCGGGGTGCGCGCGGCGACCTCCTTCAGGTCCACGTCGGGGCCCATCTTCACCTCGCGCGCGTGCAGCTCGAGGATCTGCTCGCGGCCGCGCTTGTCGGGCCGGTCGACCAGCACGTGGCGGTCGAAGCGGCCCGGCCGCAGCAGCGCGCTGTCGAGGATCTCGGGCCGGTTGGTCGCCGCGAGGATGATGAGCCCCGCCTTGGCGTCGAAGCCGTCCATCTCGGCGAGCAGCTGGTTGAGCGTCTGCTCCCGCTCGTCGTGGCCGCCCATCACGCCCGCGTTGCGGCTCTTGCCAATCGCGTCGAGCTCGTCGATGAAGATGATGCAGGGCGCCTTGGCGTTCGCCTGCGCGAACAGATCGCGCACGCGCGCCGCGCCGACGCCGACGAACATCTCGACGAACTCGGAGCCCGAGAGCGAAAAGAAGGGGACCTCGGCTTCGCCGGCCACCGCGCGCGCGAGCAGCGTCTTGCCGGTGCCCGGCGGGCCCACCAGCAGCACGCCCTTGGGGATCCGGCCGCCCAGCCGCCGGAACTTCTCGGGCGTCTTCAAGAACTCGACGATCTCTCGCAGCTCGTCGACCGCCTCGTCGATGCCGGCGACGTCCTTGAACCCCACGCCGGTGTGGCTCTCGGAGGTGATCTTCGCGCGCGTCTTGCCGAAGCTCATCACGCTCTGAGGCCCCTGCCCCAGGCCGCCGGCCATGCGGCGCATCATGAAGCTCCAGAACAAGAAGGCGATGCCGAGCGGCAGGATCCAGATCCAGATCACGTCGGAGAAGCTCGACGGCGGCACCGCCTCGTACTGGATGTTCTGCTCCTCGAGCAGCGGAACGAGCTCCTCGTCGCCCTGGACGCGGTTGGCCATCCACGGCAGCGAGCCGGGCTGCGCCCGAAACGTCTGCGGCGCGTCCTCCGACGGCGCGGCGACGGTGTCGGCGGGCAGGTAGCCCTTCACCCAGTCCGGCGCGACCTGCACGCGGGTGAACTGCCCGCTGCGGACGGCCTCCTTGAACTGGCTGTACGAGACCTTCCGAACGCCGGCGTCCTGAAAGAAGCTCCGGAACAGCATGAAGCCGAGCACGATGAGCAGCACGTAGCCAAGCGGTGACCCGAAGCGCGGGATCCTGCCGCCGGCGCCGGGACCGCCCGCGGGGCGATCGTGCTTCTTCCCGCGTGGGTTGATGCTCGGTGTTGGGTTCATCGGATGCCGTCTCCCCCGGCCGGCCGCTCCCCAGGCTTGTAGACCCGGCGCAAATGTGCGCACGGACACAGGGTCGTCAACCCTTCGTCTGGGCAACGTTCGAAGTGCTGATTTGATTGAAGGCTTCGATCAGTGATCGAGGTCGAGCAGCTTCTCGAGCGTGCGGGCGTCCGCGTCCGGAAACTTGTACTGGCTCATCTCGCCGAGCGTGACCCAGCGGTGGTCGTGCACCTTCACGTGGCGGACCATGGTCTCGGGCGAGCGCAGCCGGCAGCGGAAGACGCGGAAGTCGATGTCGTAATGCGGATACTCGTGGCGGGTGTGCATCACCTGCTCGAGCACCTCGACCTCGATGTCCATCTCTTCCTTGAGCTCGCGGAACAGGGCCTGCTCGTCCGACTCGCCCTCCTCGACCCGCCCACCCGGGAACTCCCAGAGCAGCGGCAGCGTCGCCTTGGGCGGCCGCTGGGTGATCAGGTATCGGCCGGGTTCCTTCTCGAGCATCGCTCCCACCACCCGAATGTGACGACGGCTCATCGGCGCTCTCCCCTCTGGCGGACCAGCAGGTCAGCTAGCACGGACCGCGCGGCTGCCTCAATCGAACGCATCCGCGCGCGAAGGTAAGGTGGGTCTTCGTTCGAGGGAATCGGCGCGAGCAGGTATGGTGCCGCGCCACGATGGGCTCGATTCAATTCTTCGGCGCGGCCGGCACGGTGACCGGCTCGAAGTTCCTGGTGGAGCACGACGGCAAGTCGGTGATGGTCGATTGCGGGCTGTTTCAAGGGCTGAAAGAGCTTCGCCTGCGCAACTGGGCCAAGCCGGCCTACGACCCGACGCGCATCGACGCGGTGGTGCTCACGCACGCGCACATCGATCACACCGGGGGGCTTCCGCGGCTGGTGAGCCAGGGCTTCAAGGGCCCGGTGTACTGCACGAGCGGCACGCGCGATCTCGCGGGGCTCCTCTTGCCCGACTCCGCGCACCTGCAGGAAGAGGAGGCGCGCTACGCGAACGAGCGCGGGTACTCGAAGCACCACCCGGCGTTGCCGCTCTATACGATCGAGGACGCCAAGCGCGCGCTCGACCTGTTCGAGACCTTCAGCTACGGCCGCACCAAGGAGATCGTCCCCGGCATTCGGCTCACCTTCCACCGCGCGGGTCACATCCTCGGCTCGGCGGTCTGCGTGCTCGATCTCGTCTCGACCGGGCAGCGGCTGGTGTTCACGGGAGATCTCGGGCGGTACAACGCGCCGATTCTGCGCGACCCCGAGCCGGTGGCCCGCGCGACCACCTTGATCGTCGAGAGCACGTACGGAGACCGCGCGCACGCCGACGCGGCGCCGGCGGAGGCGTTGGCCGAAGCGGTGCGTGAGATTCACCGCCGGGGCGCGGTGATGCTGATCCCGGCGTTCGCGGTCGGCCGCACGCAAGACATCCTCTACCACCTGCGCAACCTCGAGGAGGACGACGAGATCCCCGAGCTCGACGTGTACGTCGACTCACCGATGGCGTGCGACGCCACCCCGCTCTACCTGGCGCACCCGGAGGATCACGACGAGCAGATGGCGGCGATCGCCGCGCGCGGACAGACGCCGCTCGCCACGCGCCGCACGCGCTTCTTGCGCGCGGTCGAGCAGAGCAAGGCGCTGAACCGCTGGCGCGGGCCCGGCATCATCATCTCGGCCAGCGGCATGGCGACCGGCGGGCGGGTGCTGCACCACCTCAAGCAGCGGCTGCCCGACCCGAACAACATGATCCTCTTCGTCGGCTACCAGTCGATCGGCACGCGCGGGCGCCGCATGCTCGACGGCGAGAAGGAGATCAAGATCCACGGCGAGTTCATCCCGGTGCGCGCCGAGCTGCGGCAGGTCACCGGCTTCTCGGCCCACGCCGACTGGCGCGAGACGATGAAGTGGATGACGGGCTTCGAAGCCCCGCCGCGGCAGACGCTGGTGGTGCACGGCGAGCCCTCGGCCGCGTCGGCGCTCAAGAGCCGCATCGAGAGCAAGGGGTGGCGCGCCCACGTGCCCCAGCACCTGGAGCGCGTGGAGCTGAAGGAGCGGTGAGCCGCGGCGCCTTTCAGCCCCCACCGTCCTGCGGCCCGGGAAGGGCTGAGGGCACCTGCGCGGGCGCGAGCAGCGCGTCCTTCGCGGACCGGGTCGGCAGCCGCTGAATCTTGGGCGGCCCGGCGTCGCCCGGGCTCGAGCGGTCGGGCGCCCGCTCGTCCGAGCTCGCGCGGAGCATCGTGAGGGCAAGCACGACGAGCCCGAACGCAACCAGCGCTGCGATGGTGGCTTGCCGCATCATGCTGCCCTACACCTCGAGGAGAAATTGGCTAGTGTGGCGCGCCTTCTTAAGCCTTCCGTCGAGGGGTTGTCGATGACACGCGTGATTCGAGCGCCGCGGGGAACCGCGAAGAGCTGCAAGGGCTGGGTGCAGGAGGCGGCCCTTCGCATGTTGATGAACAACCTGGACCCCGAGGTGGCCGAGCGGCCCGGGGACCTGGTGGTGTACGGCGGCACCGGGAAGGCCGCGCGCGACTGGGCCTCCTTCGACAAGATCGTCTCCTGCCTCACGTCGCTCACGGATGAGGAGACGCTGCTCGTTCAGTCGGGCAAGCCGGTGGGCGTGATGAAGACCCACCCGGACGCGCCGCGCGTGCTGATCGCCAACTCGAACCTGGTGGGCCGCTGGGCGACCTGGGAGCACTTTCGCGAGCTCGAGGCGAAGGGCCTGATGATGTACGGGCAGATGACGGCCGGGTCGTGGATCTACATCGGCACGCAGGGAATCCTTCAGGGCACCTACGAGACGTTCGCGCAGGCCGGCCGCACGCACTTCGGCAGCTCCGATTTGTCTGGCCGGGTGATCCTGTCGGGCGGCCTCGGCGGCATGGGAGGCGCGCAGCCGCTCGCCGCGACGATGAACAACGCGGTGTTCCTGGGCGTGGAGGTCGACGCGGCCCGGGCGCAGCGCCGGCTCGAGACGCGCTACCTGGACGTGATCGCCAAGGACCTCGACGACGCGCTCGCGCAGGTCGAGGCGGCGCGCAAGGAGAAGCGGCCGCGGTCGATCGCCGTGATCGGCAACGCCGCGGAGCTCTTCCCCGCGCTGCTCGCCCGCGGCTTCCGGGCGGACCTGGTGACCGACCAGACGTCCGCACACGATCCGCTGAACGGCTACGTACCGAAGGGCCTGTCGCTCGAGCAGGCCGCGGCGCTGCGCCAGAGCGACTCCAAGGCGTACGTCGAGCGCGCGATCGCGTCGATGGCCGATCAGGTGCGCGCGATGCTCGGCTTCCAGAAGGCCGGCGCGCACGTCTTCGACTACGGCAACAACATCCGGGCGATGGCGGTCCAAGGCGGCGTGTCGAACGCGTTCGACTTCCCCGGCTTCGTACCGGCGTACATTCGTCCGCTCTTCTGCGAAGGCCAGGGCCCGTTCCGCTGGGTGGCGCTCTCGGGCGATCCCGCGGACATTCAGCGGACCGACGAAGCGCTCGCGCAGCTGTTCCCCAAGAAGGAATCGCTCCAGCGCTGGATTCGACTCGCGGGCGAGCGGGTCGCGTACCAGGGCCTGCCGGCGCGCATCTGCTGGCTCGGCTACGGCGAGCGGCATCAGGCCGGGCTGCTCTTCAACGAGCTCGTTCGAAAGAAAGAGGTGAAGGCGCCGATCGTCATCGGGCGGGATCACCTCGACTGCGGCTCGGTCGCCTCGCCCAATCGAGAGACCGAGGCGATGAAGGACGGCACCGACGCCGTGGCCGACTGGCCGATCTTGAACGCGCTCGTGAACGCGGTGAACGGCGCGTCGTGGGTGTCGTTCCACCATGGCGGCGGGGTCGGCATGGGCTACTCGCTGCACGCCGGGCAGGTCATCGTGGCCGACGGCACGCCCGAGGCCGCGCGCCGCATCGAGCGCGTGCTGACGTCCGACCCCGGCATGGGCGTGATTCGCCACGCCGACGCCGGCTATCCCGAGGCGATCGCGGTCGCCCAGGCGCGCGGCGTCCGGGTCCCCTTCCTCGACTAGTGGGGGGACCGTCCCCCAAGGGGACTGTCCCCGGTTTTCCGCGAGGCCCCATGCCGGCACTAGACCTGTTGATCCGAAACACGTCCGAGGTCGTCACCGACGACCCCCTTCGCCCCATTCAGCGAGGCGTCGTCGGGATCCGCGCCGGGCGCGTCGTCTTCATCGGTGAGGAAAAAGATCTCGACCGCAACCTGCTCAGCTCCCATACAGAGATCATCGACGCCGCGGGAGGCTTCGTCGGCCCCGGCTTCGTCGATCCGCACACGCACCTGGTGTTCGCCGGGGAGCGCGCCGAAGAGT
>CAZEDU010000057.1:553-17479 GCA_964511185.1 uncultured Myxococcaceae bacterium | reverse complement strand
GCGCAACCAAGGCGTTCCGTACGTCGAGCTCGCCAAGCGCGGCGGCGGAATCCTCAGCACCGTTCGCGCGACCCGCGAGGCGACGGAGGAAGCGCTCGTGCAGCTCGCGCTGCCCCGGCTCTCGCGCCTGCTCGCGCAAGGCGTCACGACCGCGGAGGTGAAGACCGGCTACGGCCTCTCGGTCGAGGCCGAGCTGAAGATGCTTCGGGTCATTCAAAAGCTGTCGTCGGCGCAGCCGGTCGAGCTCATCCCCACGCTGCTCGCGGCGCACGCCATTCCCGAAGAGCACCGCGACAGCCGCGCGGCTTACGTCCGCACCTGCGTGGAAGAAATCATCCCCTCATCGAAGGGACTGGCGCGCTTCTGCGACGTGTTCGTCGAGGACAGCGCGTTCACCGCCGACGAGGCGCGGGAGGTCCTCAACGCCGGCCGGGCGCACGGCCTCACCCCGCGCCTGCACGTCGATCAGCTCTCCTCGGGAGGCGGAGCCGAGCTGGCCGCCGAGCTGCAAGCCGCGACGGCTGATCACCTGGAGCGGATCTCCGATGCGGGCATCGCCGCGCTGGCCAAGGCGGGCGTGTCGGCGGTGCTCGTCCCGACCGCGACCCTGATGCTCCACGCACAGCCGTTCGCGCCCGGCCGCAAGCTGCGAGACGCCGGCGTCAACGTCGCCCTGGCGACGAACGTGAACCCGGGCTCCGCAATGTCGGAGAGCGTGTCTTTGACGCTCTGGCTCGCTTGCCTGGAGAACCGCCTGTCGGCCGCCGAGGCCTACTGGGGCATGACGCGCGGAGCGGCGCTGGCGTTGAGGCTCGAAGACAAGGGACGCATTCAGGTCGGAGATCCGGCCGATCTGGTCGTCTTCGGATGCGAGAGCTACCGGCACCTGCCCTACCACTTTGGTGTGAACCACGCTCGCGTGGTGGTCAAGGCGGGCCGTGTGGTGGCTCGACCGACGGAGCTGTCGACCACGCTGTGCCGTTGAGAACACGGGGACAGTCCCCTCTGGGGACAGTCCCCCTTCAGGCCCTGGCGGTATACTGGTGGGTGCATGTGCCGACTGTTCGGCTTTCGCTCGGAAGAGCCCGTCTCGGTGAGGGAGCCGCTGCTGGCGGAGTCCGGATCGCTGCGGACGCAGTCGAGCGAGCACAAAGATGGCTGGGGCATCGCTTACTTCGACGCCGACCAGCCGCGCCTCGCGCACGGGCTCGCGCCGGCGCACCAGGATCCTCAGTTCGACCGCATCGCCGCCGCGCTGACGGCGCGGACGGTCATCGCGCACGTCCGGCTCGCGTCGATCGGCGCGGTGCACCTGCGCAACGCGCACCCCTTCGTCCGCGGCAGCTGGGTGTTCGCCCACAACGGCACGGTGCGAGAGTTCGTCGTCCACCAGCCTGAGCTGGAGGCCGCGATCGCGCCGGAGCTGCGCCAAGAGCTGAAGGGCGAGACCGACTCCGAGCGCTGCTTCCTGCTCTTCCTCACCCAGCTGCGCGCGCTCACCGGGCCCGATCGCGCCCGCGCGTCGGTCGAACAGGTCGCACGCGCGGTCGCGATCACCATGCGGCGGGTCGGGGCGATCACCGATCGCCCCGGCGTCGAGCCCTCGTCCTTGAACTTCCTCGTCACCGACGGACAGTTGATGGTCGCCAGCCGCCGGGGCAAGACGCTCTTCTCCGCCGGCACCCGCGACGCGCGCTGGTGCGTGGCGAGCGAGCGGCTCACGGCCGAGCCGGACTGGCGCGAGGTCCCCGAGGACGGCGTGGTCGCGGTCGACGCCGAGCTCCAGCAGCGCAGCTGGCGCGTCGACGACTTGCTCTGAAGCGCCTTTACCCTGCCCCGAGCCAACGCCGCGCCAGGGCCACCGCCCGCTCGCCCCGCGCACCGACACGCGCGCGCCGCGTCTGATCTCCCGTGACCTCGAGCTCCACCCGGAGCAGCTGCTCCGGGGCCGCCTCCGGCACCTTGTCGAGCCACTCGACCAGCAGCGCGCCGTCGCCTTGCAGCAGGTCGAAGTAGCCGGTCGCGTACAGCTCATCTGCATCAGCAAGCCGGTACAGATCGGCGTGGTACAGCGGCAGGCGCCCCCGGTAGGGATAGACGATGGCGAAGGTCGGGCTGGTGACCTCCTTCGGATCGACCCCCGCGCCCTTCGCCACGGCCCGCGAGAAGTGCGTCTTGCCCGCGCCGAGCTCCCCCACCAAGCCCACGAAGTCGCCCGGCGCCAGCACTTGGCCCAGCCGCTCGCCCAGCGCGCTCGTCTCCTCCGGGCTGCTCAGCTCGAGCACGCGCTCCAGATCGAAGCCGCTCACACCAACCACCGCGACCAGACCTCGCCCAGCGCGTCGATGACGTCGCTTGCGATGAGCCCGGGCTTGCCCCACTTGTGCGAGCCCAAGTCCCCCGCCAAGCCGTGGGCGTACACGCCCAAGATGGCCGCGTCTTCGGTGGACAGGCCCTGCGCCAACAGCGCGCCGCACAGCCCCGACAGCACGTCGCCCGTGCCCCCGGTCGCCATCCCGGCGTTGCCGGTGGGGTTCACCCAGACCGTGCCGTCCTCCAGCGCGATCAACGTGCGCGCGCCCTTCAGCGCGACGACCACGTGGTGCGCGGTGGCCAGCGCGCGCGCCGCCCCGAGCCGATCGGCCTGAACCTCGGCGGTGCTCTTCCCGAGCAGCCGCCCCATCTCCCCTGGGTGCGGCGTGAGCAGCAGCGGCCCCTTCGCCTTGTCCAGCACACTCAAATCGCCGGCGAGCGCGTTGAGCGCATCCGCGTCGAGCAAACAGGGGACGCTCGTCTCCTCCAGAAACGCCGCGAGCAGCTTGGCGGTCTCCTCGCCCACCGGGATGCCCGGGCCAATGACGACCGCCTGCTTCTTCTCCGCGGCCTCGAGCAGCGGGTTCAAGTCCGCGAGCCGAAGCCCGCCGTCGGCGACCAGCTCCACACCCATCAGCTCGGGCGCGTGGGCCATCACCGGCACCAGCGACTCCGGACGCGTGGCGATGGTCACCAGCCCGGCTCCCCCTCGAAGCGCCGACTTGCCGGCCAGCGCTGCCGCGCCCGTCTTGCCCCAGCTGCCCGCGACGACCAGCACATGGCCAAAGGTGCCCTTGTGCGACCCGGACGATCTCGGCGGCACCCGCTCGCGCGCGTCCGACTCCTCGATGAGCTGAACGAACGGCGGGCGGATGGCCGCGGCGGCGCGCGGCGGAATCCCGATGTCCGCCACCTTGAGCTCGCCGCACAGCGCGACGCCGGGCTCCAGCACGTGGCCAATCTTGAGCTCCCCGAACGACAGCGTCAGATCCGCGCGGACGCACGGCTCGAACGGCTCGCCGTTGTCGCTGCGAAGCCCCGACGGCAAGTCCGCCGCGACGACCTTCGCGCCCGCGTCTCGCCAACGGTCGATGCGCCGGATCGCGTCCGCGTAAGCGCCCTCCGGCGAGCGGCTCAGCCCCGTGCCGAACAACGCATCGATGACCACGTCGCCCGCGCCGACACCGACGTCCGACGGAATGGGCGAAGCGGTGACCCCCGAGGCGGTGAGGGCCTTGTAGACGCGCTCCGGCTCGCCCTTCAGAGACTCCGCCGGCACCACCGTCTCGACGTAGACCGTGCGCCCCGCGGTCGCGAGCTTGCGCGCCGCGACCAGCCCGTCGCCCCCGTTGTTGCCCGCGCCGCACAGCACGAAGAACCGGCCGCCGTCGTCCGCCAGCTCGAGCGCGGCCGCGGCGAGCGCGGCGCCCGCATTCTCCATCAACACCGAGGCCGGCATGCCGTGCGCGTCGCCGGCCGCCTGGTCGAGCGCGCGCATCTGCGCGGCGGTCAGCGCCTTCTTCATCGTCTCTCCCTGCGCTGCACCACCACCGCCGCCGCCGCCACGTCTCCGTCGTGTGTGAGCGACAGGAGCGTGATGGCGTCGAGGCGTGTCAGCTCGGTCTCGGCCACGCCGCGCACCTGGAAGAACGGCGCCGCGGTGGTGCGGGTGACCTCCATGTCCTTCCAGCGCAACCCCGCCGGGGCGCCCAGCGCTTTCACGAGCGCCTCCTTGGCGGCGAACCGCGCGGCGTATGCGGGCGCCGCGTCCTGGCGTTGCTCGCAGACCGCCTGCTCCGCCTCCGTGTAGACCCGGTCGATGAAGCGGCGGCCGCGCGGCCCGCGGATGATCTGCCGAATCCGCTCGATCGAGCAGACGTCGATGCCCAGGCCCAGCACCGACATTCAGCCCCTCGCGGCGCGCATGCGCTCGATCATCTCTCGCACGGCGCGATCGAAGCCGACCATCACCGCGCGCGCGACGATCGAATGGCCGATGTTGAGCTCGTCGATCTCCGGGATGCGCGCGATGGGGCCGACGTTCTCGTAGTGGAGCCCGTGGCCCGCCGCGACGCCCATGCCGAGCTTCACGGCCGCCTTCGCCGCGTCGTTGATGCGCGACAGCTCGCGCTCACGCTCGCCCTGGTTGCGCGCCTCGCAGTAGCGGCCGGTGTGCAGCTCGACCCGGTCGGCGTTGCACCGATGCGCCGCGCGGACCTGGTCCAGGTCGGGGTCGATGAAGAGCGAGACGACGATCTCGCCGTCTTTGAGGTTCTTCACCATCTTGGCGATGGTCTCGCGTTGCACGCCGACGTCGAGGCCGCCTTCGGTGGTCAGCTCCTCGCGGCGCTCGGGGACCAGCGTCACCACGTCCGGCTTGTACTCGTAGGCGACCTTCACCATCTCGGGGTTGGCCGCCATCTCGAGGTTGAGCAGCGTCTGGCAGGTCTCGCGCAGCACACGCAGGTCTCGGTCCTGAATGTGGCGGCGATCTTCCCGCAGGTGGATGGTGATCTGCCCTGCCCCGGCGAGCTCGGCGATGGCGGCGGCGGTCACCGGATCGGGGTAGGCGGATTTGCGGGCCTGCCGAAGCGTGGCCACGTGGTCGACGTTCACTCCCAGGCGCTGGGTCATAGCCCGCGCACTCTAATGAAGGAGCCGCCCGCAAGGGCACTCAACTTTCGCGGGCGGCTCGCGGGGCGCTGGTGTCAGCGGGCGCCGGCGCCGGGCAGCACCTCGATCTTGAAGGCCCGCTCCGGCCCGATCGCCGGCTCGAAATGCACCCGGACCGGCGTGCCTTCCTGCAGGTCCTGAAGACGCATCGGGGTCCCTTCCCGCTCGACGACGGTGTCGGCGGCGATGGTGAACTCCACCGGCTCGGGGTACTCCATCTCCTCGAGCCTCACGCTGATGCGATCCTGCCGAATCTGCTGAACGATCCCGTTCTTGGTGGTCTCGACGCCAGGGATGGCTCCCTTGACGTCCTTGGTGGCTTCTTTGGTCCCCGCGCAAGCGAAGGCGACGGAGGTGACGACGAGAGCGACGAGCATGCGAAGCGAAGGCATGGGTTTTCCTCACGGTTGGGAGAAGGCGGGCAAGCTGCGACGCCTTCGCCGCAAACCCAGCTGGCCCGGGGCCTCGAGGCGTGTGTGAAAGCGAATCCTCCCGTGCCCTGGCGGCCGAGCGCGGACGTGCACAACGTGTCCTCGAAGACGATGGAGGATTCTCTGATGGCCAGACGCGAAACCGAGCTGCCCCGAACCCTCAAGCGCTCTCCCCCCAAGGCGCAGCGCACCTATCGGAAGGTGCACGACGCGGCGAAGAGGCAGTATGGCGACGCGGAGCGCGCCCACCGCACCGCCTTCGCGGCGCTCAAACATTCGTTCGAGAGGGTGGGCGACCGCTGGGCGCCCAAGGTGCACAAGGGCCCGTCCGACCCGCGATCGACCAAGAGCACGTCCGAGAAGCGGCGCGGCGTGGGCGAGACCTTCGGCGGGGTGGACTTGTACGGCAACACCAAGGCGGAGCTCTACGCGCGCGCGAAGCGGCTGGACATCGACGGGCGCTCGCGGATGTCGAAGAAGGAGCTCGCGCGGGCGATCGCGAAAGTTCGGTAGGTGCGGTTGGCATTCGGGGACAGTCCCCGTTGGGGACAGTCCCCTTTTAGGTGAGCGCCTTCACCAGGGTGTCGGCGATCTCCTTGGCGTATTGGTTGTTCTTGGAGGCGTCAGGGCCTTCGACCAGCACGCGCGCCTTGGCTTCGGTGCCGGAGAAGCGCACCAACACCCGGCCGTTGCCGCCGAGCTTCTTCTCCACGCCGGAGATGGCGCGCATCACCGCGGGCAGCTCGCCGAGCTCCCGCTTCTCCTTCACCGCGACGTTGAGCAGCGTCTGCGGCACGGGCTCAAAGATCTTCGTGAGCTCGGAGAGAGGCTTCTGCTGCCGGCAGAGCACCGCGAGAAGCTGCAGCGCCGCGAGCGTGCCGTCGCCGGTGGTCGCGTGGTCCAAGAAAACGAGGTGCCCCGACTGCTCGCCGCCGAGCGAGTAGCCGTGCTTGCGCATCTCCTCGACGACGTAGCGATCGCCCACGCGGGTGCGCACGACCTTGACGCCCCACCGCCCGACCGCGCGGTCGAGCCCCAGGCTCGACATCACCGTGGCGACCAGCGTCTTCTTCTTGAGCTCTTTGCGCTGCACCAGCTCGCCCGTGCAGATCGCCATGATCGCGTCGCCGTCGACCACGCGGCCTTGCTCGTCGACCACGATCAGCCGATCGGCGTCGCCGTCCAGCGCGATCCCCAGGTTGGCGCCGTGCTTCACCACGCACTTGGCCTGGTTCTCCGGGTGGAGCGCGCCGCACTTGTGGTTGATGTTCTTGCCGTCCGGCTCCACGCCGAGCTTGATCACCTTGGCGCCCAGCTCCTCGAGCACCTCGGGGGCGACCCGGTACGCCGCGCCGTTCGCGCAGTCGACCGCGATGGTCAGCCCCTCCAGGGTCAACTCCCGTGGGAAGGTCGTCTTGAGGGACACGATGTACCGGCCGCGCGCGTCCTCGAGCCGCACCGCCCGGCCGATCTTGGTCGCGGTGGGCCGCAGGTGGTCGATGGCGTTCTTCGCCAGCAGATCTTCGATCTTCCCTTCGGTCTCGTCGGGCAACTTGAACCCGTCGCGCCAGAAGAACTTGATGCCGTTGTCCTGGTACGGGTTGTGCGACGCGGAGATCACCGCGCCGGCGTCGGCGCGCATCGAGACGGTGATGTTGGCGATGCCGGGCGTGGGCAGCGCGACGTCCACCCCCATCGAGGTGATGCCCGCCGCGAGCGCCTGCTCGAGCATGTAGCCCGACAGCCGCGTGTCCTTTCCGATGATGACGCGGTGCCGGTGGTTCCCGTTCCGAATCAGGTACGCCAGCGCGCGACCGAGCTGCATCGCGACCTCCGACGTCATCGGATAGACGTTCGCCACCCCTCGCACGCCGTCGGTGCCGAACAACTTCTGGCTGCGGCGTTCATCCTTCGGGTGGGTCTTCATTCGAAAGGCCATAGGGTCGCGCAACGTAGGGACCGCCGCGACTTCGAGCAAGCGCGGTGTTCAGCGTGTACCACGCGGCACGAAAAGATCACCGCCCTCCCTGGCGGAGCGTACCGCTTCGGCCACGGCGAGCGCTTCCTTCGTCTCGGCGACGTCGTGCACGCGGACGACGTCGGCGCCGGCCAAGGTGGCCATCACCGCCGCCGACGCGGCCGACGCGAGCACGCGGTCTTGCGGCGCCTTCCTTCCCGTCAGGTGGCCCAGGAAGCTCTTGCGGCTGGTGCCGACCAGGACCGGCGCCCGCAGCACCCGGTAGTCGTCGAGCCGGCGCAGCAGCGCCAGGTTGTGGCCGAGCGTCTTTCCAAACCCAACGCCCGGGTCCACCCAGATCTTGTCCCGCGGCACGCCCGCCGCCACCGCGCGCTCGATGCCTTCGCGCAGAAAGCCGATCGACTCCTCGACCACGTCGCCGTAGCGGGGGTCCGCCTGCATCGTCTCCGGGGTCCCCTGAATGTGCATCAAGCAGCACGCCGCCCGCGCTTGGGCGACGACGCCCGGAAGCTCGGGGTCGAAGCGAAAACCGCTGATGTCGTTGACCAGGCTCGCGCCTACCTCGAGCGCCCGGCGCGCCACCGCCGCCTTGGTGGTGTCGATGGAGATGGGGAGCGGACAGCGCGCCAGGAGCCCTTCGATGACAGGGAGCACGCGGGCGAGCTCCTGCGCGTCCGACACCTTCTCGGCGCCCGGCCGTGTCGACTCGCCGCCGATGTCGAGGAGGTCCGCGCCCGCCTCGGCCAGCGCGAGCCCGTGCCGGATGGCGGCGTCCGCTGCGAGGAACTTCCCGCCATCCGAGAACGAGTCGGGCGTCACGTTCACGATGCCCATCACGTACGTGCGCGTCCCGAACTCGAAGCGCCGCCCGCGCAGCTCGACGCCGGGGGGAGGCCGCTCGTCGAGCGCGTCGGCGATCGCCGCCGCCAGCGTCGTCCTCTCCGCCTCGCGGGCGTGCCGAAGCAACCGGTCGAACTGATCGCGCCGCCCGGCGAGCAGCCCGGTGCCGGGGCGCTGCTCCCGATCGCCGGGCGCGTAGAACGGGAAGTCCTCGCGCCCTGGGGACGTGGCGCTCTCCGCCAAGGCGCGCAAGAAGCGCACGTCGTCGATGGCGAGGCCGGTCAGCAGCAGCTGCGCCTGAGGCACCTTGTCGAGCAGGTACTCCGAGGCGCGGGGCGGCAGCCCCATGCGAAGAAACGCGAGCTCGAGGTCACCCGCGCGGTCGCGGGCGATGGCCCTGGCGAGGAGCACTTAGGCTTTTTCAGGCTCGAGCTTCGGCAGCCCCTCGAGCGCGTCGAGGATCTGCCGCTTGTTCTTCTTTTCCTTCTCGGCCTTGGGCGGCGCCACCACGCGCGGCTGCGGCTTCTCGCGCGTGATCGTCCCGCCCTGCATCAAGACGTTCAGGTCTTCGGCCTCGAGGGTCTCGTACTCGACCAACGCGTCGGCGATGCGCTTGAGCGTCTCGATGTTCTCGGTGAGGAGCTGCTTCGACTTCTCGTAGCAGCCGCTCACGAGCTTTCGGATCTCGGCGTCGATCTGGCGCGCGGTGTCCTCCGAGTAGTCGGGGCGCGTACCGAAGTCGCGGCCGAGGAAGACCTCTTGCTGGCCCGAGCCGAACACCAGCGGCCCCAGCGTGCTCATGCCCCAACGGCACACCATCGCGCGGGCGATGTTGGTGGCGCGGTCGATGTCGTCGGCGGCGCCGGCGCTCATCTCGTCGTTGATCAGCTCCTCGGCGATGCGGCCGCCGAGCAGCATGCAGATGTTGTCGAGCAGCTGCTTCTTGTAGTGGTTGATCTTGTCTTCGTTCGGCAGCGACCAGGTGAGGCCCAGCGCCTGGCCGCGCGGGATGATGGTGACCTTGTGCACCGGGTCGCACCCGGGGAGCAGCTTGCCGATGAGCGCGTGACCGGCCTCGTGAACGGCCGTGTTCCGCTTCTCCTTCTCGTTCATGATCATCGACTTTCGCTCCGGACCCATGAACACCTTGTCCTTCGCGTTCTCGAAGTCCGACAGGTCGACCCGCTCCTTGTTCTGGCGCGCGGCGAACAGGGCGGCTTCGTTGACCAGGTTCTCCAGGTCGGCGCCGGTCATGCCGGGCGTCCCGCGGGAGATGACCTCGAGGTCCACCTCGGGCGCGAGCGGGACCTTGCGCGTGTGCACCTTGAGCACGCCCAAGCGGCCCTTGAGGTCCGGCCGCGGAACGGTGATCCGGCGGTCGAAGCGACCCGGGCGCTGCAGCGCGGGGTCGAGCACGTCCGGGCGGTTGGTGGCGGCGATGAGGATGACACCTTCGTTCGACTCGAAGCCGTCCATCTCCACCAGCAGCTGGTTCAACGTCTGCTCGCGCTCGTCGTGACCGCCGCCCAACCCGGCGCCGCGGTGACGGCCGACGGCGTCGATCTCGTCGATGAAGATGATGCAGGGCGCGTTCTTCTTGCCCTGCTCGAACAGGTCGCGGACGCGCGAGGCGCCGACGCCGACGAACATCTCGACGAAGTCGGAGCCGGAGATGGAGAAGAACGGGACGCCGGCCTCGCCGGCGACCGCCTTGGCGAGCAGCGTCTTACCGGTGCCGGGCGGGCCCATCATCAGGACGCCCTTGGGGATGCGGCCGCCGAGCTTGGTGAACTTCTTGGGGTCCTTGAGGAAGGCGATGATCTCCTCGAGCTCTTCCTTGCACTCGTCGATGCCGGCGACGTCCGCGAAGGTCACCTTGTTGTGGCTCTCCGAGAGCAGCTTCGCCTTCGACTTGCCGAAGGTCATCGCCTTGCCGCCGGTGCCCTGCAGCTGGCGCATGAAGAAGATGAAGAGGAGGAACAACAGCAGGACGGGGACCCATTGGCTCAGGATCGTCAGCCAAATGCTGTTCTGCTCTTCGGTGTCCCACTCGAACTTGTCGACGCCGTTGGCGCGCAGGCGGTCCTCGGCGAACTGCGAGTCCGGCGCGGGGCCCTTGGTGCGGAACACCTCGTTCGGGTTCTCTTTGAACTTGCCGACGAACGTGGCGTGGCCGGGGGACGAGGTCTTGATGGTGACCTCGCCGATCTTCTTCTGCTCGAGCAGCGAGAGGAACTTGCTGTACTCGAGCTGCTGAACGTTGTCGTTCGTGTGAGAGAAGAACTGGTAGAAGGCGACGAACAGCAGGATCAGAATCGCCCACAGGCCGATGGTCTTGTAACTCGAGCGCACGTTTAGAGGTCCCTTCGCTGTGGTAGCAGCAACACCTCACGCGCCTCAACTATTTTGGCCGTGAGACATTGGCGGCGATGCAGCAGGCCCATGTCGCGAGTGTATAACGGTCCGACGCGCCGGTCGCCCGTTCCCTCGCCAGAGCCAACAGTTCTTCACGACGCCCGGACATACACCGCGCGGCCCGGCGGCGCCGGCGCCTTCCAAAGGCCGACCACCCAGAGCACCTCGCCGTCGGCGGCGCACACCAGGCTTAACTCGCTGCGTCGTTCGCGCGGGACCTTCGCGTCCACCAAGAGATCCTGAAGCTTTCGGTGCCCCGCTCGGTCCCCCGGCAGCCGGCCGCGAATCGTCAAGGGCAAGCGCGCCGGGTCGACGGCGAGCACATCGCCAGCTGACTTTTCGCTCGATAGCGTAAAGCGGAGCCCGCTCGCCGGCTCGTCGACGACGGGCGACTCCAGACTGAGCGTCCAAGCCGCACCCGCGCGTTGTGACGTCCGCGGGCTGACGATCCGGACCACCCCGCTCGCGCAGCGCAGCTCGCGCCGCTTCGGCAACGGCGCCGAGGCGCCGCGGGCGATCGCGTCGAGCGCCTGGCGCACGGTCTGCGCGCTGGCGGACAACCCGTGCGACTCGAGGAGCTGCACCACCACCCGCCTCGCGATGGGCGGCTCGAGCGCGCACAGCCCCGCCCCGTCGAGCGCATCGCCCCGCCGGAGCCGCTCGAGGTGGGCGCTGGCCGCGGCCTGCAGCCACGCGTCGTCCTCGTCGGCGAAGGCCGCGAGCTCCGCCAGGTGCACCGTGGCGTGCGCCCCGAGCACCTTCTCCACCGCCGGCAGGAGCTCTTGGCGCACGCGCACCCGCGCGAACCGCGGGTCGGCGTTCATTGGGTCGGTGAACGCAGGCAGGCCCGCCTCGGCCAACCACTGCCGCACCTGCTCACGGCGGACGCCCAGCATCGGGCGAAGGACGCGGCCGGCGCGCGCCCGAATCGCCCCCAGGCCGCGAAGCGCGGCGCCGCGCCCCAGCCGCAGCAGCACCGTCTCGGCCTGGTCATCCAATGTGTGCGCGGTGACCACCCAATCGGCCCGCGCGTCGCGTCGGAGCCGCTCGAGCGCTTCGTAGCGCACCGCGCGCGCCCGCGCCTCGATGCCTGGCGCGTGGCCCACCTGAACGCGCGCGCTGAAGAACGGCAGGCCGTATCGCCGCGCCAACGACGCCACCGCGCCCGCTTCTTCGGCCGACTCGGGGCGGAGCGAATGATCCACGTGGCCGACCGCGAAACGCAGCCCGCAAGCCTCCGCCACACCCGCGGAAAGGCCCAACAAGACGGTGGAATCCGGGCCGCCTGAGACCGCCAAGAGCACGGTCTGTCCCGGCCGGGTCCACCGTCGGTAAGCGTCAGCGACGCTGGCGGCCAAGGCATGGCCCAACGAAGAACGTCTCAACGAATGGGAATTGCTGCCAATTTTCACTTGACAAGAGTCGAGTTGAAGAGGGTGGCACTTGTCCTTATGATGTGTAGGACCTCTGAGAGGGGCGGCGCCAAGTGCGGGAATGGGGCGTCAGAGGGCGGCGTTAAAAACGAACTTAAGAATTTTGGGCCTAGGGGTCCCCCCCCTCCCCCTCTGGGCCCTCGGGATCGCCGAGAGCAATCTTGGCCGATCCCACTTTCCCGGGCGCCCCGGAGCCGACCATCGGCTTCGGGGCGTTCGCTTTTCTCACGGCTCCGGCGCGAACCACGCGGTGTTCGACAAGGTGGTGTTGGGCGCGCACGCCTGGCTGTCCCCCGCCGACCGGATGCCGTAGCGGCGTATCTGCGGGTCGGTGATGCGCGCGCCGCCATCGGCGCCGATGATCTCGACGACCGGCACGCCGGCGTCGTTGCCTTTCTGCGGCCAGACCACGTCGGCCACGTACCAGAGCTGGCAGGGCGCGCCGAGCGCGAAGTCGTCGGCGGGCATCAGGTTGTCGAGCGGGATGGTCTGCGCGGGCGTCGGGCTGCCGCGGAAGAAGAGCCGGACCACCGGCTTGGGCGAGACGTAGCAGCGGCCGGTCCCCATCGCCGGTGTGCCGGCCGGCGCGACGTCGGCGACGCAGCCCTGCCCCGCACCGCAGCTGCAGGGCTTGCCGTCGGACTCGCAGCCGGCGCCGCCGTCGATGGTGCACGCGGTCGCGCTGTCGGGCCGGCCGTCGCCGAAGTAGTGGACCATGACCTTGTAGCGGCACGGGCCGTTGTCGCACGCAGGGTCGTTCTCGGGGTAGCTGAGCGAGACGTTCTCGAGCAGCTGGCCGCCGCCGGTGTCGTCGACGTTCAGGCGGGGATCATCGGCCGTCCCGCCGCTGCCCCAGTTGAAGTTGAAGCCGCTCGCCGCGTTCGCCTTCTGCACCGTGGCCGCGTACCCGCTGATGTCCCCCGCGGTCTTGCCCGACGCGGGGTCGAAGAACGAGAACGCGCCCGAGAACGGGTCTGAGCTGGTGACCGAGGAAGGCCGAATGAGGTGCACGTCGAGATCGACGTTGGCGAAGCCGCTCCACGACAGCTGCGCGACCAGGTCGTCTCGCACGACCGCCGCGAGCTTGAGCGTGGTCGCGCTGCTCGCGCCCTGCGCATCGGTCACGGTGAGCTGCAGCGCGTACTCGCCCGTCGCGATCGGGCGGAAGATGACCTGCGGGGTGTTGGCGCCGGTGAGCGCCAGCCCCTGCACGCCCGCCGGCAGGCCGATCACCTGCCAGAGATAGGTGAGGCCCACGCGGCCGTCATCGGGGTCGAAGGTGCACTGGGCTGGGTCGGTGCTCGAATGGGCCGACGCGGTGACGTCGCTCTTGGGGACGATGTCGCGCGTCGTCGAGAAGTCGTAGCCCTGCGCGGGCGGCACCAAGAGCGGCGCCCAGTCGTTCTCCGTGTTGTAGCGGACCTCGCCCGAGCCATCTCCCTTCTGGACGCGGACGATGTTGACGCACAGCTGCGGCGGCGCGTTGGGACGGAGCGTGCCGCTGAGCGCGACGCGGATCTCGGGCTGATCCTTGTCGTCCGACGCGATGACCGCTTCGGCCGAGTACTGCGTTTGTTGGGCGGACGTCGGGCGGAACTTGAGCCGCACGTTCACGCCGGCGCCGGGCTCGAGCGTCAGCCCCGCGGCCGGGAAGACGCCGTCGATGAGGAAGGCGGCCGCATCTTGCCCTTCGAACGAGAGCGCGCTGACGGCGAGGGGCACCTCGCCGGCGTTCACCAGGTTCAGCGCGGGGAGGCTGAGCGGAGCGACGGGGAGCTGCCGGTTGTACGGCTCGGGTGCGAAGGTGATGGCGAGCGGGTTCTGCTGGACCGCGGCCTGGCACTGCTGCGCCGCTTCGCAGGTGGGCGTCACCTCGAGCTTCGGCGTCGCGCCGGCGCCGAGCAACGCCACTTGCGCCCGCGGCGTCTGCTCGTCGTTGCTCGCGACCACCAGCGCGGCCTGGTGATCGCGGTACTCGGCGGGCTGGAAGCGGACGACGAACGACGCTTCCGACAGCTGCGGGATCGTCTCGGGCGCGCCGATCACCTCGAACGCGGCGGCGTCGGGGCCTTCCACCGAGATCGCCTCGATGGCCAGCGGGGCGTTCGTCACCACGCCCAAGCGCACCGTGCGCTCCGCCGTCAAGCCCACTTTGACTTTTCCGAAGTCGAGCTGCTCGGGGCGCAAAGAGATTTCCGGCTTGACCGCGCGTACGGTACCATCGCAGCCTCGACACCCCGCCACGATGGCCAACAACGCCACGCAGCCCAAAAGCTGATTCATGGGCGGTGACGGTAACCGAAAACGTTGACCACTAGGGCGACATCGAGTTTTCTTGCATCCGTACACATTCAAACCGTGTGGAGACCCCCAGCCATGGCCGGCACTGACAAGCGCAAGCAGTCGCTTTACTTCCCCGAGGAGATGCTCAAGGAGATCCAGGAGGAGGCCAACCGGCAGGACCGCTCTCTTTCCTGGGTCGTGCAGCAGGCGTGGAAGATCGCGCGCGATCGGATCAAGGCGTTCCCGGCCGTCAACGATGTGACGGGTGACGAAGCCGTCGATCGGCGGGAGATGTAAAACATGTCGACGACCGATAACCGCAAGCAGTCGCTCTATTTCCCTGAGGACATGCTGGAAGAGATTCAGCGCGAGGCCGGGCGGCAGGATCGCTCGATCTCCTGGATCGTCCAGCAGGCGTGGAAGGTTGCCCGCGCCGACATCAAGCGCATGCCGTCGGTGAACGACGTGCTGCCGCCTCCGCAGCAGCAGGCGGCGCCGGCGCCGACGCCCACGCCTGTGGCGCCCCGCCCCACCGGGTTCCCGCAGGGCATTCCGACCAAGTCGTAAGCCACGCGCTTTTCGACGCCCAGAGGGTTCGGCTCACGTTGGCCGAGCCCTCTTTGTGTTTGAAGTGGGTTACTCCGGCGGGAGCGGGGCCGAGCAGCCGACGAAGGTGATGCGAGACGCGTCGACCTTGAGCGCGGACTCGGCCGTCGGGTGCACGCGGCTGAAGTAGTCCGCGATGATGTCGGAGTCCAAGCCGCCCGCCTGCAGCGAGCGCCGCGGGTTGCGATCCGGGTTCTGGCTGGCCTGGTGGATGGCTTCGAACCGATCGCCCTCCGCGCTCGCCAGGAACTCGGTGGCCGCCACCCGGTAGCGCTTGCCGTCGCCGGTGCGAGAGACCGGCACCCCGCCGATGCTCAGCGAGCGGATGCGGCTGCCGATGGGCTGGGTGCAGTCCACCACCAGCTTCACCTCCTTCGACACCTGAAGGAACTGCCCCGCCGGCGAGACGATCGGCTGCGGCGCCGTCGTGAGCCGCTCCACCGCGTGCTCGAAGGTCTCGTAGAGGTCTCGCTCGTCGAGGTCGACCGCGAGCACCTGGTTCTCGAAGAGGAAGATCTCGTGCACCAGGCCATTGGTGATCGGCCCCGGCTTGAGCACGTTCCGGGTGATGCAGAGCCCTTCGGCACGGATGCCGCCGCCGTTCATCAGCCCGAGCAGCGCGGGCGCCGACTGGCCGGTGAAGGCGTCGACGAAGGCGTCCGCCGCCAGCTGCCCCATCGCGTTGTTCGCGTGGCGGGTGTTGGCGCGGTCCAGGTAGACCTGCTCGCCCAGGTGGCCGACGACCTGGTTGGGATCATCGACCAGCCCGCTGCACGGCTCGTTGAACTCCACGCAGCCGGCCGCGAGCACGAGCGCGGTCAGGATGACAGCTCGCATCAGTAGCTCACCCTCCCCAGCAGGTACGCGGCGGCGCCTTCCCGCGGCACCAGGCCCGGCAGCCGCTCCGGCTGCGGCGCGTCGTCCGCGTAGCGCTGGCTGAAGACGTTCTGCCCCAAGAGCGCGAGCTCGAAGTGGCCGGCCAGCGGCTCGGTGCGCAGCTGCGCGCCGATGATGGTCTGCCCCGGCAGCGTGTAGCGCCGCACGTGCTCGAGCACCGAGCGGCTGTTGTTGCGGCGCTCCGAGCTGAAGCGCGCGAGCAGATCCAGGTTCAAGTGTTCGCCCACCGGGAGCGTCGCGCCGATGTTGAAGCGCGCTTGAGGCACGTCGGTGATCAGCCGGAACGGCTCCGGCGTCTCCAGGTCTTCGGCGCGGAACCAGCTCGCGTTCACCCAGAAGCGCGTGCGCGCCGACAGCTCGAGCTGGCCTTCGCCTTCGAGCCCGAAGGCCCGGACGCCGGGGACGCGGTTGCGCAGCGGCGCGCTGGTGCCGGTGGTGTCGACCCGCGCGATCGGGTTCAAGTACGAGTCGTAGAAGGCGCCGCCGGCGAACCGAACGTGCCCATCGCCCACCGCCCCCAGCCAGTCGACCCCGAGCTCCACGGCGTCGACCGTCGCCAGCACCAGCTCGGGGTTGCCTTCGAAGCGGCCGCGGTTGAAGCCGTGGGCCGGGATGGTCTCGGCCAGCTCCTGCACGGTGGGCGCGCGCAGCGAGCGGCTGTAGAGGAGCCGCAGCGCCACGGCGTCGGTCACCGACCAGGCCAGGCCCGCGCGCGGGTTGAGCGCCGGCACCAGCGTGGGCGTGAACACGTTGCGCGCGTCGCTGACCGGCAGCTGCACGGCGTCGAACCGGAACCCGACCAGCACCGTGAGCGACTCGAGCACCGTCCACTCGTCCTGCGCGGTGAGCGTCAGGCCCAGGCGCCGCGCCGCCGCGCCGGCGAAGAGCCGCAGCGGGCTGCCCAGCTCGTCGGGCTCGAGCAGCGCGCCGCCCGTGTAGCGCACGGTGCCGTCGGCGGCGATGACGCCGTTGCTGCGGTAGGCGTAGCCGTACAGCGCGTCGTACTGAACCTGCGCGCCCACCGAGAGCTGGTTCCGCTCGGCGAGGGCGATCTTTC
>CAZEDU010000057.1:0-543 GCA_964511185.1 uncultured Myxococcaceae bacterium | reverse complement strand
GCCCGACCCCGCGCGCGCCGACCTGTCCCTGCTCGAGCAGCCCCTCGGGGAAGAGCTGATCGCCCCCCGGCCCCGTGCGAAAGCGCTCGGGCGTGAGCTGGAAGAGCCGATCGGTGAATTGATCTTGAAACTGGAGCCGCACGCCCCCTTCCAGGCGATCTCCGAGGCGACGGCGGTGCCCCAGGTCGACCTGCAGGATGCGCCAGCTGAGGCTGGAGGAGGGCCCGAGCGTGTCGAACAGCCCCACCCAGGCGCCGCGGTCTTCATAAAGAAACCGCGCCGCGGCCGACAGCGAGCCCGCCTCCGGCAGAGAGCGCGTCGCCCGGACGCCGAGCTGCGTGAAGATCCGCTCGTCGTTGGTGAACCCGGCGGGATCGAGCGGGTCGCGGAGCCCTTGCGCGACCGCCGCGGCGGTCATCGCGTCGACGTCGACCCGCTGGCGGTCTCCGGTCTGGCGGACGACGCTGGCGTCCCCCGAGAGCTCGAAGCCGCCGAAGGTGTGGCCGCCGTTCGCGTGGGCCTCCAAGGTGCCGAAGGCGCCCG
>CAZEDU010000056.1:26390-31830 GCA_964511185.1 uncultured Myxococcaceae bacterium | reverse complement strand
GCCGAGCCCGCTGCCGTCCGCGTCGAGCCGAGCGGTCTTGAACGGGGACAGCGCGCCTTTGAGCTCGAGGAACGGCTCGAACCGGCCCAAGCGGTGAGAGACCCACGCGGCTGCGAACGCCTCGAAGCTCACGCCCGCGCCTTCGAAGTCCGGCTCGGTGGTCGACGTCGTGCGATGGCGGAACGGCATGGGCCCGCCGCCGGCGCGGCCGTAGACGTTCCACGCGCCGGCCTGCAGCACGTTCGCCCGCACCGACAGGTCGATGGGGATCGCCGTCACCTCCGAGCGCTGCGTGGTGAGCAGGCCGCGCGTCAGCGTGCGCTGGGCCCGCCATCCGACCGACAGCTCGACGGTGAGGCGCTCCTCGATGCCTGGGATGCGGTAGCCCACGCCGACCGCGCCCTGCGGCCCGACGGTGCGCGCACCGCCGTAGAAGCCACCGAGCGAAACCGTGGGCGACCACCTGCCGCGGGTGTCGGTCACCGTCGCGGCCGCGGTCGGCGCGGGAGAAGGCTCCGGCGCGCGCGCGGGCCGGTGCACGGCCACGCGCGCCTCGGCGCGGGCGGCGGTGTCGCCCTTGATGCCCGCCACCACGCGCACTTCTTCCGCCAGATCGAGCGGAGTGACTCGGAAGTACACGCGATCGGCGGCGCGCTCCTTCTCCTCCAGCTGGGCGCCCTGAACGTGGAGGTCCAGCTTGCCGGCGGCGAGCTGCGAGGTGTGGAGCGCCATCAGCCAGCCGCCTTCCTTCGGCATCGGGTCGGGCCCCAAGAGAATGGCGAGCGGGTTCAGCCGCGGAACGTCGAGCTGCAGCGCGCGCGTCGTCCGGTGGCGCTTCGTCTGCGCGACGACCTTCGCCTGCGTCTCGCCGGGCATCACCTCGAGCGGCACGACGGCGCGCCCCTTCTCGTCCGCCTTCACGGGGCCGAAGGCCGCGCGCTGCAGCTCCACCGTGACGTCCGCGAACGGCTCGGTGGTGATCTCGACGTCCGTTCGCCCCACCAGGGCGATGCGCTCGACCTCGACGATGGGCCGGGCGCCGGGCACGTCGACCCAGAAGAAGAGCAGGGCGGTCTCGGGGTGCTTGATCTCCGGCGGGCGATACAAGAAGCGCCACTCGCCCGAGGGCGTCGCGACCGGCGCCTTCTGGATGACGCCCAGGTTGGTGCCGGCCTTCACCTCGTCGTGGCCCGGCGCGCGCACGACGATCTCGGCGATCGTCTCCGACCCGAGCACGATGGCCTTCGGGGTCCCCTCGACTTGAAGCGGCGCCGCCGTCGCCGCGGTCATCAGGAGCAAGCTCGCGACCGTCGTCATGGGGTCAGCTCGGCTCGTCTTGCGCTTGGGGCTTGTCCGCGGGCCCTTCGGTTGGCCGCCCCGGCGGCTGGAAAGTCGGTCGCGCCGCGGCGACGTCGCCCCGCGCGTGCACCAGCGTCTTGGTCGCGGCCCTGAACGCGACGTCGACCTTGTCGCCGCGCACCGCGGTCACGATGCCGAGCCCGAAGCTCGGGTGCCGCACGACCTCGTCGAGCGCGAACGCCGTCTTCGGCGAGTAGTCCTTCGCTTGGCCCACGTCCTTCGACGCCAGCTGCGCCTCGAAGCCGATCACCACCTTGGCTTCTCGCTCCCTCGGCGCCGCGCGTGTGCCACCGCTCGACCGCTCGCCCGAGGGGCTGCTCCGGAACGCATGATCGCCGCCGCAGGTGTTACAGCGCACGCGCGCGATCTTGCTGCCGACCATCGCCAGAATCGTGTGCGCGAGCGTCAGCTTGCATCGCGTGCACAGGGCATCGACTTCACCACCCACTCGTAAGGTCGTCATGTTCGAGCGTCGCTGGCCCTTCGTGTGAATGGGCTCGAGGCGACCGCCGGAACTTACACCCGCGCGCGACCGGAGGAAGCACAACTTGACTCGATCTGCGGACATCAGTACGCGGCGTTTTGCCGCGATGCGGCCCCGAGGCCACACCACGAGCATGGACCACTACCGCCGACGCGCGCTCGATCATCACATTCGGCCCACGCGGGCGGAGATCGACCTCGCCGCGCTTCGCCACAACCTGAGCGAGGTGCAGAAGCTCGTCGGCGCCGCGCAGATCCTCGCGGTGGTGAAGGCCAACGCCTACGGCCACGGCGCGGCGCCCATCGCGCGCACGCTCGAGCGCGCGGGCGTGCCGATGCTCGGCGTCGCGCTGGTCGAAGAAGGCATCGAGCTGCGCAACGCCGGCGTCAACGCGCCGATTCTCGTGCTGGGGGGATCGTACGAAGGCGGCTACGACCTGATGGTCGAGTATCAGCTGCGGCCCACCATCTTCCGGCCCGAGCACTTGAGCGGGCTGAGCCGCGCCGCCGAGGCGCGCCAGCGGCCGATCAACGCGCACTTGAAGGTCGACACCGGGATGGGCCGGCTCGGCGTTCGGCTCGAGGAGCTGCCCGACTTCCTCGACCAGGCCGCGCGCCACCCGCGCGTGCAGATCGAAGGCTTGCTGTCGCACTTCGCGAACGCGGATCTCGCCGACGCCGCCGTCACGCACGAGCAGATCGCCCGCTACAAGCGCGCGCTCACCCTGATGCGCGGCCGGGGCGTCGACCCGAAGTGGCGGCACTTGTCCAACTCCGCCGGCGTGGTCGACCTGCCCGAGGTGCGCGACGGCCTGGAGCTCAACCTGGTCCGTCCCGGCATCGCGCTCTATGGGCTCGCCGCGGCGCCGCGGCTGGCGAGCCTGGCGGCGCTGCGGCCCGTGCTGTCCTGGAAGACCGGCATCGTGCACCTCAAGGAGGTGGAAGCCGGCACGCCCATCTCGTACGGCCACACCTGGACCGCGCCCCGCAAGTCGCTCATCGCGACGCTGCCGGTGGGCTACGCCGACGGGTACAGCCGGCAATACGGCAACAAGGCGCAGGTGCTGGTGCGGGGCCGCCGCGCGCCGGTCGTCGGCCGCGTCTGCATGGACATGTGCATGGTCGACGTGACCGACGTCCCCGGCGTGGCGATGAGCGACGAGGTCGTGCTGCTCGGGCCGCAAGGCGGCGACGAGCTCCCCGCCGAAGCGCTCGCGGGCTGGAGCAACACCATCCACTACGAGGTACTCTGCGGCGTTGGCGCGCGCGTTCCTCGGGTGGTGCGAAGCGGTTAGAACCGTGCCATCTTCTCGGCGCGTATGGCGGATGAAGTGAAGCCCGGCGCCCAGCCCACCGAGACCAACGTGCTGCACGACGCCGTCAGCGGGCTCGGCAAGACGGTCGTCGACGCCGTGACCGACATCGGCGGCGTCGCCTCGCTCGGCGTCCAGGTGGCCCGCTGGGCGGTGCGCCCCCGCTACCGCGTGGCGAACATGCTCGCGCAGCTCGACTTCGTCGGCGTGGGGTCGATCTTCATCGTCGCCTTGACCGGCGTCTTCACCGGCATGGTGTTCGCGCACCAGTCGTCGCGCGCCTTCGAGCTGTTCGACGCCGAGAGCCTGGTGGGCCCGACGGTGGCGCTCACCATCACCCGCGAGCTCGCGCCGGTCTTCACCGCGCTCATGGTGACCATGCGCGCCGGCAGCGCCATGTGCACCGAGCTCGGCACCATGCGCGTCACCGAGCAGGTCGACGCGCTGGAGACGATGGCCGTCAACCCGATTCAGTACCTGCTCGTGCCGCGCGTGCTCGCCGGGCTGATCATGGTCCCGGTGCTGGTGATGGTCTTCGACACCGCCGGCATCTTCGGCGGCTACTTCGTGTCGGTGGTGGTGAAGGGCATCTCGGCCGGCACCTTCCGCGCGCGCACGCAGCAGTGGCTGGATCCCGAGGACATCTTCGAAGGGCTGATCAAGGGCGCCGTCTTCGGCCTCACCGTGACGCTCATCGCTTGCTACAAGGGCTACCACGCCAGCGGCGGCGCCAAGGGCGTAGGGCAGGCCACCACGCAGGCGATGGTCTCCTCCGCGCTCGCGATCTTCGTCCTCGACTACCTGGTCGGGGTCGTTCTGCACTGATGAGCGACGGGACGACCCAGCCTGACGTCCGCGCGCCGATGATCGAGGTCATCGGGCTGCACAAGTCGTTCGGCGACAACAAGGTGCTGGCCGGAATCGACCTCGTCATCCCCGAAGGCAGCACCTGCGTGATCCTCGGCGGCTCGGGCAGCGGCAAGACCGTGCTGATGAAGCACATGATCGGCCTGCTCAAGCCCGATCGCGGCCAGGTGATCGTCGACGGCGAGGACATCGTGCCGCTCGGCGAGGAGGACCTCGAGCGGGTGCGCCGCAAGTTCGGCATGGTGTTTCAGGCGGCCGCGCTCTTCGACTCGATGACGGTCTACGAGAACGTCTCTTTCCCGCTGCGCGAGCACGCCTCGATGCCCGAAGAGCAGATTCGAGAGATCGTCCGCAAGAAGCTGGCGATCGTCGGGCTCAAGAACGTGGAGGACAAGTACCCGGCCGATCTCTCGGGCGGCATGCGCAAGCGCGTCGGCCTCGCCCGCGCCATCGTGCTCGACCCGAAGATCGTCCTCTACGACGAGCCGACCACCGGCCTCGATCCGATCACCACCGACTACGTCGACGAGATGATTTTGGAGGCGAAGAAAGAGCTCGGCGTCACCTCGGTCGTCATCAGCCACGACATCGCGTCCGCCTTCAAGGTCGCCGACAACATCGCCTTCTTGTTCGCTGGATCGATCGTCGACCAGGGCCCGCCCGAGAAGCTCCGCCACTCGCGTCACCCGCAGGTGAAGGTCTTCCTGCAGACTTGGTTCGGGAAGAACTAGAAATTCAGCTGTCGACGCAACTCGTCGTGGGGTCCGTCGATAATGTGGGTGAACGTCCTTCCAACCACGGCGGGGGACGTTCAAGCCGCTGTATCCACACTGACTTTTCTGCAGAGCGGACTGTCACCCGGTCGTGACGTCGCGCGTTAAGACAGTGCCTGTTTGATCTTTCGCCAACGCGCAACGGCGAATTCAGTAAAGCTGCTTTGCGGCGCTATCCAAAACACCCAGCGATTAAAGCCGGTTAGCGACCGTCGTGCCGGTTGGCACGACGTTGGCTCTAGGGCGCTCTCTGCTTTCTGCCGAGGAGTGCCCGATGCGTGTTGCCGCCCTGATCTTGGTCTCCCTGACCGCTGCCGCATGCGGCTCGGCGACCGCCTCGCTGGTCGACGCGGACGATCACGGCCACACCATCATATTCGAGGGCGAAGCGCTTCGCTCGGAGCTGCTCCACTCGCCCGTTCACGAGATGGACGAGGACTTCGACCGGCTCGGCCTGGTCTTCGACGCGCTCCTCGACACCAACGTCGAGTTCTCCGTCAGCGCCGATGGCCGCACCTGGTCGGAGTTCATGCCCGCGACGATTCACCACGTCGAGCGCGAGAACGTCGTCAGCACCATCGGTGAGATCCGCGCCCCGGGCACCTCGCGGTACTTCCGGTTGCGCGCGGGCGGCGTGGTGCTGCC
>CAZEDU010000056.1:24730-26377 GCA_964511185.1 uncultured Myxococcaceae bacterium | reverse complement strand
GAACTACCTGCGCGTCGAGCTGATGCGCGGCATGCCGGCTGCCGAGGCGCAGGATCCCGTCCAGGAGTCGCTCGAAGGCGACGACGTGATGACCAATGAGACGCAGAGCCTCAAGTCGGCGCTGGTCGTCAGCGGCGTCACGGTCAACGCCCGCTCGGCCTGGGGCGGCGGGCCGGTCACCTGCAGCTCGCGCCACACCCCGTACCGCTTCGCCGTGCACCACACCGACACGCCGTCGTCCGACTCGCTCTCGCCCGAGGCGCGCCTGCGGCAGATCCAGGCGTACCACCGCAAGAACAACGGCTGGTGCGACATCGGCTACCAGTTCCTCGTCTCGCGCGACGGTCGCCTCTGGGAAGGGCGCGGCGTCTCGTACATCGGCGCGCACGTCTACTCGCAGAACACCGGCAACGTGGCGATCTCGTTCCTCGGCTCGTACGGCACCACGGCGGCGCCCGAGGCGATGATCAACTCGGCGGCGCGGCTGTTCGGCGCGATGGCGAAGACCTACGGCGTCACGCTCAGCACCTCGACCCTCAAGGGACACCGCTTCTGGTACAACAACTCGTCGTGCCCGGGGAACGCGCTCGCGGCGCAGATCCCGACCATCATCGCGCGCGCCAAGTCGGGCGTGAGCAGCGTGACCCTGACCGGTAAAGTGGTGACCGCCGACCTCCTCGCCGGCCCCATCGCCGGCGCGACCGTCCAGGTCGGTGACAAGACCGCCATCAGCGACGCGACCGGCAGCTTCTCGATCCCGAGCGTCGCGATTGGCTCGGTGACGGTCACGGCGAGCGCGGCCGGCTACGCGCCGCAGACCGCCACGGTGAACGCCACGCTCAACGGGGCCACGGTGAAGCTGAGCCTCACCAACCTGACCGTCGGCGTCCTCCGCGGCCGCGCCTACCACGCCAGCAACCCGCTCCTCTCGGTGCCGGGCGCGAAGGTCGACGTCGCGGGCAAGAGCGCGGTCACCTCCGAGTTCGGCGACTTCGAGCTGCCCGCGGTGCCCGCCGGCACGCACCGCCTGTCGGTGTCTGCCTCGGGCTTCACCCCGTACACGCAGGACATCGTGGTCGACGCCGGCGTGCTCGACCTGAGCTTCGCGCTCGAGCCCTCGGCCACCTTGCCCACCGGCAACGCGACCCTGACGGGCGTCATTTACCGCGGCAGCAACACCGCCAACCGCATCGCGGGCGCCACGGTCACCCTGAGTGACGGCCGCACCGCCACCGCCGACGCCGGCGGCGTGTACACGTTCACCCAGCTCCCGCCCGCCACCTTCGTCATCACGGCGAGCAAGGTCGGCATCGGCACCAACAGCGTGCAGCGCACGCTGGCGAACGGAACAACCACCTGGGGCAGCGTCTCTCTGCCCTAGGCAACACCCCACACCATGGTTCGGGAGCGGGTCGGCGCCTCACAACGCCGGCCCGCTTCTTGTTTTTTGCGCTAGCGCTCGCGCCGGCACCGGGTAGAGTCAAAACCCGAGGGTCGGCCGCACCTTGGGAGCCCGAGCACTTTGAAGAAGCTGCTGACGCCGTTCCGGGTGGGCCTCTTGGTCCTCGCGTCGGGCGCGTTCCTCTTCATCTTCCTCACCTTCGTGAAGAAGGGCGGGCTGTCGGATCGCGAGGCGATCACCGTCTT
>CAZEDU010000056.1:22628-24720 GCA_964511185.1 uncultured Myxococcaceae bacterium | reverse complement strand
CCTCGGGCCTGGGGCCCAAGAGCCGCGTGCAGATCGCCGGCATCCCCGTTGGAGACGTCAGCGAGATCGTCCTCGAAGGCACTCGCGCCAAGGTGCGCCTGCGCATTCGCCGCGACGTGGGGCTGCGCGAGGACGCGTCGCTCACCAAGCGCTCGGAGTCGCTGCTCGGCGACTACCTGCTGGATCTTTACCCGGGCTCGCCGAACGCCGAGCTGATGCCCGAGGGCGGGCAGATCAAGCGCGTGATCGACACGCAGGGCATGGAGGCCATCTTCGCCTCGCTCTCCCAGATCACCGGCGACATCCAGCAGGTGACGTCGTCGCTGCGGGAGGTGCTCGGCGGCGAGCAGGGCGCGGGCTCGCTCAAGGAGATCGTCACCAACCTGATCCAGCTCTCGCAGACCGTCGAGACCACGGTCCGCGAGAGCTCCGGCAAGCTCGAGTCGATCCTGCGGAACTTCGAGGGCGTCTCGAGCGACGTACGCGGCATCACGCGCGATCAGCAGGAGAGCATTCGCAGCATCGTCGAGAACATCGACGTCATCACCCGCGACACCCGCGACGTGCTGGCGACGGTGAAGAAGATCGTCGGCAGCGGGGAAGGCGACCTGAAGGAAGGCGTGGCGAGCCTCAAGCAGACGCTGAGCCGGCTCGACACCACGCTGCAGAACCTCGAGGAGGTCACCACCAAGGTGAAGAACGGCGAGGGCGCCGTCGGCACGCTGCTCGCCGACGAGCGGCTCGGGCAGAAGATCTCCGAGTCGATCGAAGACCTGTCCGACTACGCCACGCGCCTCACGTCGCTGCAGGCCGAGGTGGCGATTCGCACCGACTACCTCATCGCCCAAGGCCAGGCGAAGAACACGCTCGGCGTCCGCCTCATCCCCAAGCCGGACAAGTACTACCTGCTCGAGGTGATCGACGACCCGCGCGGCGTGATCGAGACCCAGGTCGTGCAGTCCAACCCGCCCGGCACCGGGGAGCCGGTCACCCAGGTGCAGCGGGTGACCAAAGACGCGTTCAAGTTCTCGGCGCAGTTCGCCAAACGCTACTACTTCGCGACGCTGCGCTTCGGCATCATCGAGTCGAGCGGCGGCGTGGGCGCCGACTTCAACTTCCTGCAGGACAACCTGACGGTGAAGCTCGACGCGTTCGATTGGGCGGTGTCGGAGCTGCGCTACCCGCGGGTGCGCGCCGCGGTGCGCGTGGCGTTCCTGAACCATCTGTTCGTCAACGGCGGCGTCGACGACATCTTGAACAGCCAGGTGCGCCAGGTCGGCACCAACCGGCTGCTGGTCGGCCGCGACCTGTTCTTCGGCGGCGGGCTCTTCTTCACCGACGAGGACTTGAAGGCGCTCCTGTCGGTCGCGCCCACGCCCTGACCGCCTGCGGCTTAGGCCGCCTTGGCGAACGCCTCGATCTCGGGCGCGTGGCCGAAGGCCTCCGCGTAGCGCCGCGCGAACTCGGCGCGGGTGTAGCGGTGCTCCTGGCAGCCCTTGTGCTCGACCGCGTACGCCGCGGCGAGCGCGGCGATGCGCCCGACGACCGGGTAGGGGAACTTGCGAGACAAGCCGAAGGCGATGCCGGCCAGGTACGCGTCGCCAGCGCCGGTCGGATCGACCAGCTCCCGGATCGGCGCGACCGGAATGTCGATGGAGCGACCCTCCGCGCGGAGGTGGAGGGTCGACCCCTTCTCGCCCCGCGTCACGACCGAGAGAGGGGCCGACTGGATGAGCTGCGCTTCGGTCTTGCCCGTCTTCTGCGCCATCATCGCCAGCTCGTAGTCATTGCCGATGAGCACCGCCGCGCCGTCGAGCCCGGTCAGGATCTGCTCCTTGTCGAGCCGGGGGGTCTGCTTGCCGGGGTCGAAGATGTAGGGCACGCCGAGCTCGCGGCACTCGGCGGTCGAGCGCGCCATCGACTCCGGGTCGGTCGGCGAGATGATGACCAGATCCTCGCGCGTCAGCCCCCGCCCCTTGAGCGTGAGCTGCGCCGCGCGCGCCATGGCGCCGGCGTAGAAGGCGACGATCTGGTTGTTCGACTGGTCGGTGTTGATGAAGCAGGACGCGGTGAACTGCTGCGCCACCTCTTC
>CAZEDU010000056.1:19906-22618 GCA_964511185.1 uncultured Myxococcaceae bacterium | reverse complement strand
CGGCGTCGTTCATCCACTTCCGGTACTCGCCGAAGTCGGAGCCCGCGCTCGCGACCACCAGCGGCCGGTCCCCGAGCAGCGCGAGCGAGTAGGCGATGTTGCCCGCCACGCCGCCGCGCATGCGCTTCATGGAGTCGACCAGGAAGCTCACGGTGAGCATGTGGACCTTCTCGGGCAGGATGTGGTCCTTGAAGTGCCCGGGAAAGTTCATGATGTAGTCGTAGGCCAACGAACCGGTGACGACAGTGCGCATGGGCGCGGTGAACCACGTTCCGCCCCTTCGAATCAACCCCGAAGCGCGCGGGGGTGCGACACCGGCCGACTTGTGCGCGACCCGCCTGCTCCAGAGGCGTGGCTTGAAAAGCCGATCGGCGCTCTCTTACGCTTCACCGTGCATCTGCGAGCTGGTTGTCAGCGCGGAAGGGGCGGGCGCGCACCGGAGGTGACCCTTGCTGGCGCGTACCGAAGGTCTTCGCCTGACCGAGCAGCGCCAGCATGAGCGCGTGCCGTGCCGCCTGCGCTGCTGGTGCGAAGGCGAGAACGTCACGGTGTACGCCCGAATCGCGAACTTGAGCGAAGGCGGCATGTTCTTGATGACGAGCATCCCCCTGACGCACGGCGAGCGCGCCCGGCTGCGCTTTGGTCTGGGCACCGCGCTCGAGATGGAGACGAGCGCGGAGGTGGTCTGGACGCACGCGGGCGACGAGCAAGGTCCACCTGGAATGGGCCTGCGATTTCAGGAGATGGACCAAGACAAGCTCGTCAAAATACGGCAGATCATTCAGAACGAGCGACCCGTTCGCCGGCAGCACGACTCGTAGGCTCGCAGGCTCGTTTAGGAGCAATCTGAAATGCGCATCGCCATCATCTCGGACATCCACTCGAACGTGGAGGCGCTCACCGAGGTGCTCCGGACGGCGGACCAACAGAAGGTCGATCGGGTGGTCTCGCTGGGCGACATCGTCGGCTACGGCGCTTCCCCCAACCCATGCTGCGAGCTCGTGCGCTCGGTCACCGAGGTCACGCTCCTGGGCAACCACGACGCGGCGGTCGCCGGCCGCATGGACTACTCGTTCTATTACGACGCCGCCCGCCACGCGCTCGACTGGTCGGCGCGCGTCATCAGCGACGACAACTTGGCGTGGCTCAAGAGCCTCCCGTACACGTACCGCATCGGCGACGTGGGCTTCTCGCACGGCTCGCCCATCGACCCGAAGGCCTACGAGTACATCTTCGCGCTCGAGCAGGCCCGGGAGCTGATCCCCTTCGTGGCCGACCTGCCCGAGGTGACCTTCATCGGCCACAGCCACCTGTGCAAGGCGTTCGCGATCGGCAACGGCGAGGTGAACGACGTGGTCGCGCAGAAGTTCGGCGTCCGCCGCGGCTACAAGTACATCATCTCGGTCGGCTCGGTGGGCCAGCCCCGCGACTACGACAACCGCGCGTGCTTCGTCATCTGCGACACGGACGCGCGAACGGTCGAGTACCTGCGCGTCGAGTACGACATCGAGACGAGCGCGCAGAAGATCTTCGACGCCGACCTGGCGCTGAACTTCGGCAAGCGGCTGTTCCTGGGCGTCTAAAAAGTACTGACCAACCCCGGCCGTCCGTCTTAAGTTCCGCCGCGTGAAACCAGCCTTTCTTGCTCTGTTGTGCGCGGTGGCGTTTTTGGCCGCGTGTAAGAAGTCGCAGCCTTCCCCCGAGTTCGCGGAGGCGAACGAGCGCTTCACCAAGCTCTACGCCCGCGACCTCGACGACGCGTACGTCTCGGACGAGATCGGCGAGATCGAGTCGCTGCTCAAGCAGGTGCCGAGCAACAGCGCCGACCACGCGGCCGCGGCCGAGCTGCTCACGCGCATCCAGAAAGGGCGCGAGGAGCGGGAGCAGGCGCTCGCGGAGGAGGAGGCGGCCGCCGCCGAGGGGACGTCCCTCGAAGACGCTCCGCCGTTCGAGCCCGCCAACGAGACGGCGACGCCCGACGAGTCCGCCGAGGCGCCCGACGCCAGCGTCGACGCCGGGCCGAGCGGGCCGACCCAGCCGGTCTCCGGTATGACGATGCGCGAGTTCCAGGACCGCTTCGGCAGCTGCTTCTCCGAGGTCCCCGCGGTGGAGATCGTCGGCAAGGGGCCGCTGCCCGCCTACGAGGTCCGCGATCTGCCGAGCTGCCGCGATCGCTTCACGGGGTATCTGAGCTCGTTCGTGGTGTTCGAGAACGGGAAGGTCCTGGGGCGGGCCCCCAAGGAGCTGCCGCCCCGCCCGGCGCCGAATCCCGATGCGGGCGGCTAGCGGCCCGCTTACATCTTCCGCGACCATGCGTGACGAGACCTTCATGGCGCTGATGCGCCTGTTGCCCAAGTCGGCGTTGTCTTCCTTCGTGGGGCTGGCGACGCGCGCCCCGGCGCCGGCCGCGTGGCACCGCGCGGCGATGAAGGCCTTCGCGCGGCGGTACTGCGTGGCGCTCGACGAAGCCGAGCACGGGGTCGAGGGCTACACGCGCTTCGGCGAGTTCTTCACCCGAAAGCTCAAGCCGGGCCTGCGGCCCATCGACCTTGACCCGAAGGCGGTCATCTCGCCGGTGGACGGCGCCGTCTCGCAGGCGGGCTACGCCGAGCGGGGCGAGTGCATTCAGGCGAAGGGCATCTCGTTTCCGGTGGAGAAGCTGCTCGCGGACGCGACCGAGGCGCGGCGCTTCGAAGGCGGCGCGTTCGCCTT
>CAZEDU010000056.1:0-19896 GCA_964511185.1 uncultured Myxococcaceae bacterium | reverse complement strand
GTTCGCGACCATCTACTTGTCGCCGCGCGACTACCACCGCATCCACAGCCCGCTCGCGGGCGCCATCACCGGCTACCGGTACGTCCCCGGGGAGTTCTGGCCGGTGAACCCGGTGTCGGTGCGCAACAAGACGGCGCTGTTCTGCGTGAACGAGCGGCTGGTGACGTACCTGTCGACCTCGGCCGGCCGCGTGGCGGTGGTCGCCGTGGGCGCCACGTGCGTGTCGCGCATTCACGCCAGCTACGACGACATCATCACGCACCGCGGTGAGGCCGAGCGCACGCACCACTACGAGAAGCCGATCCCGGTGGAGAAGGGCGGCGAGCTCGGCATGTTCGAGATGGGCTCGACCGTCATCCTGCTCTTCGAGCCGGGCCGCGTGCGCTGGGAGCCCACGCTGCTCGCCGAGGCGAAGCTGAAGCTGGGCGAGCGCATCGGGGTCATCGCGTGAGTCAGAAGTTCTCGGGCGTCAAAGGCATGAACGACGTGCTGCCCGGGCAAGTGGAGGCCTGGCAGTTCGTCGAGCGCACCGCGCGCGAGGTGTTCCGCCGCTACGGCTACGCCGAGGTGCGCACGCCGATGCTCGAGGACACCGCGCTCTTCGTCCGCAGCGTCGGCGAGGTGACGGACATCGTCGGCAAGGAGATGTACACCTTCGAAGACAAGGCGGGCCGCTCGCTCACCTTGCGCCCCGAAGGCACCGCGCCCGCCGCGCGCGCGTACATCGAGCACGCCATCCAAAACCAGGAGCCGGTCACCCGCTGGTTCTACCTGGGGCCGATGTTCCGCTACGAGCGGATGAAGACCGGCCGCTACCGCCAGTTCTCGCAGATCGGCGCCGAGGCGTACGGCGTGAAGGAGCCGGCGCAGGACGTCGAGCTGATGGAGCTGGTCGCGTTTCTGTTGACCGAGCTGGGGCTCCAAGGCGTCGGTCTGGAGCTCAACTCGCTGGGCGACGAAGCGTGCCGCCCCGCGTATCTGGAGCGGCTGGTCGCGTACTTCCAGCGCCACCAGGCCGAGCTGTGCCCCGATTGTCAGGTGCGGCTCACCAAGAACCCGCTGCGCATCCTCGATTGCAAGAACGAGCGGTGTCAGCAGCTCGCGCAGAACGCGCCCAGCGTGCAGGAGACGCTCTGCGAGCCGTGCCGGGCCCACTTCGCCGAGGTGCAGCGGCTGCTCGAGGCGGTGAAGGTGCCGTTTCGGTTGAACCCGCGCATGGTCCGCGGGCTCGACTACTACACCCGCACCGCCTTCGAGTTCGTCGCCACGCACCCGGCCTTGGGCACCGCCAGCACGGTGGGCGGCGGCGGCCGCTACGACCGGTTGATCAAAGCGCTCGGGGGCCCCGACGTCCCCGCGGCGGGCTTCGGCCTGGGCCTTGATCGGCTCGTGCTGCTCGTCCAAGAGACGCAGCGCGCGCTGCAGGCGAAGCCGGACCTGTTCATCGTCGCCGTGGACGCCGCGGCGCAGCTCGAGGCGCTTCGGCGCGCGACCGAGCTGCGGCACCAGGGCTTTTCGATCGAGCTCGACACCCGCGGCGGCAGCGTGAAGAGCCAGATGAAGCGCGCCGACAAGAGCGGGGCGCGGTTCGCGCTGGTGCTCGGGGATCAGGAGCTGAAGACCGGCTCGGCCCAGCTCAAGCCGATGGCCGGGGGCGAGCCCGTGCCGGTCGCGCTCGAGGGGCTGGCGGCCGCCCTGCGGCGGTGAAGGCAACAGGCCGCCGAGCACCTACACCCTTCGCGGGGTCTGCTTCACCGCCCGCTCGGCCTTGGGCCAGAATGGCTTCACCACAGAGGGGTGACCGAACATGAAACGCTTGGTGATCGCGGCGATGTTGGCGTTCGTGCCGTCCATCGCGGTGGCGGAGAACCTGGCCACGGTGAATGGCCCCGCGCCGATGTTCCGGTTGCCCATGTACAACCCGCCCAAAGACGCGCCGAACGTGCTCGGGTTGGATCGCTTCGTCGGGCCGGACGCCAACGACAAGAACACCAAGGTGGTGCTGCTGTCGTTCATGGCGTCGTTCTGCGCGCCCTGCAAGAAGGAGATGCCTTATTTGCAGAAGCTCCACGAGAAGTACCAGGCGCAGGGGCTGCGGGTGGTGATGGTCTCGATCGACACCGAGCCGGCGGGGCAGAAGATCATCGACGAGCTGATCGCGAAGAACAAAGTCACCTATCCGGTGCTGAAGGACCGCTTCAACCTCGTCGCCCGCCGTTGGCTCGGCAGCCAGAGCCCGCTGCCGTCGGTGTTCATGATCCGGCCGGACGGGACGATCTCCGCGCTGCACCGCGGCTACAACGAAGAGGCCAGCGCGACCATCCTCTCCGAGGTCGAGCTGGCGCTCGGCATTCAGCGCGCGCCGAACGGCAAGGCCGCGATCGCGCGGCCGTGAGCGCAGGCGCGCGGCTCGACTGGATCCCCGTTCGCGGGGACAGCATGTGGCCCACGCTGCTGACGGGTGACGAGGCGGAGACGCTTCGTCTCACCAGCGCACCCGCGCCGGGCGAGGTGGTGGTCGCGCGCATCGCGGGCCAGCTCGTCATTCACCGGGTCCGCGCGGTGCGCGACGGCTGGCTCGAGCTGAAAGGCGACAACTGCCAAGACGCCGATCCGCCCGTCCCGCTCGCCGAGGTGGTCGGCAAAATTCACCGCGTTCGGCGCGCCGGGCGGCTCCTCGCGCCATCGGAGTGGGACCGCGGGCCGACGCTGCTCGGCCGGGTGCGGCTGAAGCTCCGGCGGCGGGTGGGCGGCCTCTGGAGGCGCCTGCGATGAGCTTGTCCGCCCCGAGCGTGGTGCGGCCGGCCCCCGGCGTCGAGGCGAGCCAGTTCGGCGCCGACTTCGTGCTGCTCGACGGCAGCGGCAAGGTGCTGCGCGGCCTCAACGCCACGGCCTCGCGCGTGTGGGCGCTGCTCGACGGCGTTCGCTCGGCCGAGCAGATCGCCTCCGTGCTGGCGGGCGAGTTCCAGGTGACCGAAGCCCAGGCGCTCGCCGACACCTTGAGCTTCCTCCAGGCGTTGCTCGACAAAGGGCTCGTCGCCCGCGTTTGATCGATATGGTGGCGCCGATGCCGCCGCGCTTTTCCCTGGCAGATTGGGTCATCGAGCTCCCCGAGGCCGACGCGGGCCCGGTCGCGGCCATCGCCCGCCAGTGGGCGCCTTTCGCCTCGCTTAAGGCCGCGCAGCTCACGGTGCGGGTGGAGTGGCTGCCGGCGGTGGCGAGGCCCCCTGGCTGGGTGCCATCGCTTCCGGACGTGCAGCCGCGGCCGGACGGCGCGCTCGACATCGCCGGCGACGGCTTTCGCGCCACGCTGTCGGCCGCGCGTTCCGAGCTCGTCCTCCAGCAGGTCCCTGAACGATTCCCGCTCGAGGCGACGCTCAAGGTCTGTCTGGCGGATCACCTGCTTTCTCGAAATGGTCTGCTCGTCCACGGGGTCGCCTTGTCCGCGGGCGCCGACGCCGCGCTGTTCACCGGCCCGTCGGGGGCGGGGAAGAGCACGCTCGGAAGCGTCGGGGTCGCCGGGGGGCTGCGGCTGCTCTCGGATGAGCTGGTGGCCGTCCGCCTCACCGACGACGGGCCGATCGCCTCGGGCACGCCCTGGAACGTCGGCGCGCCCGTCATGGCGAGGCTGAAGGTGCTGGGGCTTCTCGCGCACGCGGCCGCGCCTACGCTCGAGCCGCACCCCGCGCCCGAGGTGCTGCGCGTGCTGCTGCTCAACTGCCTGATGCCGGATCCCTCGTCGGCGGGGCGCGCCCGCATGTTTCGGCTGGCGTCGGATCTGGTGTCGCGCGTGCGGCCGGCGCGGCTTGCGTTCGCGATCGATCCGAACGTCGCCGACGTCCTGCGCGGCGGGCTGACCCCGTGAAGCGCCCGGCGCTGATCGTCATCGGCGGGCCGACCGCGTCCGGCAAGACCGGGCTCGCCATCGAGCTCGCCGAGCGGTGGAACGCCGAGATCGTCAGCGCGGACTCGCAGCAGGTCTATCGGCACTTCGACATCGGGACCGCCAAGCCGTCCGCCGAGGAGCTCGCGCGGGTGCCGCATCACCTGGTCTCGGTCGTCGAGCCGACGGAGGCCTTCTCGGCGGCGCGGTACCAATCATTGGCGGACGAAGCGATCGCCGGCATTCACGCGCGCGGCAAGCGGGTGGTGGTCGTGGGCGGCACCGGCCTGTACGTGCGCGTGTTGCTGCACGGCGTGGTGCCGGCGCCGCCCGCCGACCCCGCGCTCCGCAGCGCGCTGGAGGCGGAGGCCGAGCGCATCGGGCGCGCGGGGCTTCACGAGCGGCTCGCCCAGCTCGACCCAGAGACCGCCGCGCGGGTGAAGCCCACCGACCTGGTCCGCATCGTCCGCGCGCTCGAGATTCACGCGCTCACCGGACAACCCGCCTCGGCCCACCGCGCCCAGCACGCCTTCGCGCAGGACCGCTACCCGTACCGGCTCTTCGTACTGAAACCCGGCCGCGAGGCGCTCTACGAGGCGATCAACCAGCGCACGCGGCAGATGTTCGAGCGAGGGCTGGTCGAAGAGGCTCGGCGGCTGGTCGACCTCGGCTACGCCAGCGCTCCGCCGATGCAGAGCGTTGGGTACGCTCAAGCCCTGGCCGTCGTCCAAGGACGGCTCACACGCGAAGACGCTATCGCGCAGGCCGCGCAGGCGACGCGTCACTACGCCAAGCGCCAGCTCACCTGGTTCAAGAAGGAAGCCGGCGCCCAATGGATCACGCCGCCCTACGACGCGCTGAGGTCGCTTCAGCTCCCGAGCGACTCGCTCTGACGCGGCGCCGCGCGCCCTTCGTCTCGCGGCACCCACCGCGCGTGCGCCGGCGCCCCCAGATCCGCGAGCAGCCGGTCGATGGCGGCGGCGGTGAAGGGCTTGGCCAGAAAGCCGGCCGCGCCCCCGGCCCGCGCCCTCTGCGCCATCGTCGGCCAGGTCACGCCGCTCATCATCCACACGCGGACCGCGCGGCCCGCCCGGTTGGCGCGAATCGTCTCGAGCAGCTTGAGCCCATCCATCCAGCTCAGCACCACGTCGAGCAGCAACACCTGGGGCGGACGCCGCTCGATCGCGGCGAGCAACGACAGCTCGTCGGAGAACGTCACCGCGACGAGGCCCCGCGAGCGGAGCAGCTCCGCCAGCGCCTCTCTGGCCTCCGCGTCGTCGTCCACGACGTAGACCAGCCCGCGCTGGGGCTCGGACGCTGCTTTGGTCGCGCGGCGCCGCCACGGCCTCTCGAGCGCGTTCAGGAAGCGTTGCCAGCGCGCCCGCCGCAGCAGCGCCTCGGCGCTCGGCGCGCTCACCCCCAGCGGCCCGCTGACGGAAGGGCCGGAGGCGACATTCGGGCTGGGCGCGAACGCTTGGGCGGCGCGCGGCCCGGCGTGTCGCAAGACGCCCAGGGCCCGCGTGGCCGCGAGCGCGTCGTGCAGGAGCGAGGAGACGCCCTCGTCCAGGTACCGCTCGCGCAGCCGGCTCAGCTCGGCCCCCTGGTCGAGCAGCGCCACCGCCGCGTGCGAGCAGGAGGTCAACGCCTCGCTGACGCCGAGCTGAAAAGGGTGGCCGAACGCGGCGCTGCCCACCGAGACCTTGGCGCGTTCGACCAGCCCCGTCCCGATCCCGACCGGCAAGGTGGACCTTCGGACCTCACGCACCTTGAGTCCCTCTGGCAGCCGAAGCTGGGCGCGCGCGAGGAGCAGCGCCTCGCCGAGGTCCGCGGAGGTCACCCAAGCCCCGATCGCCACCGCGTGCCAGGAGCCGCGGCAGGGGATGAGGTAGAGCAGGTCGACGCTCGGCGTGGGCGCCACGAGCAGCTTCACCCAGCGCGCGGACGTGTCGAGCTCGCGCACCCACGCCTGGTCGGCCGTCAGGCGCGCGTGCAGCGCCGCCATCGTCACCATCGGGCTCTCGCCGCTGGGCAACGCCGAGGCGATCACCACGGCGTCCGCCTGCGTCGCCGCGCCGGCCGCACGGATGACCCACCGGCCGCTCATCGGCGCGCGCGCCGCGGCGTAGGCATCCAGCGGCTCGACCCGCTCGGCGGCCCGCGGCACGTAGCGCACCCCTTCGATCGCGGCGGCCGCCGACAAGGCCCGGCTGATCAGCTCACGCCCGGAGAGCCCTTCGTCCCAGGCGTCGAGCAGCCACAGCTTCTCCTGCGGCCCGGGGATCTGCGCGGCGGTGCCCTGCGAGAAGACCTCGATCCCCTGCAGCGCGAAGGCGGTGGCGCCGAGCTGAAAACGGCAGCCCAGGCTGGCCAGGCGCGCGCGGCACTCGGGGCTCAGCACGACCGGCGGCTCCGCGGGTTTCGGGCTCGTCGGCCGCTCGTAGACTTCGATGTGGAGGTTTCGGTGGCGCGCCCGGGCGCCCTGCGCCAAGGCGGTGGCGACGGCGCTGCCGCACAGCCCGCCCCCCACCACCGCGACCCGCGCACCGCTCTGAAGCCCCGTTGCATCCGACATTGATGGCCCTCACGCGCTCTGAGAGGCGGGCTCCCAGTCGAACTGCTCCACCCTCCCTCGGCCTCGGCGCTTCGCCTCGTACAGCGCGAGATCGGCTCCCCGCAGAAGCTCGTCCACCGTCGCGAGCGGCTGACCGTGCACGTGCCCCGCGACGCCGATGCTCACGGTCAAGTTGAGCGCGTGGTCCTCGTTTGGCCAGACCGGCCGCCTGGCGACCAGGGCGCAGAGCCGCTGCGCGAAGACGCCCGCCTCTTGCGGGGACTGGTAGGGGAGCACCACGACGAACTCGTCTCCGCCGAAGCGGGCCGCGAAGT
Organism: uncultured Myxococcaceae bacterium; assembly: GCA_964511185.1. Classification (GTDB taxonomy): domain Bacteria; phylum Myxococcota; class Myxococcia; order Myxococcales; family Myxococcaceae; genus CAZEDU01. Next base: position 13,127 of record CAZEDU010000056.1, on the reverse strand, counting down.
CTGACTCGCGCAAGGTGTCCTTCAGCGCGTCGGCGACCACGGCGATCGCCTGGTTGCCCACCTCGTGCCCGAACGAATCGTTGATCGCCTTCAACCTATCCAGATCGATGATCGCCACGGAGAGAGGGTGGCCGTAGCGGCTCGCGCGGGCGAGCTCCTGCGCCAGCCGCTCGGTGAGCGCGCGGTAGTTCGCCAATCCCGTCAGCGCGTCGGTGCGCGCTTCCGCCTCGAGCCGGCGGACCTTCTCCGCCCAGGCGATCGATCGCTTCAAGCGCGCGACCAGCTCCCGCGCGCTCGCTGGCGACGAGACGTAGTCGGCGGCGCCGCGCTCGAGCCACTCGGCGGCCTCGGCGGCGTCGCCCTGCCCGAGCAGCAAGACGGGCGGCTGGGCTGACTCGAAGGACCACGCCTTCAGCTCGTCGACCTCGGCAGGCCCCAGCGAGGACAGATCCGCCACCACGGCGGCCACCTCCGGCGTCGGGCGAACGCCTGTGCTCGCGGGCACGACGCGCCAGCGCTCCCGCTCAGGGAGCGCCACGTTTCCGATCACCCAAACCGCCCGTGCTTCCGTTCCCACGTTCGTCGTCCCCCGATGCACCTCAAGGTGCCAGAGGTCTCGGCGGGCCCCCTCCACACGCCGCGCCGCCGCCGACGGCACCCGCCGAGACCTCGAGCCACCGGGCCAGCGAAGCGCATGACACACGCCCGACAGCCCGGGCGGCCACGGTTCAAGGCACGTGCCCTGCCTGGCACTGCGCGATTCGAAGGGGTTGGGGTGTCACCCAGCGACGGTTCGCCGACACCGACAGGAGATTTTGCAGCGAACGAATCAGTGGCGCTGGAAGCGCACCTGCCGGCCACCCTGCATGGACGCGGTGGGCGTCTCGAGCCCGAACTGCCACCACATCGGCTCGTACGCCTTCATCTTCAGCTTCTTGTCGTTCTGGAGCGCGACGAGCCCGTTCTTGAGCTTCTCGTCCGACGGGTTGGCCTGGACCGCGCGCGCCATCACCTGGAGCGCCTTGTCCTTCTCTTTCATCTGCTGAAGGCACCACGCGTACGCCGACCAGACCAAGCCTTCCTTGCGGCCCGCCTTCACCGCGCGCTCGAAGGCCTGCTCCATGCGCGGGTAGTCCTTCTGCTGGAAAGCGAGCGCGGCCATGAGCGCCTGCGCCATGTGGTTGCGCGGGTTCGACTGGGCGAAGTGGGCGCGCGCGCCTTCGTGGTCCTTCACCATGTACTTGATCATGCCGATCTGGGCGTGAATCTCGGGGCCGATGAGGAACTGCCAGCGGCCGTACGGCAGCGCGCTCTCGAGCAGCTTGATCGCCTTCTCCACGCGCTGCTTCTGCTCGCGCGGGCTGGCGACCTGAACCGACAGCTCCTTCTGCGCCTCCAGCGAGATCGCCTGGACCTTCTTGGCCGTCCGGCGGCCGAGCAGCACCATCGCGGCCAAGAATGCGAGGACGCCGGGGACGACCACGGCGATCCAATTGAAGTTGAACAGCCGGATCACCACGGCGGTGGCGAGGCCGATAGCGAGGGAGATGATCAGGTTCAGCATGGCGGCGGTCCTTTAACGCCCTTGGGGCGGTGGGAGCAAACGGAAGGGATGCGTTCGCTCCTGGAAGTCGATATAAGGCCGCGCCATTCGAAGGGCCCTCTGACGGAATTGGTAGACGTAGCGGACTCAAAATCCGCCGCCCCCAAAGGCGTCCCGGTTCGAGTCCGGGGAGGGCCACTCGCGATTGACCCCGGCCCAGGGTCGCTGTTACCCGGAACGTATGCGCATCTTGCTGGTCGAGGACGACGCCGCCCTGCGCGAGGAGATGGAGCTCATCCTCGCGGAGCGCTCCGAGGTCGCCTGCGTCAACAACGTGCCCGACGCGCGCAAGGCGATGGGGGAGCAGCGCTTCGATCTGGTCCTGGCCGACCTGCGAATCGGCGACGACTGGTCGGGCGGGCGGCAGGTCGTCGACTCGGCGGTCTCCCACGGGACCCCGGTCGTCGTCGTGACCGGTTGCAGCCGGTCGGACGCGCGGCGCGCGCTGGGTGACTCGCGCCCCAACGAGGTGCTCACCAAGCCTTTTCAGCTCGAGGACCTCGAGCTGATCATCGAGCGCTACCGAGCCCCGAAGCACTGAAGCGCCGTGTCCCTCGCGTACCCCCCGCCGCGCCCGCAGGAAGAGGCCGCCGGCCGGCCCTCGAAGAAGGCGGCCAGCGTCGCCATCCAAGCGCACCTCGCAGTCTTGAAGGGCGAGGGGTTGCGGCCCGCGCTCAGCGAGGCGCTCCGCTCGAGCAGCGGGCTGGGCGGTCAGGAGCGCCGCTTCGCCGCCTTCGCGGTGCGCGAGCTGTCGCGGCACCAGCGGCTGCTGGATCTGGTGAGCAAGCTGTCGGGCCTGGCGCCGAGCGCGCTCTCGCGGCTCGAGGATCAAGCGATCGTCCGCTACGCGCAGTGGCGGAGGCTCTTCTTCGGCGAGGGCTGGGAGCGGCTCAAGCCCGAGGCCGGGCTGCCGGGCCCGATTCGGCCGCGCACGCTCCGCGACGCGCAGCTCGAGGCGATGGTGCGGCAACCGCTGCCGGAGCTCCCGCCGCTCGAAGGGCTCGATCGCCTGGCGACGCTGGCGTCGTTCCCGACCTGGCTCGCGCAGGCGCTCGCAGCCAAAGTGCCGGAGGGTGAGGTCGAGCCGCTGCTCGAGGCGCTCAATCGGGAGCCGCGGCTCATCTTGAGGGCGCGTCCGCCGGGAACGCGCGACGAGGTCCTCTCGCAGCTCCGGGGCCTCGACTTCGAGGCCCAGGCGTTGGCGCTCGCTCCCGACGCGCTCGCCCTCGAGGAGTATGGGACGCGCGTCTTCGACGCCGAGCCCGTGCGGCGCGGGCGGTTGCAGGTCATGGACCTGGGCAGCCAGCTCATCGCGCTGCTGTGTCAGCCGCCCAACGGGTGGGACGGCGCGACCGTGGCCGACGTCTGCGCGGGCGCGGGCGGAAAGTCGCTGATGTTGGGAGACCTGGCGCGGGGAGGGCAGGTGCTCGCGTTCGACGCGTCGCCCAAGCGGCTGCAGGAGGCGCGGCGCCGCGCGCGCGAGCTCGGGGTCCGCAACGTTCGGTTCCCCGCGACCCGCGACCTCTCGCAAGCCGACGTGGTGTTGATCGACGCGCCGTGCAGCGGCAGTGGCAGCCTCGGGCGGGAGCCGGACCAGAAGTGGAAGCTGACGGCGAAGAAGATCGAAGCGTTTCAGGAGAAGCAGCGGGCGCTGCTCGAGGAGATCGCCCCCGCGCTTCGGCCCGATGCGGTGCTCGTCTACGCCACCTGCTCGCTGCTCGAGGCCGAGAACCAAGCGGTCGTCTCCGGGTTCCTCGCGGGCCATCCGGAGTACGCGCTCGAGCCCGCGGCCGAGCAGCTGCCCGCGTCGGTGTGCGGCGGCCCGTACCTCGAGGTGCTGCCGCACCGCGCGCCCGGCGGCGCCTTCTTCGCGGCCCGTCTTCGCAAGCGCTCGCGTCGTTGACCCGCTGACGCGCTCGGGCTACGCAGGCGCGCGGACCTCACCGGGAGGCGCGCTCTGGCGGACGCAAAGACCAACGAGCTGGTGCAGCAGCTTCAAACCGCCTGGGAGCAGGCCCAGGCGCAGCTGGCCCACCTCCGCGAGCAGGTGGCGATTCACGCCGAGCTCGCCCAAGCCAAGGTGCAATCGGGCGCGCTGCTGGACGAGCGGTCGATCGCGCTCAAGGGGCTCGGCGAGGCCGTCTGGGCGCAGGTGCAGAAGGGGAAGCTCCAGCTGCCGGCGGCGCTGCAGGGCGCGCTCAAGACCGTTCAAGAGGTCGAGCGGCGCATCGAGAAGCAAAACCAGGAGATCACCGACCTCTTGCGCCAGGCGGACGAGCCGGCCCGCCGCACTGGCAAGAGCCCCCTAGCGGGGAAGACCAAGAAGCGCTAGAAGACGCGTCGCCTTCCGGCCCCCAGGCCCGAAGGAGAGGAAATTCGGGGCTATAGCTCAGCTGGGAGAGCGCCTGAATGGCATTCAGGAGGTCAGCGGTTCGATCCCGCTTAGCTCCACTTCGAGACCCTCGGTGAGAACCGGGGGTTTCTTTTTTGAGCAAAGGATCCACCGCCATGACAGTCGCGATCCTGGGCGCCGCGGGCGCCACGGGCAAAGCCATCACCGCGACGCTCGCCGCCGAGGGCCAGAAGGTTCGCGTCGTTGGACGCCATCGGGAGCGACTCGTCAGCGCCTTCGGCCGCTTCGGGGAGTCGGTGGAGCCCGTGGCCGCGGATCTCGAGACGCCGGAAGGGGCGAAGGCGGCGCTCCGGGGCGTGGAGACGGCGATCGTGACGCTGGGCCTGCCGTACACCGAGTTCGCGCGGTACCCGGCGCTCATGCGCAACGTCGTCGAGGCCGCGGTGGGCGAGGGTGTTCGACGCATGGCGCTCGTCACGAACATCTACCCCTACGGCATGCCGAGATCGCCGCGCGTGGACGAGACGCACCCGCGCGAGCCCGCGAGCTTCAAAGGGCGGATGCGGCTCGAGCAGGAAGACGCTCTGCTCGAGGCCCATCGCGCTGGACGGCTCCAGGCCCTGGTGCTCCGCTTGCCCGACTTCTTCGGCGCCGAGGCCGAGAGCAGCTACGCGAAGACCGTCTTCGACACGGCGCTCGCGGGAAAGCCGGCGAACCTGTTTGCTCCCGCAGACACGCCTCACCAGTTCGTCTACGTGCCCGACGTGGGACCTGTGATGGCCGCGCTCCTCAAGACCGAGGCGGCCTGGGGCGAGGTGGTCCACTTCGCCGGCTCGGGCGACATCACCGTTCGCCAGTTCGCGGAGAAGGTCTACGCGGCCGCTGGCGCCAAGCTCCGCGTCCTCAGCGTCGGCAAGTGGATGGTTCGAGCGATCGGCCTGTTCAACCCGATCATGAGGGAGCTCGTCGAGATGCATTACCTGCAGACCACCCCGGTGATGCTCGACGACGAGAGGCTGCGGAGCCTGATCGGAAACGTCCATCGGACGTCCTACGACGAAGGCATCGCGGAGACGCTCTCGACTCTTCGAGAGCGCGCGGCCCGTTAGAGCAACTCCCCCGAAGCGCGGCCCGATAAAGAGTCAACCACCACCCTCTCGGGGTTGACCTCCCGTGCCCACCGTCGGCTCCACTTCCAAGGCTGCGACTCAGAAGACGGCGCCCCCTACGCCTCCGGTGCTGAAGCGCGGAATGAAGGGCGCCGCGGTCCTCACCCTGCAGCGAAAGCTCGAGCGGGTCGGGTACCTCTCGCCGGCGGCGCTGACCTCTGGGCCGGGGATCTTCGGCCCCGCGACCGAAGCGGCGGTGAAGTCGTTTCAGGGCAAGGCGAAGCTGCCGAAGACGGGCGTCTACGGCGGGGCGACGCGCGCGGCGCTCGACAAGGCCTACGCCGCGGCGCCGAAGCCGAAGGTCCTGCGCGGCATCTTCTACAACGATCGGTTCGGCAAGCAGGTCTCGCTCACCTTCGACGACGGGCCGCACCCGGTGAACACCCCGCGCGTGCTGGACATCCTCAAGAAGGCCGGCGTGAAGGCGACCTTCTACGTCACCGGCATCAACGCGCAGCGCTACCCGGCCTTGGTGCGCCGCATCGTTCGAGAAGGGCACACGCTCGCCAACCACTCGTGGGATCACTCGGACCTCGCGCGCCTGAGCCCGGCGCAGATCCGTTCGCAGCTCTCGCGCACGGACGCCGCCGTCGAGCGCGCGCTCGGGCGCCGGTACAAGATGTCTCAGATGCGGCCGCCCTACGGCTCGGTCGACGCCGACGTGAACGCGGTGGTGGCGCAGACCGGCCGCACCTCGATTCTGTGGCAGGTCGACTCGAACGATTGGCGCTACCGCAACGACGACGCCCGCATCCTGCGCAACGTGTTCCAGGGCGGTTCGAGCATCTACGCGCGCGGCGGGGTCATCCTCTTCCACGACGTCCACCCGCAGACGGTGCGCGTCATCGACGACGTCATCGCCCGCCTCCAGCGCGACAAGTTCCAGTTCCGCAGCGTGGGGCAGCTCCTGCAACGCAAGTACGGGACCGCCGCCATCGCGTAAGCTGCCAGGATGACACCTCGCCTCGGCGTCTTGCTGGTCTGCGGTGCGCTCCTCGCCTGCGACACGGGCCCCGGCTCCGTTCGGGGGGCGATCGCGGGCATCGAGCTCCGCGTCCGCGACGCCCTCTTCTACGAGATCCCTGCCTGCACGCCGGCGGGTTGCTCGGCGGTGGGGCCGACGCGCGTGGTGCTGGTGATGACCGACGTGCCGGATTACTGCCGGCGCCTCAAGGCGCGGCGCGAGCCGCGTGAGGCGACCCGGCTGGAGTTGACCTTCGGTCGGTTCAGCGAGGCGGAAACGCCGCTGGAGGTCCAGGAAGGTGACTACACGGCGGGCAAGGTGGTCTCGGCGGCGGATTACGTGACGGGGCAGTTGGTCCGCACGAACGAGCAGTGCCAAGACACGATGGACCCCAACGCGGCGCAGCCGGTCAGCGGCATCCTGCACGTGGGCAGCATCGACGCGCGTCGCAACGGCGCCTCCCGCGGCTCGTTCGATTTGACGTTTGGCGCGCAGAAGGACCAGGTGACGGGGTCCTTCTACGCGGTCTATTGCGAGGTGCCGACGACGATCGCTCCGCCGAGCTGTGAGTGAGACCTTGACGGACGGGGACAGTCCCCGTTGGGGACAGTCTCCTTTAGCCGCGGTAGACGGCCATCACGTCGCGCAGCAGCTTGAGCGCTTCGTCCTTCGGGCGCTGGAAAGCGTTGCGGCCCATGATCGAGCCCATGCCGCCGCCGTCGCGGATGCCGCGGATCTCTTCCATGATCGCCGCCGCGTCCTTCGCCTCGCCACCTGAGAAGATCACGATGCGCTTGTTGTTGAACGCGGCCTGCATGACGTGCCGCACGCGGTCGGCCATCGTCTTGATGGGGATGTTGTACTTCTCGAACACCTTCTTGGCCTCGGCCTGCTCGATGTGCTCCTTCGGCGGCTTGACCTTGATGACGTGCGCGCCGAGCTGCGCCGAGATCTGCGCGCCGTACGCGACCACGTCGATCGCGGTCTCGCCGTCCTTCGAAATGCTGCCGCCGCGCGGGTAGGCCCAGACGACCGTAGGCAGGCCGTACGACTTGGCCTCGGCGATGAGCTCCCGAAGGTCCTGGTACATCTGATTGCGGGCGCCCGAGCCCGGATAAATGGTGTAGCCGATGGCCGCGCAGCCCAACCGCACCGCGTCCTTCACCGAACCGGTCACGGCCGAGATGGGCTCGCCGACCTTCGCCAGCGTGTCGGAGTTGTTGAGCTTGAGGATGAGCGGAATCTCGCCGGCGTACTTGCCCGCCGCGGCCTCGAGGAAGCCGAGCGGCGCCGCGTACGCGTTGCAGCCGGACTCGATGGCCAGGTTGAAGTGGTAGTCGGGGTCGTAGCCCGCCGGGTTGGGGGCGAACGAACGCGCCGGGCCGTGCTCGAAGCCTTGGTCCACCGGGAGGATCACCATGCGGCCCGTGCCGGCGAGGGTGCCGTGGTTCAGCAGGCGCGCCAGGTTGGTGAGCGTGCCCGGGTTGTCCGACGGGTACCAGGAAAGGATCTGACGAACGCGTTCGGTGAAGGCCATGTGAGTCCTCGGTCTGGAAGAAACGAAAGGGGCGTCGCGGGTATATCCGCGGCGCCCCGAGGCGGCAAAGCGGTTCGTGGGCAGCTGCCTACTTCTTGGCGTCTCCCATCGCCAGAGGCCAGGTACCCAACGGTTGGCCCGCCACGCGAATGAGCACCTGGTACTGGCCCGGCCCGCGCAGCGGGGTGGGATCCCAATCGACGGTCCACTCGGCCTCGTCGCCCTTGGCGCCGCGGAACGACACTTCGCCCGAAGCGCTCATCGCGGTGTCGCCGCGCGTGTCGAGGATCACCACGTCGATGGGCGCGTTCGCCCGCTGCGGCGACTTGATCCGCACCACGGTCGTGAACTTCTCGGTCGTGGGAGGGTTCCCGCTCAAGGGAATCGCGGTCAGCTCGCCGCCCGCCGGGGCCGCCCCGCTGGTAGTCCGCGTGAAGCCCTTCGCGTGCTGCACCTTGGTCACCGCGTAGGCCGCCTGCGCCGGCGTCGGGGCGGACTCGAGGCCCTTCTCCATCTTGGGCTTCTGCAGGTCCTCGCCCTTCGGAATCTCTCCGAACGACGGCAGGTTCAGGTCGACCTTCGGCTTTTCCTTCGCGGGCTTGGCGTCCTTGGCCAGCACGGGCGAGGCGGCCAAGGCCGAGGCGAGCGCGACGATTCGAAGCGTTCTCATGCGCCAAAGCATACAGGGGGTAGGCCAATCGAGGCGATTGGGGGCTTTCATCCTTCAATTCCTACAGGGGTTTTGGCAGATTCCGCCCGTTTTGAGGCGTCCGGTCCCTCGCATAGGCCTGCTCGTGGCGCTGCTCGCAGGCCATGCGCTCGCGCAGGCCCCGCCGGCGTCACCGAAGGCGCTCACCCTGCTCGAGCTGGTGGAGAAGGCCCGCGTCAACGACCTGCGCGTCAAGAGCGCCGAGGCGGAGCTCCGGAACCTCAAGGGCAAATACGACGAGGCGCGGTGGATCTGGTTTCCGAAGGCCGAGACGATCCTCGCCGTCGCGGGGCCTACCCCTGAGGCGCGCAACGACGCGCTGGGTGGCCCGCCGACGACCGCGGCCACGTACATGTACGATCTGAACTTTGGCCGGTTCGGCGTGCAGACGCGCGCCGAGACCAGCGCCTTCGTTCCGATCATCACCTTCGGCAAGCTCTCCGCGCTCTCCGAGGCCGGAGCGCAAGGCGTCAAGATCGGCGAAGGGCTCAAGGAGCGCGCGCAGGACGAAGCGGCGTTTCAGGCGGCGCAGGCGTACTTCGGCTACCAGCTCGCCCGGCAGGGACGGCAGACGCTCAAGGAGACGCTCGGGCGCATCGACGAGGCGGACGCGACGATCAAGCGGCTGATCGAGCAGGAGTCGCCCCAGGTCAGCCAGATGGACGTGTACAAGGTCGCCTTCTTTCGCAAGCAGTCGAGTCGCGCATCGGCCAGGCGGAGAGCGGCGTGGGCTTCGCGCTCGCGGCGACCCGCCTCATCCTCGGGCTCGGTCCGAACGAGCCGCTGCGCATCGAAGATCGCGACCTGCCCGATCCGACGTCGTCGATCGCGCTTCGAACGACCGACGACTACGTCAAGCTCGCCGAGTACCACCGGCCCGAGCTGCGCATCGCCGAAGCGGCGGTGGCCGCGCGCGAGCGCGAGGTGGTGATCCGCGAGCGCATGTTCTTCCCCGACATCGGCATCGCCGGCTTCGCCCGCTGGGTGTGGACGACGAGCGCGACGCGGCAGAAGTCTCCCTTCGCGTACGATCCGTACAACGTCCTCGGCGCCGGCGTGGCGCTCGTCACGCGCATGACCTTCGACGTACCGGTGAAGATCGCGCAGCTCGAGCAGGCCCAGGCCGAGCTCGAGAAGATCGAGATCGAGCGCAGCCTCCTCAAGGGCGCCGTGCGGCTCGAGCTCCAGAAGGTACACGGCGAAGTGTCCGAGGCGCTCGACCGGGCGCGCGCGCAAGGGGAGGCGGAGAAGAACGCGAAGCGTTGGGCCACCTCGGCGTTCGCCAACTTCGACTTGGGCACCGGCGACACGCGCGAGCTGGTCGACGCGTTCGGCGCGCTGGCCACCGCGTCCGGCGAGAAGATCAAGGCCTGGCACGACGTCCAGCTGGGCCTGCGCGCGCTGGCGCGGGCGGTCGGCACCGACGACATCCTCCTTCCGCCGCCTGCTCCCCGACAGGGAGGGAAGCCTCCCAGCCCGTCGCCCTGACGGGCAGCGGGTAAATTTGCGCGACACTCGCCCGTCGGTCGCCTTGCCGCTTCCGCCGGACTTCTGGTTTAAGCGCGCGCGTTCATCGTCCTTCCGAGGTCACTCGACATGTGGATCCTTCTCGCCGCTTGGGTCGCGGCCACGCCCACCGCTCCCACAGAGGTGGTCAAAGACGGCAACGCCGAGGTGCAGAAGCTGCTCGCGACCAACGCCGCGACGGTCGAGCAGCTCGCGCAGAAGGCCGATGACTTCGTCGACTTCGCCGAGCTGGCCAAGCGCGCGCTCGGCAAGGAGTGGAAGAAGCTCTCGAAGGCCCAGCAGGTGGAGTTCTCGGCGACGATGAAGGGCCTCTTGCGCGCGTCGTATGCGCAGAAGGCGATCAAGGACTCAGAGGGTGGCAAGGCCGAGACCACCTACGGCGAAGAGAAGGTTCAGGGCAACGAAGCCACCGTGCCCACCACGCTGCAGGTCAAGGAAGACAAGCACTCGGTCGTCTACAAGCTCTACCGGCCGAGCGCGAAGGGCAGCTGGAAGATCTACGACGTGGTCACCGAGGACGTCTCGCTGGTGGCGACGTATCGAGATCAGTTTCGGAAGATCATCGCCGACAAGGGCTTTAACGGCCTGCTCGCGACGCTGAAGGCGAAGAAGGAGCGGCTCGAAGCCGAGTCGGCGGCCGGGGCGGGATCGAACTAAGCGTTCCGCTCGAACAGGCGGTACGTCTTGTAGCGGCGGGCCCCCATCGCCTCGATCGACTTGTTGAGCTCGTTGTCCTCGGAGCTCCAGCCCAGCTCTCCGCCGGTGTACCCGAGCGCGCGGGCCATGCGCATCGTCTCCAGGTAGAGCAGCGCGTCGATGCCGCTCTTGCGGAACGCGGGCTTCACGCCCAGCAGCAGCACGCGCAGCCGATCGATCTTCCGCGTCGTCCAGAGCAGCCGCGCCAACCCGATCGGCAGCCCCCAGTGCGTGAGCCGCCCGCGCGCCGCCTTCAGCGCGACGTTCGAGTCGGGCAGGGTGAGCGAGAAGGCGACCGGCTCGTTCTTCGCTTCGGCGATGAGGCACAGCTCCGGGCGGATCCGCGCGAGCGGGCGCAGCCGCGCGGAGATGGCGTCGAACTCGTCTTCCTCCATCGGCACGAAGCCCCAGCTGCGCTCGAGCATCGCGTTGTAGATCTGCTTGATGCGGCCCAGCTCCTCGGGGAGCCGCTTGATGTCCAGCGAGCGGACCCGGATGCCTTCGTGGTCGCGGGCGCGCTCGGCCGCCTTCACCACCTTCTCGGGCGGCGCGACGGACACCGAGAGCTCGTAGGCGTAGAGGTCCTTCGCCTTCTTGAAGCCGTTGGCCGTGAGGAGCGCCTCGTAGTAGCGCGGGTTGTACGGCATCATCATCGCGGGCGGCAGGTCGAAGCCCTCCACCAGCAGGCCGCAGTCGTGGTTGAACGACAGGTTGAGCGGCCCCATCAGCTTCTTCATGCCGCGCGCGCGAACCCAGGCCGCGGCGGCCTCGAACAGGCCGCGCGCGATGTCCGCGTCGTCCTCGGCTTCGAACATGCCGAAGAAGCCGTACTCGGTGTTGTGGTACCGGTTGTACTGAGGGTCGCTGATCGCCGCGATGCGGCCGACCACGCGCCCTTGGCGGCGCGCGAGGAACAGCTCGACCTCGGCGTGGTGGAAGAACGGGTTGCGGTCCGGATCCAGGAAGTCGCGGCGCTCGGCGACGATCGGCGGGACGTAGAGCGGGTCGTCTTTGTAGTGGTCGAGCTGGAAGCGAATGAACTCGTCGCGCTGCGCCGTGGTGCGGACAGGCGCCACGTCGACCGCCAACACGGCGCCCATCGGCGCGGCCATTTCCATCGATCGAGTCGCCGGTCTCACAGCCAACCCTCCTTGCGGTACCACTCGATGGTCTGCTTGAGCCCGTCATCGAGCGGGTGTTGCGGAACGAAGTCGATCTCTTCGCGCGCGCGATCGGCGGCGCACGTCCACGCCTCGCAGCGCATCTCGCGCGCCTTGTCGCGGCTCATGATCGGCGCGGCGCCCTTCAGCCGCCCGCCCAGCTCGGCGCCGATTCCCGCGGCGAGCCCCAGCACCTCGGGAACGGGTAGGACGACCGCGCGCCGGCGGCCCATCGCCTTCGACAGCGCGGCGCAGAAGTCCTCCCAGCTGTAAGGCTGCGGGTCGGCGACGAAGTAGACGCCCGCGCTCGAATCGGACGGGCTCAGCGTGCGGCCTTTTTCGCCCGCCGCGACGAGCGCCTCGGTCAGGTCGTGCACGTGGATGAACGAGTAGTGCTTCGGCCCAAACCCGGCCTTCAGGTACACGCCGGTTCGCCCCATCGCCATCAAGGGCGGCAGGTTCACCGTGTCGCCCGGGCCGTAGACGAACGGCGGCCGGACGATCACCGCCGGGATGCGCTCGGCGAACCGCCGGACCGCCTGCTCGCCGGCGAGCTTGCTGCGGCCGTACATCGAGACCGGCGTCGCTTCGTCGCTCTCGGTGCGCGGCCGGCCGACCTCGGCTGGACCTGCGGCGGCCAGGCTCGAGCAGTAGACGAGCCGAGGCGGGCGGGCGCGCCGCGCGATCGCCTCGCACAGAAGACGCGTCGCCTCGGCGTTGCCCTGCAAATATTCCTCGTAGCGCCACGCCTTGGTCACGCCGGCCACGTGGTGAACGACGTCGACCTCGGCCACCGCGGCCTCGAGGCCTTCCCCCGTCGCCAGATCGCCCGTGGCGAGCGCGACGCCCAGCGCCTCCAAGGCCCGAACGTTGGAGGTCGGGCGCGCCAGCGCGACGACCTCGTGGCCGCGCGCGATGAGCCGCTTCGCGAGGTGACCACCGACGAAGCCGCTGGCTCCCGTGACGAGGACGCGCATGGCGCTAGATGCCCCGCTCGTAGAGCCGGTAGGTCTTGTACTTGCGGCCGCCCATCGACTCGATGGCGCGGTTGACCAGGTGGTTGTCCTCGAGCGTCCAGGAGATTTCCCCGCCCGTGTAGCCGAGCCGCCGCGCCGTCTTCAGCGTGTCGAGGTAGAGGATGGCGTCGATGCCTCGGCGGCGGAAGCCTTCCTTGATCCCCAGCGTCACCAGCCGCAGCCGCTTGATCTTGCGCGAGGCGAGGAGGAGCTTGGCGAGCCCGATCGGCAGACCGAACTGCGTCAGCCGCCCGCCGGCGGCCTTGAGCGCGACGTTCGCGTCCGGGATCGTCATCGAGAACGCCACCGGCTCGCTCTGCACCTCGGCGATGAGCAGCAGGTCCGCGACCACCATCTGCTTGAGCTCGCGCGCCATGTGATCGAACTCGCGCT
>CAZEDU010000055.1:11993-32240 GCA_964511185.1 uncultured Myxococcaceae bacterium | reverse complement strand
AAACGAACACGTCGGGGGTGATGTACTGCGCCTCGTCGCCCGAGTAGTTGCGGCCGGGGCGGGGGTCGAGCTTCTCGACCAGCCGGGTGGCCTGCACCACCTCGTCGAGCGAAAGCTTCAGGTCCTTGGCGATGGCCGGGAGGTTCTTGCTCTCCAAGAGCTTCATGTGCCTCTTGATGATGGTGCCCAAGAGCGCGGCCTGCGGCTCTTTCAAGGCGCTCGCTTGGATGAGCAGGCACTCCTGCAGGTCGCGCGCGCCGCAGCCTTTGGGCTCCAGCTGCTGAACCTTCCGCAGCGTGCGCTCGGCGAGCGAGAGCGAGACGTCGGCCTCGGTGGCCAACCGGATGAGCGGGTCGCCCTCGACGTCGGGCAGCGTGAGGTAGCCGTCGTCGTTCAGGTTGCCCAGGATGAGCAGCGCGACGCGGCGCTCGGCGTCGTTCAGCTTGAGCATGCCGAGCTGGCTGGAGAGCCGCTCGAACAGGTCTTCCTTCTTGACCAGGTTGGCCTCGAACGACGGCAGGTCGTCGGTGTCGACGTTGCCGCGGTTCGACGCGGTGGTCTGCTCGCTGAACTGGTAGCTGTTGAGGTACGCCTCCCAATCGATTTCCGGCGGCCCGTCGCCGTCGCCCTTCACCTCCTGCGCGCCGTCGGCCGCCTTCGTCTCGAGCGCGCCCTGGGGCGGCTCCAGGTTCTCGGCCTCGAGCGAGGCCTCCCCCGGCGCCTTCTCCGACAGGTCGTCCTGAATCTCGTCTGGCTGCTCGAGGAGCGGGTTCTGCTCCATCTCCTCGCGGACCTGCTCGAGGAGCTCCATGCGCGAAAGCTGAAGCAGCTTGATCGCCTGCTGCAGCTGGGGCGTCATCACCAGCTGCTGCGAGAGCTTCATGTGCTGCTTGAGTTCCATGCCCATGCCGTGGCCTCGTGCTCCAAATCAAAGACCGTGCCAAGCTAGCAACAAGCTCCGGCTTCGTCCACCTGGCCCAAGGTGTGCAAATAACAGTCGTTTCATGAACTTTTCGAGTGATTGCTTGATGTTAGGTGGCTTTCGTGCGGTGGCTTGGCCGCTGCGCCCGACCGATTCCACTTGACTCCTGTTCGGGCCACGAAGGGTTTTTTGCGCTGGGCGTGAGGCCCGCGGGTCCTGTCCGCATGAACAGGAGCCCACACCCCATGTCTTTTCGATTGCTCGTCGTTCCCTGCGGTCTCGCGCTCGGCTGCGCGACCCTTCCCATCACCGGTTCCCCCTCGACCGGAGAGCCGCTCTCGGTCGCGAGCGGCATCGCCTACTCCTCGCACGTCGAGAAGGCGAAGGTCGGTGAGGTGCAGCACAAGGACGCGCGCGGCCGCGACCTGGGCAAGTCCGAGGTCTACCAAGAGCGGCTGGTCACCACCTCGCACCTGGTGTGGCAGACGAAACAAGGCGAGAGCGCCATCGACGAGGAGGACTTCTTCCGCATCGCGGGTGAGACCGAGACCGCCGACGAGATTCAGAAGACGCGGCAGACCGGCGTTCTGCTGAACCGCATTGGCTGGGGCGGCGCGGCGGTGGGCCTGGCCGGCTTGGGCGGCGCGTGGGCGATGAGCGGCGATCCCAACCTGCAGGGCCTCTCCCCGGCGGCCACCATCGGGGGCCTGGTCATCACCACCCTCGGCAGCACGCTCATCTACATGGGGCTGAACCTGGCCAGCCCGGGGCGCCACCACGTCGAGAGGGAAGAGGCGATGCGGACCGCCGCCACCTACAACCAGCGGCTCGCCGAAGGTGACCTCGCGCCCACGGGCACGGGCGGCAGCGGCACGCAGCGGCTCGGGCGCTGAGGGAGCGAGCGGCTACTCGGAGGCCCGCTTGAGTTCCGGCGGCGGGCCCTCTCCGCGCCCCTCGTCGAGCCTGAAGCGATCGCCCAGGTAGACCGCGCGCGCCCGCTCGGACTTGGCGATGGCCTTCGGGCTGCCCTCTTCGAGGATGGCGCCCTGCGCGATGATGTACGCGCGGTCGCAAATCTGCAGCGTGTCCCGCACGTTGTGGTCGGTGATGAGGATGCCCAGCCCCTTGGCCTTGAGGCGGGCGATTTCCTTTTGCAGCTCGCCGACGTTGATGGGGTCGACGCCGGCGAAGGGCTCGTCGAAGAGGATGATGGTGGGGCCGGGGATGAGCGACCGGGCGATCTCCGCGCGCCGCCGCTCGCCGCCCGAGAGCGTGTCGCCGTAGCTGTCGGCCACATGCGTGAGCCCGAACTCGCGCAGCAGGGCGTCGGCCTTGTCGAGCCGATCCGAGCGGGACAGCCCGTGCTCGAGCTCGAGCACGGCCAGGAAGTTCTGGCGCACGGTGAGCTTGCGAAAAATCGACGCCTCTTGCGGCAAGTAGCCCAGCCCCTTGCGCGCGCGCTTGTGCATCGGCAAGTGCGTCAGGTCTTCGTGGTTGAGCGTCACGCGGCCGCCGTCGGGCCGCACCAGGCCGACCACCATGTTGAAGCTGGTGGTCTTGCCCGCGCCGTTGGGGCCGAGCAGCCCGACCACCTCGCCGCGCCGCACCTCGAGCGAGACGCCGTCGACCACCCGCCGGCCGCGGTACGTCTTCTGAAGCGACTCGGCGACCAACGCGCCGGCTGGAGCGCTCACGGCCGTCTCCCTTCGGTCTGAATCACCGTCTCGGCCTTCTCGACCTCGAGCCGCTCGCTGCCCAGCGTGAAGGTGACGCGGTCCCCCTTCATTCGGTTGGGCCCTTGTCGCGCTTGCGGGTTGCCGGTGACGACGAGCACGCCCTTTCGGTTGTCGAAGTCGGCCTTGTCGCCGCGCGCCCAGCGGTCCCGCTCTTCCACTTCGACGTTGCCGATCGCCTCGGCGTGCGTCAGCTCTTCCAAGTCGTTGTAGTTGGCGACCAGGCGGTTGGCGGTGATCAGCGCGTCGCCCTTGCGCGCCCGCACCCGGCCCGTCCACACCGCGCGCTTCTCCTTGCCATAGCCGGTGAGCTTCTCGGCGTCGATGCGCACCGGCTGCTTGTCGCCGACCTTGTTGGCCCTGCTCTCGTCGAGCAGCGTGCGCGCGTTCTCGACCTGCACCGTGTCCGTGCCCATGGTGAAGGTCACCAGCGAGCCGGTGACGTGGGTGGCGCCGAGCTGTGCCTCCGGCTTGCCGGTCAACACCGCGACGCCGGTCAGGTTGTCGAAGTCGGCGCGGTCGCCCTTGGCGCGCCGGTCGCCGTCGACGATGACGACGTGCCCTTCCGCCACCAGCCGCGTCACGTCGTTGCCGGTATCGGAATAGTAGACGGTGAACTGATCGCTCTTGATGGTCGTCGCGCCGCGCACCGCCACCGCGTTGCCGATGTAGATGGCGCGCCTTTCCTTGCCGAACACCTCGAGCTTCTCGGCGTTGATCAGCACGGGCTCGGTGAGCTGGGCCGGACGGACCGCGGGCGCGTTGGGCGATGCCGCCTTGGGCTTGGGCTTCTTCGCGGCGGCACCCGGGGCGGCAGCCAGCAACGCGGCGGCGAGCAGCGCGGCGAGGCTCATGGCGTCGCGCCTCCCACGCGGCTTCGCACCTTCTCCTTGAAGACGAAGCGCTCGCTGGCGATGTCGAAGTCGAAGCCCTCGGCGTTCACCACGTAGCCGGGGCCTTTGACGCTGATCGGACTTTCGCCCCAGGCCAGGTTGCGCACGCCGTCGAGCATCACCTGATCCGTCCGGCTGGTCACGCCCGAGTTGGAGCGGAGCACCACCCCGCCCTCTCCGACCCCCTGCTTGGTGTCGAGGTTGCCGCTGAGCAACGGCGCGCGGAGCTCGAGCCCTCCGGCGGCGACGCTGGCGGCCTGCTGCGAGCGGCTGGGGAAGCGCACGAGCGCTTCGGTCGCTTGGAAGTTGAAGCTGCCGCGCTCGTAGGTGAGCTTGGCCGCGCGCCCGGAGTAGAGCACCTCCGAGCCCCGGAAGTTCTTCAGGCGCGCGCCGTAGAGGGTGATCTCCGGCGGGCGCTCGCCTTCCATCTCGGACGGCGGGGCGCCGCAGCCCAGCGCCACCACCACCCAGAGCGGAAGAAGTCGTGAGCGCTGAGCCATCGGCCTAGACATCGTTGAGTTGAACCGCCGGGTCAACCACCTGGGTGGGCTTGGTCTTCCAGCGTTGGTGCATCCAGACCCACTGCTCGGGATAGGCACGGATGGTCCGCTC
The DNA here is from genome assembly GCA_964511185.1 of uncultured Myxococcaceae bacterium. Taxonomy (GTDB): domain Bacteria; phylum Myxococcota; class Myxococcia; order Myxococcales; family Myxococcaceae; genus CAZEDU01. Next base: position 28,080 of record CAZEDU010000055.1, on the reverse strand, counting down.
GATGCGGGCCGTCAGCTCCGCGGTGACCGCGGTCGGATCCGCCGAGGCGGGGACCTCCTCCATCGAGATGCGGTGACGGCCCTGCGCGCGCACGCAGAAGCCGACGATCAGCGGCGCGCCGGTGCGCAGCGCCAAATCCGCGGCCGCGCGCGGGGTGGAGGCGAGGTCGCCGAAGAAGGGCACGAACACCGACTGCACCTTCGTGTCCTGATCAATCAACAGGCCCAAGATTTCACCCGCCTTCAAGGCGCGCAGCATCTGCTTGGCCGCGCCCGGCTGTCCGCGCCAGATGGTCTTGAGACGACCGCTCCGCCGAAAGGCTTCAATCAGCGCGGTGAGGTGAGCGTCGCTCGCTTCCTTGGCGATGCTCTGCGACGGGTAACCGGCGAGCGCGACGCGGCGGGCGAGCAGCTCCCAGTTGCCCACGTGCCCGGACACGAAGACCACGCCGCGGCCTCGGGCGAGCGCTTGGTCCAACACCGCGCGGTCGGGTTCGGGCCACTCGACGTGCCGCTCGATGTCGCGGTCGAGCTGCGAGATGCAGGCGAGCTCGAAGGCCATGCGCCCCAGGTGGCGGAAGCAGCGGTCGACGAGCGCTTGGTGCTCCGCGGGCGGCAGCTCGGGGAAGGCGCGCTGTAGAGACGCGAGCGCTTTGCGGCGCTCCCCCGCCGCGAGCCGCCCCGCGACGAGGCCCAGCCGCTCGCCCGCCGCCGACGCCCACGGCAGCGGGAGCCTCGAGACGATGGCGAGCAGCGCGCGCACGAGCGCGAAGCGGACGAGGCGCTTGGTTCGTTTGGGCCACGAGGGCGTCACGCGGGGCGGGCTTATTACACGCGGTGCGCGATGGCCATCCAGCCTGAGCGGCTCACGCCACGAACTTGATCTTCAAGTTCTTCTTCTGCCCCGGCACCATCACGTCGATGGTCGGGGTGCCGCCCACTTTGCCTTTGCGCATGCCCACGCGAATGCCGTCGTGCAGCAGGTAGAGCGGCGCGCCGTACCCAGGCGCGGCGTGCGCGCGGCCGCGACGGCTCAGGTACGCGAACAGCCGCGCCGCGTCGGCGCTGGTGCCTGGGTAGAGCAGCAGCCGCGAGGTTCGCCCGGCGGGCGGAGGAATGCGTCGGAGCTGGTCGAGGAACGCGCGCACCAGCGTGACGCGGTGGGTGTGCGGCGCCGAGGGCTGAAAGAAGTCGCGCATCAGCCGCTGCGCCCGCGCCAGCGGCGTCTCGGGCCGGCGAGACAAGGGCACGTGAACGGAGCGGAGCCCCACCGGGCGCGCCACAGGCCGCGTCGGCCGCACCGTCACACGAACGGGAGCGACGGAGAGTCTCGGCACGAGCACTGCGGGCATGCGCGAATCCTGGCGGGCGGGGCTCTTTCATTGTCGCGGCGATGCCCCAGGCGGTTGCGCGCTGGGGCGGATTTGTTCGCGAAAGGCCGTTCACGACGCCGTCGCCGGCCACGACTACGACTACGACTACGACTACGACTACGACTACGACGTCGTTGACGTTGACGTTGACGCTGACGTTGTCGTTGTCGTTGTCGTTGTCGTTGACGTGAGCGGCGACGGCGACGGCGACGGCCTTGTCCCGCTCATCAGTTGACTCCTCCTGTCGCGGGATCTCATTCGCGGACGACGTTCCGCGGTGTAGCGTGCATTCCGCGTGAGCGTTCTTTCGCCCCTCGACGAGCTCTCCACCCTCCTCCGCCCGGCCGCCGGCGGCCTCTACCTCGTCTCCACCGGCAAGGCCGACCAGCTCGCGCTGCAGAAGACCCTCTACCGCGCCGACACCGAAGCCCAGGTGCACGCGCGTTGGCGCGCGGCGCTCGCGGCGATCCCCACCGCGCGCGTGGTGGTGCTCGGCATTCCCTCCGACGTGGGCGCTGGCTTTCTCCGGGGCGCGAACTTAGGCCCCCAGTCAATTCGCACCCGCCTGCTCGAAGAAGCCCCGGACTGGCCCGAAGCGGCAGCCGCGCGAGGCATCGTCGATGTGGGCGACGTCTTCGTCGTGCCGCAGCTCCTGCACGACTCCATGCTCTCGGCGGATCAGCTCGCGCGAAGCCGCGCGGCGCTCTACCCGCAGCTCCCCGCGGAGGCCTCGGCGCGCCTGCCGGTCTCTCCCCTCTCCATCGGCGAGCGCGCGCTCGACTTGATTTTCTCCCTCAACCCCCAAGTCAAGCCGGTGCTGCTCGGCGGGGACCACTCCACCGCGCTGCCCGCCGCCTGGGCGCTCTCCCGCGCGCGCCGGGAGCCGTGGGGCATCGTGCAGCCCGACGCGCACACCGACCTGCTCGAGGAGCGGCTCGGCGTGAAGTACTGCTTCGCGACCTGGAGCTACCACGCCAACGAGCTGCTCGGCCGGGGCGGCCGGCTGGTGCAGGTCGGCACCCGCGCGTCAGGCAAGCGCCGCGAGCACTGGGAGCAGAAATACGACGTGCGGCAATTCTGGGCCGAAGACATTCTGCGCGACCCCGCGGCGGCGCTCGACGCGGTGCTCGGCCACGTCCGGCAGACCGGCGTGAAGGCGGTTTATTTCTCCAACGACATCGACGGCACCGACGCGCGCTGGGCGGACGCCACCGGCACGCCCGAGCCGCAAGGCCTCGACCCCGACTGGGTGGTGGCGCTCATCGAGCGGTTGGGGAAGGAAGTGGGGCTGTGCGGAGGCGACGTGATGGAGGTCGCGCCCGCGCTCCAGCGCACGCCCGAGAGCGCTCGCCGCACGGTGGGCCTGGCCGTTCGCTACCTGCGCGCGCTGTTGGCCGCGCTCTAGTCTCGGCCGACGAACGGCGCCGGGCTCTGCTTCCGCAGCCGCTCCATCCACTCGGTCATCTTCGGCGCGTTGCTCGGGTGGTCGAACTTCATGCCCTGCCGAATCGCGTCGATGGCGGCTGGATGGTTCTTGAGCGACTCCTGCACCGACGCGATGTCGTAGTGCAGCTGCGCGGAGCTCGGGCTCAGCCGCGCGGCCCGCTGATACGCCTCGAGCGCGAGCGCGTGGCGCCCTTCGGTGTGGAACGCCTTCCCTTCGAGCCGCAGCAGCCGCACCCGGTCGTTCAGGCTGGAGAGGAACGGCGACAGGCGCGTCAACACCTCCCGCGCTGCCCGCGGCTGCCGCACGTGCAGCAGCGTCTCGGCCAGATGAAACGACAGCTTGGCGTCTTGTGGCCGCTGCAGCGCGCGCTCGTTCAGCGCGGCGACCGCCTCGTCCACCCTGCCCATGCCGACCAGCACCGAAGCGCGCACGAGCGCCGCCTCGACGTCGCCCGGCGCGCGCCGCTCGGCCTCTTGTAAGTCCGCGAGCGCGCCTTCGTAGTCCGCGTCCTGCGACTTGTGCTGCGCGGAGAGCACCCACAGCCCGGCGACGTCCTGATCACCGAGGCTCTCTTTCGCCCACTCGACCAGCGCGCGCGCCAGCGGCCGCTGCGTGGCCGGCAGCCGCGTCACGACCTCGGACACGAGCTCGGCGCGCGGTCCGACGAACGACTGGAGATCCTCCACCTGCCGGGCCGCGCGCACCGCCTCGTCGAGCACGGTCCACCGCTGGTGGTTGGTCTCGTAGGCCAGCCGGTACTCGAGGAACGCCTGGCTTCTCCGCCCCAGCGCGAGCAGCGAGCGCGCCGCGGTGCGGTGCGACTCCATGTCGAGCGGGCGCAGAAAGAGGGCTCGGTTGACGAAGGCGAGCGCCTCGGCCGCGGTGGCGCGCTCCTTCGCGTAGGCGCGCGCGAGCACGGCGTAGAGCGGCGCGCTGGCGGGGTGACGTTCGATGCGCTCGAGCACGAAGGGCCGCATCGCGTCGCCGCTGTCGCCGGCTTGGTACCTGGCGACGACCTCGGCCGTCGCGCGGGCCAGCGTGCCGCGGCCGATGAACAACGCGGCGAGGGCGAGCGCCGCCGTCAGCCCCACCGCCGGCAGCGCGCGCGGGCGCAGCCACACCGCCTCGCGCGGCTTGGGCTCGGCGCCTTCGCGGCTGGTGACGCCCAGGCACACCGCGGCGACGAGCGCGGTGGCGGGCAGCTCCAGGCTGAAGTCGAGCAGGTCGTGCAGGAGCACGCCCAGCACTCCGCAGAGCAAGGCGGAGTCGAGCAGCGAGCGCGCGTGCTTCTGAAACAGGCGCCACAGCCCATACGCGCCGAGCGCGAGCGCGAGCACCGCGAGCGGAGCGCCGAGCTCGCTGACGAGCTGCAGGAGCGCGTTCTCGGGATGGGTGTACGTCACGCCGGGCCCGTGGGTCTGGAAGCGGGCGAAGGCGGCCTCGTACGCGCCGCGCCCCATGCCCAGGCGCCAGAACGCCAGCGCCCCTTCCGCCATCATCGGCCAGAGGTGAATCTTGCTCGCGTTGATCTGCTCGATCGAGCTCGCGCTCCCGAGCTCGGCGGCGAGCGCGTCGAACGCCACGTACATGCCGATGGCGAAGACGGTCACCACGCCGGCCAGAATCAACATCCCGCGCTTGCCGAGGGGCGGCGGGGCCTCACGCCGAGGGCTGGTGGCGCGGAGCTCGGCTTGTCGCGTGCGCCAGAGCACCGCCGCGAGCAGCACCTGCGTCGCCACGAAGAAGAAGATGCCGCCGCGCGAGAGCGAGAGCAGCACGCCGGCGCCCATCACCAGGTAGCCGCCGCCGTACCAGCTGGCGCGCCGCCGGTCCTGCGCGGTGAGCGCGAGCCCCAAGCTCACGGTGCTGGTCAAGGTGAGGAACGCGGCCAAGTGGTTGGGGTTGCCGAAGGTGGTGAGGAAGGCGGGCGGCTGGCTCTGGTACGCGTACAGCCCGAAGAGCGAGGTCCACCCGAGCAGCGCGTGCAGAAACCCGATGGCGGCGACGAGCACGCCGCTCAGTACCACCGCGGTGAGCAGCCGCCGGCGCGCGCTGCGCGACTGGGCGAGCGCGGCGGCCGAGGTGAGCGCCGCGGCGTAGGAGAGGTGCTTGGCGACCTCGCGCCACGTGGCGGGCGGGTCGAGCGAGATGGGCCCGTGCGGCGACAAGCCGAGCGGCACGAGCGCGAAGTCCCGCAGCTCCTGGGCGGCTGGGCTGAAGAGCCCGAGCAGCGGGCGCGGCCAGGGGACGAGCTGAAGCAGACCCACCCCGGCGAGCCCCGCCAAGAGCGCGGCGAGGAACGGCAGCCGGACGCCGCGGCCGCGGTCGACCACCAACGCCAGCGAGAGGAACGCGCAGCCCGCGAGCCACCAGGTCGACACGCCGAGCGCGCCGCCCAAGGTCAGCGGCAGCACCCCCACGGCCGCCGCCAGACAGCCCTCGGCTGCCAGCAGCGAGCGGCGGGAGGGGCGTCCATGGGAGCGCGGGGGCATCGGCAGTGGTCATCATGCCACGCCAGGAGGGCCAAGCCCCTTGCATCCTCCTGGCCCGTCTGGCCAGATGCGCCGCCTTCGATGAACCGGCTTCGCCTCGCACTCGCCTGCTCGCTCCTCGTGCTCTCCCTGGGCTGCAAAGGGAAGTGCCGGCAGCTCTCCGAGAAGTTGTGCGAGTGCTCGCCGAACACGCTGCAGAAGGACGCCTGCGTTCAGCGCGCTCAGGGCGAAGAAGGTCGTCTCGCGCCCACCGAGGAGGACGAGGCGATCTGCGCCCAGCTGCTCGAGACGTGTGATTGCCGCCTCGTCGACACGCCCGAAGGCAAGCGCGCCTGCGGGCTCGCGCGGTAACGGGTGCAAGCTCAATTGGAAAGGCGGGCCTGGATGGGGAGCGTGAACTGGGTCACTGGTTCGCCTGCGCTTCGATGGTCCGTGCCCACGCCAAGACGCGACCGCTGAACGGCGCGCGATGCTTGGAAACGGTGACTTTGAAGCAACGGACGTGTCAGACCACGTCAATCGCTTCAAAGTCGGTAGTTGAACGCGACAAAACCCCCGGCCCGAAACGCGGCACCGCTCGTCGGCGTTCGCCCGAGCGTCTGACCATCCAGCCCCCGCTCCCCTCCAGGCCCCTGAGCGCTGTCTGCTCTACCCGCCGAACAGCCGCGCCCAGAACCCCTTGGGCTTCTGCTGCAGCGCCGCGACGAGCGCGGTCTGCGCGGAGAGCTGCTCCTGCAAGTCGCCCATGCGGGCGGACAGCGCCTCGCGCTCGGCGATGCGCCGTTGCTCCAGCTGCGCCAGCTCGACCTCACGCGCCCGCGTCGCGGCGGCGTGGTCGTCGCGCATCGCCACGAGCTGGGCCTCGCGGGCCTGCAGCTGGGCGCGGAGCTCCTCGGCCTGCTGCATCCACGCGCTGGCGAACGTGCGCTGCGCGCTCTCGGCGCGCTCCAGCTCCGCGTTCCCTTGCGCGAGCTTCTGGTGCGCCTCCCGCACCTGCTGCAGCTCGCGTCGTAACTCGGCGTTTTCGCCGCGGACCTCGTCGTGCGCTTGGCTCGCCGCCCGCGCGCGCTCCTCGGCCTCAAGCTGCGACGTCTGCAGCGCCTGCTCCCGCGCGGCGGCCGCGCTCAGGTCGGCCTGCAAGCGGGTGACGGTGTCTTCGAGCTGGGCGAGCTTCTCTTCCCACGCCGTGTGGACCGGCGCATCGACGGTCGGAGCCGCCTCGGCCAACACCGGCTCGAGGAGCGCCTTGCGCAGATCAATCTTCCGCGGCTTGCCATCGAACGGCCTGCGGACGCGTGCCGTGGTGACGGACTCGGTGTCGAGGTCCGGAGTGGTGGGCGTTGCCATGCGTGCCTCCCGTCGCGCTCGAGGTGCTACAGGATGGAACATAGGTGGCCAGCGGCCGCCGTCGAATATTTGGCCGCTTTTTCAGCGGACCGCGTACAGCGCCCAGGCGGCGGTCGCCACGTAGAGCAGCACCGTCACGACGAGCGGCGGGTCCGACAGGAGCACGCGCTCCGGTGAGCCGCCGGCGCCCCGTTTGTGCACCAGGAACAGGTACCGAAAGATGCCGTAGATGACGAACGGCACGGTGAACTTGAGCCGATCCGAGCCCGCGTGCTCCAGCGTCTGGGGCGAGACGGTGTACAGGCCGTACGCCAAGATGCACGCCGCGGCCGAGATGGTCATCATCTGGTCGAGCAGCGGCAGCGAGTAGTCGCTCAAGTTCGCGCGGTGCTTCGCCGCCTCGCCTTCGAGCGACGACAGCTCCTGCCGGCGCTTGGCGAAGCCCAGGAACACCGCGAGGAGCAGCGTGCAGAGGTAGAGCCAGTTGGAGACTTCGACGCCGACCGCCAGGCCGCCGGCCACGACGCGGAGGATGAAGCCCATCGCGATGGCCACCACGTCGAGGATGACCATCTTCTTGAGCGCGGCGCTGTAGAAGACCTGAAGCGCCAGGTACCCGAGCGAGGCGAGCGCGAACGGCGCGCCGACCCACAGCGCGAGCGCCGCGGCCGTGCCCCAGCAGCCGGCGACGAGCGCGAGGGCGAGCGGGCCTCCGATGAGCCCGGCCGCGATGGGGCGATGGCGCTTCTCCGGGTGGAGCCGGTCTTTCTCGCGGTCGGTCCAGTCGTTCATCACGTAGGTACCGCTCGCGAGCAGGCAGAACGCGACGAAGGCCACCAACGACTTGACGGCGAGCGGCGCCACCAAGGCGCCCTTGGCGAACATCAATGGCGCGAAGAGCACCAGGTTCTTCGTCCACTGCCGCGGACGAAGCTCGCGCAGAATCAGGCGCGGCAGCGGGGCGGGCGCGGCGACGGCGACGCTCATGGGCCGCGGCCGAGACCAAAGTACGAGAAGCCGCGATCGCGCATCGCGCGCGGGTCGAACACGTTGCGGCCGTCGAACACCACGGGCGAGCGCATCAGCGCCTTCATGCGCTCGAAGTCCGGGTGGCGGAACTCGTTCCACTCGGTGACGAGGAAGAGCGCGTCGGCGCCCTCCAGCGCGTCGTAGGGCGTCGGGCAGTAGCGCACGCGGTCGCCGAACACCTTGCGCGCGACGTTCTCGGCGACCGGGTCGTGGCAAGAGACCTTGGCGCCCTTCCCCACCAGCCCTTCGATGAGCTCGATGGACGGCGCCTCGCGCATGTCGTCGGTCTTCGGCTTGAAGGCCAGGCCCCACACCGCGAACTGCTTCCCGCCCAGGTCGCCGAAGTGCCTCACCGCCTTCTGCACCAGCAGCTTCTTCTGGCGCTCGTTGGTGCGCTCGACCGCGCGGAGCAGATCCATCTCGATGCCGAAGTCGCGCGCGGTGGCCGCGAGCGCCTTGACGTCCTTGGGGAAGCAGGAGCCGCCGTAGCCCACGCCCGGGAAGAGGAAGGGGTAGCCGATGCGGCGGTCGGCGCCCATGCCCTTGCGCACGAAGTCGACGTCGGCGCCGACCTTCTCGCACAGCAGCGCGATGTCGTTCATGAACGAGATGCGGGTGGCGAGCATCGCGTTGGCGGCGTACTTGGTGAGCTCGGCGGAGCGGGTGTCCATGAAGAGAATCGGGTTCTCGGTGCGGACGAAGGGCGCGTAGAGCTCGGACATCACCTGGCGCGCGCGCTCCGAGGACGCGCCGATGACGACGCGGTCGGGCTTCAAGAAGTCGTCGAGCGCGGCGCCTTCCTTGAGGAACTCCGGGTTCGAGACCACGTCGAAGTCCTGCTTGGTCTGTTGCGCGATGACCTCGCGGACTTTGTCGGCGGTGCCGACCGGCACGGTGCTCTTGTCGACGACGACCGTGTACTGCTTCATCGCGCGGCCGATCTGCTTGGCGGCCTCGAGCACGTACTTGAGGTCCGCGTCGCCCGATTCGCCCTCGGGCGTGCCGACCGCGATGAAGACGACGTTCGACTGCGCGACCGCGGCGGCCAAGTCGGTGGAGAACGACAGGCGCTTCTCGCGGACGTTCTTCTTGATCAGCTCTTCGAGGCCCGGCTCGTAGATGGGGATTTCGCCGCGCTGCAGGGCGGCGATCTTGGCGGCGTCGATGTCGACGCAGATGACGTCGTTGCCCGAATCGGAGAAACAGGTGCCCGCGACGAGGCCGACATAGCCGGTGCCGATGATGGAGAGGCGCATGGAGGCCGTTTCTACCTCGAATCACCCGCCGGCGAGGAGCCGCCGAAGCCGATCGACGCCCCGAATCGCGCGCTGGCGCCCGATGTCGGTCACCGGCTCGACGACCCAGCGGTCGAGCACCGCCCGCGAGCCGCGCCGCAGCCCGGGCTTGAGCGCGGAGACGGACTGCTGCGCCTCCGGGAAGAGCCGCTCGGCGATGCGGAGCGCGGTGTACAGCGCCCGCTCGAGCCGGAGCGCCTTGGCGCGCGACAGGAGCACGTCCGGACGCACCGGCTTCGAGTACACGCCGGCGAGCGCTGGCGCGCCCATCGCGAGCTCGCGCACGTCGATGAACGAGAGCATCGGCACTTCGAACCCAGCGCGCGCCTGCTCGAGCGCGGTGGTGAGCAGCGCGTCCTCCGCGTCGAGGCGAAAGACCGACGGCCCATACACCTTCATCGGCAACGCGCGCTCGAACAGCTGCGCCTCAGCGCCGGCGGCGCGGCCGGGGAACAGCTCGGTGAACAGGAACACCTGCGTGCGGCCGTCGGAGAGGACCCGCGCCGCGCCTTCGGCGCCGGCGAGGCTCGGCTCGGGCCGGAAGTCGGCCTCGCGCAGAAAGCCGGTGAACCCGTCGAGGTCCACCTTGCGCACCAGCATTCGAATGTCGAGCACCGGCCGAAACGCGACGTGCGGGTACAGCGCCTCGGCAAACGACGCGGCGCCGAGCAGAATCAGCTGCCGCCCTTCGAGCGCGTCGACCGCGCGCTTGAAGTTCACCAGCTTCATCACGTTGTCGTTTACCGAGCCTTGGTAGATGGACAAGAGCCGGTCGCGCGCCCACTCGGGCGCGTCCGCCCCGCCCATTCGGTACTCCAGGTTGTACGCGGCGAGGGGGGCGAGCCCCTGCCCGATGGCCCAGTCGACGTACGCCTCCCAGGGCGCGTCCTTCAGTGAAGCCCGCGGCGGGGAAAAGGCGCTCAAGGCGCGAAACATGTCGAGCAGCGTCGTTTCCATAATTGGGGGCTGTCCCCAAAGGGGACTGTCCCCGGGCCCGACTGTTATAATTGTCTCGATGAATCGCAAAGACTGGCCTGTTCGAATCGTTCGCCCTGGCCAGGAACCACCCGAATCTGAAACGCGGTCGCTCTCTCCCGCCGAGAGGCTGGCGATGGTTTGGACCTTGACCGAGCAGTGCTGGGAGTTCGCGCATGGGCCTGTTGCTGAATCCCGACTACAGCGACATGTTGTCCGCGTTCTCCGCCGAGGGCGTTGAGTACCTCGTGGTGGGGGCCTACGCGCTGGCGACGCACGCCGTACCGCGGGCGACGGGCGACATCGACCTATGGGTTCGGCCGACACCGGCGAACGCCCAAAAGGTCATGGCGGCGCTTCGCCAGTTCGGTGCACCGCTCGGAGAGCTGACGGAGGCGGACCTCTCAACGCCAGGCCTGATGTTCCAGATTGGCGTCGCGCCCCGTCGAATCGACATTCTCACCGCCATTGACGGCGTCACTTTCGAGGAAGCCTGGGCCGGCAGGTTCAATGTCGACATGGGCACTCAGAGCGTTCCCATTATCGGCCGCCGCGAGCTCATCAAGAACAAGCGTGCCACTGGGCGGACCAAGGACCTGGCGGACGTGGAGCTGTTGGAAGGGGCTGACTGACTTAAGCGCGCCAGGCTTCGGGGGTCAGCTTTGGAAACCGGGTCGAGAGCTCCCGCCGCGCCGCGCGCCAGCCGTGGTGCAACGCGTGCCGCACCATCTGCGGCGGCGTCGAGGCCATCAGCGAGCTGGTGACGAGGAACTCCCAGCCCTTCCCGGCGAGCGCCTGAGCGGCGACCGCGTCTTCGGTGAAGACCCGGTGGGCCAGCTCCATCTGCCACCGCAGCGGCCGCAGCGCGGCGAGCGCGTTGAAGGCGACGGGCGCGTTGAGCAGCCGCTGCGCGGTCTCGAGCGCGAAGTACACCGGCGTGCTCATGTCGTCTTCCGCGGCCCGCGCCGCCACGTCGCCCCAGCGCAGCGCCGGCGTGGCGCGCAACAAGAGCTTCAAGTCGAACAGCCACGACAAGCGCTGAAACAGGTGCTGCGCCGCGTGCGTCGCGAGGTAGACGAGCTCGTCCTCCGCGCAGAGGTACCGCAGCGAACGGCCGTCGAGCTCGCCTTCGACGCTCCGCTCGAGCCAGCCGTCCGGGCGCATGCCGCCGCCGAAGCCGACCAGCGGCTGAAAGTGCAGCTCGACCATGCCTTGCTGCGACGCGAACGTGAGGTGGTGGTGGTGCTTCTCGTAATACTCCCGCACCACCCCGCCCATCGGCCGGAGCCCGAGCGACACCAGCGCGCGCTCGGCCGCCTCCATCTGCCCGCCGGGGACGAGCAGATCGACGTCGGTCGTCGGTCGAAACAGCGGATCAGGATAGAGGCGCTTGCCCAGCCAGTAGCCCTTGAGCACCACCGGCACCACGCGCTCGCGCTCGAGCGCCTCCAGCGCGCGCAAGAGGAGCCCGCGCGTCCGAAGGCCGGTCGCGGCGACGGCCATCGACTCGCGGCGCAGCTGCGCCTCGGTGTCGCTCGGCACCTCGACGCCCGCGCTCTTGAATGCGTCCAGCGCGAAGCCCGACAGCCCGTGCGCCGATGACTCGCGCAACAGCCGCGCCCAGTCGGCCGCGCCGAAGGCCAGCCAGGCGACGTCGGGGTAGACACGCAGGAGACGAACGAGTGGAGAGCTCAACGTCCCGGGGCCTTTACTTGCGCAGCGCGACCACGCGCGAGTCCGCCTCCGACTCCGCCTCGATGCGCGCGGCCGCCTCGGCGACCACGTCGGCGATGAGCTCGATGGCGAGCTCCTCGTCGCGGTCGACTTCGCCGCGGCCGTCGCTCCAGGCGAGCTGCATGTGCCCGTAGTGGCGCTCGCGGTGGCGCAGCGGCACGCAGAGCTCGAGCGGCAGCGCGCCGCCGACCGGCCGGGTGGTCTCGTAGATGACGCCTTCGCGGCTGTCCTCCCGCTGCGTCTCCACCTTCAGCTTGAGCTGCGACAGGTTGAGCGCTTCGGCGATGGGCCGGACCAGCTCCCACAGCTGCTGGTGCGAATGGGCGCCGCGGATCGCGTCGGTCAGCCCCCGCACCACCGTGCGCAGCTGCAGGTTGCGCCGGCGCAGCTCGGTGAGCTCCTTGGCCTGCGCCAGATTCAGATAGCCCAGCTTCCGCATCAGCACGAACACCACGGTGCCCATCGCGCAGAGCAACAGCGCGGTCTGCGTGCTGTTGGCGAACGCGAGCGCGAGCGCGGTGAGGCCGAACAAGGTCGCCAGGCCATACAGCATCAGCACCGCGCGGCGGTGCGAGAGGAAGAGCCGGCTCATCAGCCGGTGGTGGATGTGCTCTTTGTCTGCGCTGAAGACCGGCCGCCCCATCATCGTGCGGCGAATCATCGCGAGCAGCGTGTCCATGATGGGCAGGCCGAGCGCCATCACCGGCACCAGCATCGCCACCGCGGTGCCGCTCTTGGCCGACGTCTTGATGGAGACCGCCGCGAGCACGAAGCCCAGGAACATGCTGCCGGTGTCGCCCATGAAGATCGACGCCGGGTTGAAGTTGAAGACCAAGAAGCCCAGCACCGCGCCGGCCAACGAGGCCATCATCAACGAGAGCAGCACGTCGCCGCGGGCGAGCGCGAGGATCAGGTTCGTCGCCACGCCGAAGAACGCCACGCCGCCGGCCAGGCCGTCCAACCCGTCGATCAGGTTGAGCGCGTTGATCACCCCGACGATCCACAGCACCGTGAACGGCAGCGCGAGCGGCCCGAGCGCGAGCGTCTCGCCGAACGGGTTGGCGATCGAGTCGATGCGAAAGCCCAAGGCGTAGAGCCCGAGCGCCACCGCGCACTGCACCACGAACTTCTTCTTCGCGCCGCTGCCCTTGAAGTCGTCGTACAAGCCGAGCGCCGCGATCGCGAGCCCGCCCGTGAAGAGACCGACGATCAGCTCCGGGTGCAGCTTGAAGGTGTAGCCGACGCCGGAGTCGACCAGGAGCAGCGCGGTGAGCGGCGCGAAGAAGCCCAGGACGATGGCCACGCCGCCCAGCCGCGGAATGGGCTTCAAGTGAATCTTCCGGCTCGAGCGGGCCTGGTCGACCCAGCCGCGCTCGACCGCGACGTTGCGGACGAAGACGGTGAGCACCGTCGAGACCGCGAGCGCGCAGAGGAATGCGACGAAGTAGGTGACCATGGAGGAGCGGGCGAATCTTAGCCCCGGCGCTCATGGACCGTCGATGCTCAGGTTCGCATTTGACGGATCCGTTGCCTGAGCTACCGGAGCCGTCCCGCCGCCCGCTCCTGGCGATACCAAGCCACCGTCTCCTGCAGCCCGACGGCGAACGGCTTCTTCGCGACGAAGCCGAAGCGCGCTTGGGCCTTGCGCGTGTCGAGCTTCCGGCGCGGCTGGCCGTTGGGCTGCGACGTGTCCCAAACCAACCGGCCTTGATAGCCACAGGCTTCGGCGATCATCTCGGAGAGCGCCCGGATGGAGTGCTCCTCGCCCGAGCCCAAGTTGACCGGGTCGCTCGAGTCGTACTTCTCGGTAGCGAGCAGGATGCCTTCGGCCGCGTCCTCGGCGTGGAGGAACTCGCGGGTCGGCGAGCCGTCGCCCCAGCAGACGACCTCGCCCGCGCCGGACGCCTGCGCGTCGACCATCTTCTTGATCAGCGCCGGAATCACGTGGCTGACCTTCGGGTCGAAGTTGTCGCGCGGTCCGTAGAGGTTCACCGGCAAGAGAAAGACGGAGTTGAACCCGTACTGCTGCCGGTACGCTTGTGACTGCACGAGCAGCATCTTCTTCGCCAAGCCGTAAGGCGCGTTCGTCTCTTCCGGGTAGCCGTCCCACAACGACTCTTCCTGGAACGGCACCGGCGCGAACTTCGGGTAGGCGCACACCGTGCCGATCGCGACGAACTTCTGAATGCCGCGCTGCCGGCCTTCTTCGATGAGCTGCACGCCCATCATCAAGTTGTCGTAGAAGAACTTGCCCGGGTTTTCGCGGTTGGCGCCGATGCCGCCGACCACCGCCGCCAGGTGGATGACGATGTCTGGTTTGGCGTCATCGTAGAAGCGCTTTACCCCGTCGGCCTTCACCAGGTCATAGTCGCGCGAGCGCGGCACGAAAGGCCGCGGCGCGCCTCGGCGCTCGAGCCCTTGCAGGACGTGCCAACCCAAGAACCCCGAGCCGCCGGTGACCGCGATGCGCTTGCCGCTCCAAAAGGACATGGCTCAACCCCGTTGATTCTTCGCCGACGGCGCCGACGAGCCGAACCGCTCGCGCTCCACCCACTTCAGATCCGCGTCGACCATCATGCGGACCAGCTCCTTGAACCTCACCTTCGGCTGCCAGTTGAGCTTCTGGCGCGCCTTCGTCGCGTCGCCGACCAAGATGTCGACCTCGGCCGGGCGGAAGTACTTCGGGTCGACCTCCACGTGGCGCTTCCAATCCAGGTCGACGTAGCCGAACGCCTCGTCGAGGAACTCGCTGACCGAGTGCATCTCGCCGGTGGCGATGACGTAGTCGTCGCCTTGCGGCTGTTGGAGCATCAACCACATCGCCTCGACGTAGTCGCCGGCGAAGCCCCAGTCGCGCTTCGCGTTCAAGTTGCCCAGGAACAGCTTGTCCTGCAGCCCGTGTTTGATGCGGGCGAGCGCGCGGGTGATTTTGCGCGTGACGAAGGTCTCGCCGCGGCGCGGAGACTCATGATTGAAAAGGATGCCGTTCGACGCGTGCAGCCCGTAGCTCTCGCGGTAGTTGACGGTGATCCAATACGCGTACGCCTTCGCCACGCCGTAGGGCGAGCGCGGGTAGAACGGCGTCGTTTCCTTTTGAGGCGTCTCGAGGACCTTGCCGTACAGCTCGGAGGAGGACGCCTGGTAGAAGCGCGGCTGAAGGCCCGCCTCGCGGATCGCCTCGAGCAGGCGCACCGTGCCTAGGCCCGTGACTTCGCCGGTGTACTCCGGGACGTCGAAGCTCACGCGCACGTGGCTCTGCGCGCCCAGGTTGTAGATCTCGTCGGGGCGCACGTCGCGGATCAGCTTGTTGAGCGAGCTCGCGTCGTTCAGGTCGCCGTAATGAAGGAAGAGCCGGACGTTCGGCTCGTGCGGGTCTTGATAGAGGTGATCGATCCGCTCCGTGTTGAAGCTCGAGGAGCGGCGGATGATGCCGTGCACCTCGTAGTCCTTCTGGAGGAGGAGTTCGGTCAGGTACGAGCCGTCTTGTCCCGTGATGCCGGTGATGAGCGCCTTCTTCACGGGGCCGTTCGTAGCACAGCCGGCGAACGCCGACGCCGCTATCGCTTGACGCCGATGACGAAGAACTGCCGGCCGAAGACCGGGTACGAGGCCTTGCCCAGCTTGATGTAGAGGCGAACGAGCCAGTCCCAGCTCGGAAGCCGGCTCTTCAAGGTGTACGGAAGGAACCGGGGCAGCGACTCTTTGACCTCGAAGCCGTGCAGCTCGAGCAGCTCGGCGACGCTCTTCTCGGTGAGCGGGATGTGGTGGTCAAAGTAGTCCCAGTAGCTGCCCGGGAGCGCCTTCACGTTCGGTCCCATGGCGAGAAGGCGACCGCCCGGAACGAGCACGCGGCGCGCCTCGTCCACGACGTTGGCGAGGACTTCTTTCGAGGGCAGGTGCTCGAAGAAGTTGGAAGAGAAGACGACGTCGAAGCTCTCGGACGCCAGGAAGCTCAGCTCCTCCGCGGGGCCGACATGCGCCTCGACCCCCGGGCCCGCGAGCCGCTTCAGCTCCGGGTTCGCGTCGACGGCCACCCGCCGAGCCGCGTCGATGTTGTTGATGAACTCGCAGTAGCCGGCGCCCAGGTCGAGCACCGCGTCCGAGGGGCGCACGTACTTCGAGAAGAAGTCTTGGCAGAGAACCTTCCACACCTGGAGCTTTCGCTCGCGGTCATCATCGGTGAAGCGATGCCGGTACAGGTGCTCGACGTTCTCAATGGCCTTGAGCTTAGGTGGCACTCGGAAAACTCCTCGCCCCCGAAGGGGCCTGAGCAGCGCCGTCAGATCGCCGGCTGGTGAGACGCAGGCAGAACCTTTCGTTCGCGCAACGCTCCCCATCCGACGAGCGCAACACCCAAGGCAATGACAATGCTCATGCGCTCCCGCCGCGTGGGCTC
>CAZEDU010000055.1:0-11983 GCA_964511185.1 uncultured Myxococcaceae bacterium | reverse complement strand
GCAATCACCCAACCACCCGCTTCCTGCCAAAGCGAGGTCAGCCCATTCGACAGCAGTCGGTGGTAGTCGCCTTCCGAGCCGATACGAAAGCGGTTCTCAAACGAGACACTGAAGCGCAAGCCGAGCGCGATTCCAGAGTTCCACAAGACCCATGGAACGGTCCCGAGCACGAGTTGCCACCCGAGCGCACGCCGATGGGCCTTGGGCTCCTCCGCCGCGCGCAAGGCGAGGAAAGCGGCCAACACGAGCCCGACGTTCGCCATGGCGCTCTGCATGGTGCCGTACGAAGAATAGAAGGGGCTCAAGAAAGAGGACGCGATCCAACCGACGGCGATGGCGCCCCAAACCAGCGGGCCCGCATCCGGCAGCACCTTCTGCATTTGCCAGCGCGTCAGCTTCGGCATCGCGGCGATGAACGGCAACGCGACCCCGAGGAGCGTCCCCGCGAGCGTCGTCAGCCACGCGTCGGCCATCCAGAAGGACTCCTTGACCATCGCGGCGAGGGGATTCGGATGCGACAGCCAGCGCGCGATGACCTCCACGGGCGCATAGCCGACGACCGTGGTGAGCATGACTTGAAACCCGTTCACGAGCGGGTGACCGACCCGGTCGCTGATCGCTGGGTTGGCGGCGACGCGAGCGTCCAGGCCGAAGGTGGCGAGGCTCCACACGACGAAGGGAGCGGTGATCAGCAGCCCCGCAGCCGCGGTCGCGAGGCCGGGTCGGATGACTTGACGTAGCTGTCCGCCTGGCACGGCGCAGGCGAGGACCAACGGCACCCAGACGATCACCCCTTCGTGCGTGGCGATCGCGAGCGCCGTGCAGAGCGCCAGCATCACCAGCGACTGGGTGTTTCGGTCGCGGCGATAGGCGATCGCCTCCGCGCAGGCGATCAGCGTCAGGCCCGCGGAGAGAAGCTTCGGCCACGCCGCCGCGCTGTGGTGCAGAAAGAAGGGAGAGCACGCGACCAGCAGCATCGCAGAGCGCGGCAGCGCGCGGCCCCAGACGACGCGGGCGAAATGGCTCAGCGCGAGCAGCGCCCCCGCGCAACCCACCGCGTTCGACAGCTGAAACGTGGCCAAACCGGGCTTCACCAGCCACAGCACGATGGCCGCACTCCCAAACAACGGCGGCCTCGCGATCATCTCAGCCGTGAACTGATCTGTCATGAGCCCCACGCCCTGGCGGTACGCATAAAGCCAATCGCCCGACCAGGCTCCCAAGATGGGAAATGGACTGAGCGTCGACGCCAGGAGCGTCGCCCCATAGAGCGGAGCGAACGCGGTCAGCGCCGCCCTCCAATCGCGCCATCTTTCTCTATAGATGCGCCACACCACGAGCGCGGCGAGCAGGAGCGCCGCCGGGAGCACGAAACGAACGCTGACGCCGACGAAGAATGCCAGCTCCGCCACGAAGCCAGCGGCCGCGACGCCGACGATCGGCACCAACCCGCTGCGGCTCCCGTCCCGCCACCAAGCCAGGCAAGCCGCTCCCAAAAGCCAGTATGGTATCGGGGCGAGCAACGCCAGCAGCAACCAAGTGGCCCCCATGATCGTATCTCCTGACCGTCCAGCAATCCCGCTACGCTGGCGCTCGCTATAGCATGGCGCCTCGCAGGCCTGGAGCTTCCGTGAAAGCGCGCTTCCTCTCCGCAATGCTCTCTGCGCTGTGCGCCTGCCAAGGCCCAGCAGGCGAGCAAGGCGCGCTCGGCCCGTCCGGTACGCGGGGTCCGCAAGGCGTCGAAGGACCCGTGGGAGGAGCAGGGCCCGCCGGCCCAGCCGGTCCCGATGGCGCGATTGGCCCAGCCGGACCAGGGGCCAACGAGTGGTTCGTCGACTCCAACAACGGCAACGACGCGAACGACGGCCGCACCGCCGCGACGCCATTCGCGACGCTCGCGAAGCTTCGAGAGCAGGCGCTCCCGACCGGCGCCGTCATCCACCTCGCGCGCGGGAGCGTCTTTCGTGAAGAGCTGATCGACCTGCCGCTGAGCTCCACCGTGCGCGC
This sequence comes from uncultured Myxococcaceae bacterium, assembly GCA_964511185.1. GTDB lineage: Bacteria > Myxococcota > Myxococcia > Myxococcales > Myxococcaceae > CAZEDU01. The sequence goes on along the minus strand of CAZEDU010000055.1, from coordinate 9,976 downwards.
CTATGGCCACGGCCCCCGTCCGCTCATCGACGGCGCGGACCGCGCAGACAATGCCAGCTTCACAGCCACGCCTGGCTTTCCCAACGTCTTCCAAATCCCCTGGACCCACTCCTTCTCCGCCGACGGCGGCAAGTCGGCGCACCGCGTTTGGGAGAACGGGGTGCGGCTGCGGCGCGTCAGCGACCTGACGGCTTGCAATGGCACGCCCGGCTCGTTCTTCGCCGGCTCGCCCACCGTGGGTGGTCCGGACCTCGTCTACGTTCATCCGACGAACAGCTCTTCGCCGGTGACAAACGGTCGGACCTACGAGCTCACCCGCCGGCGCTACGCCCTCCATCTCGCCACCCACCGCGAGCACGCGAGCGTCTTCTCCGTCCACACCCGCCGCAACGCCCACGCCGACGGGAGCCTGATCGTGGACGGCTTTCTCAAGGACTCGCTGGCCGAGGACGGGCGCATCCACAACGTCTTCGTGCGCGGCGTGGTCGAGGACACGGTCGCGTGGAAGATCGAACCCCCGCCCGTCTACGGCGCCGCGACGATGTTCATCACCTATGAGGACCGGTGGGACGTCCCCGCAGTCGTCTACCGGCGGACCAAGGCCATCGCGGAGCCCAACGCCCTCGGAACGACCGGCGGCTCGAACGCCGACCTGGCGCTCGGCTACTACGGGCACTCCAACCTGGGTCGAAAGTTCAAGAAAGCGATTTACGAGGAATGTGAAGCTTCAGGCGTGAAGCAAGCCTTTGGCTTTGCGCAGGTCGACGAGGCTGTCTATTACAAGAGCCGCACGTTCGGTGCCTCGATTGCGATCGGCTCCTACCCAAACAAAACACTCGCGGTGCTGGGTGGAACGTTCATCGCCCCGACCGGCCCCAACGCGCCTGGCGCGGCGCTCATTCGATACAACGTCGACTACAACGTCCCAGCGCGGATCATCATTCGCGGCGCACGCTTCGTAGCGCGCGGCCTGGGCGCGTCGCCCGTATGGATTGACCGAGCCTCCGGTCAAATCGAGATCAGCCGGTCGACGTTCGCGATGCTGGCGGACAGCACCCTTTGGCTCCAGAGCGGATCATTTTCAGTCACCAACAACATCTTCTATGGAAAGAGCTTCACCTTCCGGGTAGGCGCGGGAACGGCAACGTACGTGGGGGGCAAGAACCTCTTCTTCGAGACGAACGCCATCCCCGCCGCCTTTCAGCTCGGAACCACGAACATCAGCGGGCTACCTGCCTGGCGGTCCGCCACAGGTCAGGATTTGACCTCCCTCGATGCCGACCCTGGCTTCATTGGTGCCATCCCTAACGGCGAGCTCGGCTACTCCACAGGTTCTCCCGCGTGGGCGCTCGAGGCAGGCGCCGACTTCGAAGGCGAAGCCTTCGACTACGTCCTTCAAGACTATTGGCACCAGCTTACTTCTAGCCCTTGACCCCGTCTGTTCGACACGGTGTTGAACGCAGCCCACTTCCACTGGGCGCCTCGCGACGGCATGCGACCACGCTAGAGAATGGAGCGAGCCGTGAACAGAGACCATGGAACTGACGTGGAGAGCGATAAATACCAGTGGGACTCATCGGCTGCGATTGAGTGCCATGGTTATCTGGCACCGGTTCTGATCGATGTATTGAGTCGACTGAAGGCGAGGTCGGTCCTCGACTTGGGCTGTGGAAACGGCGCGCTCACTGGCCAATTGCACCAGGCCGGCTTCAAGGTCACCGGGGTCGAACGCTCATCCAGTGGATTGGCCCATGCGCGCAAGACATGGCCCCAAATCGAGTTCCTTGCACACGATCTTGATCAGCCGTTACCGCCCGAACTCGTGGGCAGGTTTCCAGTGGTGGTTGCCGCCGAGGTGATTGAGCATCTTCTCTTGCCCCGGCAGCTTTTCATCCGAGCAAAAGAAGCGCTTGTGCCCGGCGGCAAACTGGTGATTTCGACGCCCTACCATGGGTATCTGAAGAACGTCCTCATCGCCCTCGCGGGAAAGTTCGACCAACATGTCGACGTCAACTGGGACTACGGCCACGTGAAGTTCTTCTCGAAGCGATCGCTTGGGAGCATGGCGACGAGCCAGGGATTCGAAATTGAAGGCTGGCGCCTCATCGGTCGCATACCGCCTTTGGCGAAGTCGATGATCCTCGTTGCCAGCAACAACGTCGCTTCATTGAACGACTGAGCCAGCATCAAGAGACAGCACCGGACTGCTCCGAATCAGTCGAGCTTAGGTCCGTTGTCCCACATCCGGTCGTCCCGACGAGTCGCCCGAAGCCGAGCGGCACACTCGCAAGGAATCGCCGAAAAAAACAAGCTTAAACAGCTATTTCCAGATTTCATTTTTTATACGGAATCCCTTGATCAATAATGGACAGACGCTCCTGCCGTCGCTCACAAGAGGGGCCCAGAGGAGGACCGTCCATGTTCGACGTACGAGACTTCGGAGCTTTGGGTGACGAAGCCCATGATGACACCCCCGCCATTCAGGCGGCGATCGATGCAGCCGTTGCCGCGGGTGGTGGCGAGATTTTCATCGCTAAAGGAACCTACCTGATTTCTCCGCAGACTCAGGTGCAGGCCGGGCAAGATGGCGCAAGTTGCCTAAACATTACTGGCAGCAACATCAGAATCTTCGGGACTGGACCGGGAAACACGGTTCTAAAAGCGCAGACATACGGAAACAAATCTCCAGTAACCGATTGGGAGATTTGGGCGCCCGTTTCGACGCCCATGCTGAGGAGCCAGGCATACAGCACAAACAACCGTGCCTACATCAATGGTCATACCTATCGCGCAACAAACAGTGGAACCACGTCCGCATCGACGGCTTCGGAGCCGTCCGGAATTTTCACCGGCACAGTGACTGACGGAACTGTCCAATGGGAAGTGGCCGATCTCCCGTGGCGCGGCCATGGCGTTTTTATCGGGAACAACTGCAAGAACGTCACAATTGAAATGCTAACGTTGGATGGACAGCTCCCCCGTGATGATTCAACTTATCCGTTGAACTCAATCAACGCCAGTCCACCGGTCATGCATGGCTCGTACGACGACGTCACCTACGCTCTCAACGTCGATGCTTCGCACAAAGGAATATGCGTCAACGGATCCAATGTGGACGAATTGCGTCTGCTGAGGCTCGAGCTAAAGAACTGGCATGGCGAACCGCTCTACGGGAGCGCGCATCCAATCTACAACGTCTATGTCGATGATTGTGATGTTGGTTTTTCATATGGCTCTGGCCTTTCTATAACATGCGATTTGTATGTAAGGAACTCGAGGTTTCTCCACATCGGAAACGGCATTGAAACATTCAATCATGAACACGAAATGATCGTTCGAGATTGTCAATTCAGCGACTGTTATCAAGGCATCTTACAGGGCGCTCAAGGTGCTTCTCCGGTCGCTTCTCCGGGATCATTTCTCTGTCACGGAAATATATTTAGAGACTGCTATGCCCGTGGTGTTTTCGTTATTGGGTTTGTACGAAACGTCGAGATCTGTGGGAACGATTTTTACGACTGTGGACAGAATTCGATGTCAGATGTCGAATCCATTCGAATCTCTTCGTTTTACGACGGCAGCCCCAATAATGTATTCGTGCATCACAATAGAATATATGTCGACAAAGTTGAATGTTATCGTGGTCTGTATCTAACAGGCGCCCTCAAGAATGTGCGAGTGGAGGACAACGAAGTCGGCATCTATACGGACAATGCGGTTTCGACAACGAAAAGACTTACTTTTTCGCTGGGGTTCGCCCTCAATTCAGATGTCTCCGGATCGCCGTCAAAAGTCTTTTTTAGACGGAACAGGTTTCGGGACTTAGGCGGAATCAGTCCAAGTGGAATGGACGAATACAATGAATATCATGGCAAGTGGGAAGACAATACATATCAAACCGGTCTGAACTATGATGGTCAATTCATAGCAAACGGCGGCACGATTTATCCCCACAACGAGAGAGTCTACGTGGGGACCGGCACGACAATACAATTCACTCTGCATTGTCTGTGGAAAACTACAACAAGTTCGAGGATGGACAGATCTGCGAGTTTATCCAGAATGGGTCGTCCACACAGCATTGCACTTTGCCAGCATCCGCCACTGGTATTGCTCTTCCGGCGATTCGATTGATCAACAATAATACGACGCGCCTCAGGCTAAGAGTCGATAATGGCAAGTGGGTCCAGCACGAGTACATCCGCTTGTCTGATGGCGGTCGACCGAGCGCAAATGACGCTGCGCCCTCTTTTCAAACCATCAATTCCGAAGCGCCTAATATACAGGCTTGGGGTTGTGAAGAGGTTTCGCTGACTCCGGGCTCTGCTACCAACTTCGATAACTGGTTAAACTTTCCAGCCGGAAAGGTCGTCCGCGTCATCATTAATGGAAACGTGACCCTCAAGCACAATTCCGGAAGCACGAAGAAGCTTCAGCTAGCGGGAGGAGTTGACTGGGCACCCGGCGGGTCAGGTGGTGAAGTCCATTTGCTCGTTCCAAATGGCTCTTCAAACAATGCGTTCGAAGTATTTCGGATCACGTATTGACCAACTAGCCAACCTTGCCTTCCACCCGTGGTTGAACCGGTATCGACAGAACACCAACATTCGCCTTGGTGCTTCGCGAGCGAACCCGAGCGTAAGCCAGCGCGATAAGCATAGGCCCAACGCCGAAGAGGAAGCGGTACAGCATCGCCTCGAGCGTCTGCATGATTAGGTAGAGGCTCAAGCTGGCGAGGAAGCAATACACTGGAACCCAGGCCCCCGCCCGGGCCACCGCCCGCTTCCAAGCGTGCGCGTAGAACCAGGCAAGCAAGAACAGCGCAGGCACCATTCCCCAACTGAGCTCGCGCCAGAGGTCACCGACGATTCCAGGCGCCGAGCCCAGCGCCGCCGTCCATCCGAGGACGCCTCGAAAGGCGCGGATGTCGACCCCTAGGTTCTCTTCGAGGCTCGGCGTGTTGAAGAACTCAGCGGCGTCTCGGTACTTCGTCGGCCAGACGGCCCTGGGGATGGGCCGGACGAACAGCATGGTCAGATACGTCGCGCCCCAATTGAAGTCCTGCGTCTCGTCAGCCACCAAGACGAGCCCAGCACCGTAAATGAAATCATTTCCGGAGCTCCCCTCGAAGTAGTCCGTCGGCGACCGCTCGATGCTGAAGTCCGAACCGATGTATACGTTTTCACGGTTCGACACCAGGGTGAGCAGGAGCAACCCGAGGACCAGTCCTCCCACGCCCAAGGTCGCGAGCGACGGCCGCTTCGCTCTCGAGAAATAAAGAACCATCGCGGTGCCGGCGATCACCAGGAAGGTGGGCCCGCGGCGCCCCCCCAATAGGCCGTGAATCAAGAACGGGCTCGCGAAGGCGGTGATCAACAGGATGTCTTTCCAAACGAGACGGCGGCCCTCTCGGCTCAGGCTCGCGAGGATGAGCGCCGGGAGACTCAAGAGCGTGAGGTCTCGCACCCATCCAGACTCGGCCCAGCCGCCTCCATATCCGGAGCCATACGCTTTCAAGAAGCCGCCGACGTTGATGACTCCGTAGAGGAAGCTCGAGAGCCCCACCACACCTAGGATGACCGCACCCTGCAGGAGCCTTCGTCGATCGATGTCGTCGCGAAGCGACGCGAGCCGAACCCGCCCGACCTTGAACGCCGGCACCACCAAGCCCAAGCAGAACGCCAAGACGCCGACGAAGTGAATCCACTGCGCGCGCTCGACCATCTCCTCCGACAGGAAGCCGACGAAGCCGTCGTTCGCGCGGATCTGCAGGGGCGAGAAGACGTAGTGAAAGCCGAGCATCGGCGACATCAAGACGGCCGGATGGAACGTGTCGCGGTGGCGTGAGTAGGCCACCAGGAATGTGGCCACCACGACCAGCCCGACGAACAACGTTGGAACAATCAACCGCGCGCTCCGCGTGTCAGAGAGTCGAGCAGACGGAAATAGTACGCTTCGGGGCTGAACCACTCCTTCCACAGCGCGCGATTCGCGCGCTGCAGCGCCCGAAAGCCCTCCGCCCCAAGCCCTTGGTGAAACGCCTTCAACCGCTCGGCGGCGCGCGGCAGCTCTCTCTCCTCGAGCCACAGCACGTGCTTCTTCCAGTCCACCTCACCAGCGAGCGGCATCACGCAGTCGCTGTTGATGAAGAGCGGGATCCGGCCCGCGGACAGCGCTTCGTAGAGGCGGTACGAGAAATTCCCCTTCCCTCGGCAGCACAGCGCGTAGTCATTGCCGAACAGGTTCTCGATGAACTCCTGGCGCACGCGCTCTTGCCGCTGCGTATCGAAGTGAAACCGGCCCATCGCGCCGCCCCAGAAGCTGTCGCGCCGAATGAAGCGGCACTCGATGCCTGGGCTCTTCTCGAGCGTCGCCAGCGCCCGCTCTCGCAGAATGAGACCGTCCGTCTTCTGCTGAAGCCCGAGCGCCTGAAACGCCATGCGCTTGAGCGACGTCCCGACGAAGCCGCAGAAGCCAATCGATGGCACCGGCTTCCATTCGCGCTCGAAGGACTCGAGCCTGCCCGCCATCAGGTCGTCGCACAACGCCGGCATCGCGTCTTCGTGTGGCAACCGCGTGGAGGCGAAGAGCGAGGAGCGAAACAACTTCACCCGCGCGTCGTTCACTGGGTGCGGCGCGGCGTCGTCGTTTCCGTAGAAGAACACGATGGGCACGCGGCCGGGCGGCAGCTTGGGCAGCTGCTCCTGAATCTCCTCCGGCCGGCCGAGGTCGTGCGCGTACAGCCAAACATCGGCCGAGTCCGCCGGCACCCGCTCGAAGCGCTGCGCCGCGGTGCGCGCCAGCACGTCGAAGCGGCCCGCCTCGACGCCGCCCGGGCGGCTCAGGTCGCCCAGGCCCAACGCGCCCGCCAACGCGTCGTACTGCCGGGTGCAAACGCGCCGGCTGAAGTGGTCGACGCAGGCGCGACGCCCCCGCTCGCCCATCGCGCGCAGCGCATCCCCCGGCAGGGAGCAAAGCGCCTCCACGCCTGCCACCAGGGCGTCGGAATCTTCGGGCTTCACCACGACGCCGGCTTTGTACCTCTCCACCACGCGCGCGACCTCGCTCGAGCCTTCGACCGCGGCGAGCACCGGTCGCCCCGCGGCCATGATGCCGTAGAGCTTGCTGGGGACCAGGTCCGCGCCCACCCCGCGCAGCATGGTGACGAGCCCGACGTCGCACGCGCTCAGCACCTCGGGCAGTCGCGCCCGCGGCTGCGGCGGGATGAACGCCACGTTGTCCGCACGCTCGCGCCCGACCGCTTCGCGCAGCTTCGGCATCGCGTTGCCGTCACCAATGACCGCGAACCGAACCCCCTTGCCCTTCAGCTTCGCGGCCGCCGCGGGGAGCCGCTCGAGCCCCTGGCTCAACCCGACGTTGCCCGAGTACTGCACGGTGAATGAGCCGGTGAGCCCGTGCTCGCGCGCGAACGCGTTGTCCCGCGGCAGCGGCGTGACCGCGTCGGTGTCCGCCCAATTGGGGATGACGGTCAACCGGCTCGAGGAGACGCCTTTGCTCGTGAGCTTCTCGGCCATTCCGTCCGACAGCGTCACCACGTGGTGCGCGGCGCGGTACAGCCGCGACGACGCCACGCCGACCAGGTCCGCGAGCAAGCCAGGCTGCAACACGCCCACGTCGAGCGCGATGTCTGGATACAGGTCCTGCACTGAGTAGATGAACGGCACCCGGCGGGTGAGCTGGAGCAGCGCCCCCGACGCGCCGAGCAAGAGCGGCGGGGTCGACAGCACGAGCATCGCGTCTGGCTTGAGCACCCGAAGCGACTGGACGAGCGAGCCGACGAAGAAGCTGCCGTAGTGCGCGAGCCGCCGCGGAATCGTCCGCTTCGACGGCGCGTAGTTCCACTGCCGAAGGATGTCGACGCCGTTGTGCGTCTCGCGCACGGCGAGCTGCGCGCTGTCGCGGTACGACGGCTGACCGCAGACGACCGTCACTTGATGGCCGAGCTGCGCCAGGTCCTCGCACAGGTCGGTGAGGATCTGCGCGGTCGCCGCGATTTCGGGCCAGTAGTGCTGATTGATGACGAGCAGGCGCACGCGCTCACTTCTCCACTGGGCGAATCACCTTCGCCGGGTTTCCGGCCGCGAGCATTCCGGCGGGCACGTCGTGCGTCACCACGCTGCCCGCACCGATGACGCAGCCGCGCCCCAGCCGTACGCCTTTGAGCACCAACACGTTCATCCCGATGAAGACGTCGTCCTCGATGAACACCGGCGCCGACTCGCCTGCATGGATGTCGGCGCGGCGCCGCTCGGCCTCGAGCGGGTGAAAGTCGGTGTCGACGATGGTGGCGTTCGCCCCGACCAACACTCGGTCCCCAATCTCGATGTGATTCGCCGCGACGAGCGTCGCCCCGGTGAAGCCACAGTGGGCCCCCACGCGCAGGCGGGCGTGGCCGGTGCGCGTCGCCAGCACCACCGGGTGGGCGGGCGCCAGCGGGTTGGCGGTCAGCCACGAGCGCAGCTCGAGCCCGTCTCCCAGCACCATCTCGCTGCCCGCGTGGCGCTGGATGATGGGCGCGCCGAACACCCGCCAGCCGCGCCCCCACTCGATGCCGTTCATCGCGAAGGTGAGCCGAATCACCGGCAACGCGACGAGGCGCCGAGCTTCATTGCTGATGCGCCACGGCGTCGCTGCGGCCGCTTTGAGCTTGTCCAGCATCGTCTCGTCCGAGCTCGAGGATTCGCGCGTACTCTGCCAGCAGCCGCGCGCCGAGAGTAGCCCACCGGAACTTCGCCTCCACCAGCTTTTGGGCTTGCGCCGACATCTCGGCTCGTGCCCGCGGGTCGGCCGCGAGCTGGCGCAGCCCCCGCGCGAAAGTCTCGGCCGTCCGCGGCAGAACCAGCCCCGCCTTCCACTCGTCTACCTCGCGCTGGTGGCACTCGGGTGTGATGAGGACCGGGAGGCCAGCCGCCAGCGCCTCCTTGATGGCGATGGAGTCCCCTTCCTGCTGAGAAGGAAGGACGAAGAGGTCCGCGCCACCCAACAACACGCGCTTGTCTTCGCCCTCAGCTTCGCCGGTGAAGGTGACCGCGTTCCGCAGCCCACGGCGCGTGACCAGCTGCTCGACCTCCGCACGGTGACCGCCCTCGTCGGGCCCCGCGATGAGGGTGTGTAGCGACGGCTCGGCCGCATGTGCTAGCGCCTCCACGAGCACCGGCAGCCCCTTCTTCGGGTGCAGCCGGCCCAGGAAGAGCACCACGGTCTTGCCTCGGGTGGCCGGCCAGCGCGCCTCGAGCGCCCCGCGGTCGGGCAGACCCCGGAAGTCCTCGGCCTCGACGCCGTTCGGGAGGACGAATGTCTGTGCGGTGAGCCCCAGCTCGAGGGCCTCACTGCGTTCCTCATCGTTGAAGAAGTGGAGCCCCGCCGCGCCCGAGAGCACACGGTTCTCCAAGAGCATCGCCCAGGCCCGCTTCTTTGTCCGGCTGTGCTGGCGCGACCACCGATCGAGCATGCCGTGCGGCGTCACCACGTACGGGACTTCGAAGCGCTGCGCGAACAGCCCCGCGGCCGACGTCGGCAAGGTCCACAGCCCGTGGATGTGCACGAGCGTCGCCGCGCGGACCGAGCGGGCGAGCGCCGCCATCCCGGACACGCCGGGCCAGTAGAGCGACCTGCCGATAGTCCGCTTGCGGCCTGGCTCAGGGAAGAGCTCCGCGTAGGCACCGGCCCTCTGCGCCTGGGTGGCCAGCGCTTCGGCCACGCGAATCGGCCCGCCGTAGGCGCGGTCTCGCGTCGGCAGCACGTGGAGGATGCGCCAGCCGGCGGCGTTCACCGCGTCGTCCCCTGCTCGACGAGCAGCGACTCGACACAGTGGCTCAACGCGCGCGCCCAGGTCTCGAGCGTGAAGTTGGAAACGATGCGCACGGACGCCTCGCACATTCGTCGGTAGCGCGCTTCGTCGGTGTTCGAGAGCTCTGTCAGCGCGTTCGACAGAGCCTCGACGCTCTCGGCATTG
>CAZEDU010000054.1:9231-32587 GCA_964511185.1 uncultured Myxococcaceae bacterium | reverse complement strand
GGACGGCGTGGACCTGATCGACGACCTGAAGCAGGCGTTCGCGGCGGTCCGCTAGCTTCCAAAGTCGTGCAACGGCGCATCGGCATCCACAATGAGAACGAGAACGCCGAGATCGTCTTGTCGGACCCGCAGGGGCGCGACCGAATTTCGCCTGCGAGTCGACGCCGAGGTGATGCTCACTTCTGAATCCATGGCGATCCGATAATCGTCGAGCTGTACTTGTCGGCGGCTACAGAGAAGCCATCCGCTTCTTTGTTCAGTAACTCGTGGAACCGGTCGTCCAGCTTCGCAAATGGATTCGACTCGCCGTCTAGTGCCTCTTGCCTGTCACCCTGGTCTCTTGGGTACGGGTCATCGAAGAAGCCCATCGCCTCCGTCACGATCGCTGCGCACCGAGGCATTCCGATTGCGCGAAAGCCCGCTGCCGCCTCGGGTGCGAGCACTCCGGTCGCATTCACGAAGAACTGATGAAAGCCTCCGTTGCGAACCTCGGATTGACACCAGTGAGCCGCAAAGAGATCGCCAATCTTGGGCTGTACGCACTTGAACCGCTCCAAGAACGTGTCCTCGCCGTCATAGATGCTGATCTCTTTCCAGATTGGCTCGATCTTTGCCCAATACGCATCACCGGGCTGCGGCTCGATCTCTCCGCATTCGATCATCTTCCGCCGTTCCTCGGGCAGGGACTCGAAGGCGCGATCATAGGCGCGGCGCAATATCTCATCGTCACCGGACGCGGGCTGCCATCCAGGTGGTAGCACGTCTTTGCTTTTCAGGAGGAAAATGCCCATCTCGAAGGCGAGCGCATGGTACGGCTCCGGAAAAATGTCTACCGATATGGCTAGGGAATGCTTGAAGTCATTTCCCTTGCCCCAACCTTTCGGCAGATTTTCGCGAATGCTGCGCGCCATCAGATCGCGAATCAGCTCGCCCACCTTTCGATTCGGTACGCAGTGTTTCACGATGAGCTGGTGAATTTGGACCGCTGCCGCGTCCCCAATCGCGTCTGCCACGGTGGTCAACGGAACGCCGGGATGGGCGATTAGATAATCCCAGATATGAGCGTAGCCTTCGCGGCGGGCGAAATTGCCAATTCGCTCGGCCCAATCACCTTCCCAAGCACCCATGTGTTACTCCAATTCACAAACCCCTCGAATGAGATCGGCGCTTTTACCAATTTTGCCGAGGTGAGATAACTTCCTGGATCGGATGTCGTGCTCGAAGAGCCGCGCCCGTAGCGCTATTTAATCAAAGTGGAAGAGCATTCCTCGGCGCCGCACTTGATCGCTTTCATCAAATTCGAAGCGGACGTACCAACCACCAACGGCGCCACCCCCGGCGGATGACAGGTAGTCCCAGGACTCCCCTTCGCGCCAGCTCTCAACGGGCGGTCCGACGAGTGCTTGTACTTCAGCTCTCGACGAACCGATCTGAACCTTCGATAGATTATCCAATAGGGTCTGAGATACTGAGCTGGACTCCAATACTTGTTGCCCAGCGACATAGAACGGCATTCCAGGTACGGGGAATGCGGTGTACAAAAGGTCTGGAATCAAAAGAAAAGTCGGCAATAGCCATAGATTCCAAATGGCGAGCGACTTCAGAAGCCGGAATCGTTGATTGGTGGCGACGAAAGTCAGCCACCAAATTAACAGGACGCCCAGAGACATCCAATACATCGAAATGAGTGTGATATGGCGCCACCAAGGAAGGAGAGAGAAGGGCCACTCGTCAAGGGCATGCCCATGGACCGCTGACATGAGTAGCGCCCATGCGAGTGGAAGGTGGCCGAGCTTCAGCAATATCGCGAAGCCGAGCGCGCGTTTCATTTGCCAGATGCGCCAAGACGACAAACGTCTTCAGGGCGATGGACTTGGTTTCGTTGAAGTGAATTGAGTGGCAGCGCCTCGATGTCTGAAGCGACGAGGTAAATGGATGATGGAAAACGTATTCTCCAGCCGACCGAGGTGCTCACCAGATGGTACTCAAATTGATGGTTGTTGCAGCGAGGCACGAACCCCCGAACGCCATCGGATCCACCTTTATGCGTTCCGGTGCAAGCAGCTTATCGAGCAGAGCCTTGGGGGTGTCGAAGTAGCGCTGAGCAGGCAGTTCACATTCGGCTGCATGTTCGGGGCAAGCGGCATGTTCGAGGCGTCGTATGTCGGCCGGGAGTAGGAGATAGACAGGCGGTTCCCAACCTCGTCGTTCGGCTCGCGCTCGGCGGAAGAGTTGGCCTCTTCCGGTGTCACTTCGAGCGTATACATCTAAGCCTGACACCCGCCTTCCGAATGGGATCAACGTTGCGTCGAATGCGCGATCGTTCGGCTCAATTTCGAGTTGATCGAACGACCCCGTGACGGGCACGTCTTTCTTCGTGGGCCAGACGAAAAGAACCCCGACCAGACAGCCCAGCAACACCACGGACCCGATTAACACTCGTCTCACGATCGATAGACACCGCAGCGTGCGCTTTAAGTGCAAATTGAAGAAGGACGTTCGAAGCGGCTGGCGTAAGGTGGCTACCTTCGAATGAGCGAGCGCGCGGTCATACGAGCCCCCAACGCAACCGGCGAGCCCACACCGCAGCCGAAATGGGAGCGCGCGGCGTACGCCCGCGAGCAGCTCGTCTTTCTCCTCCAGCTTGCCTACTCGGGCGAGCTCGCGGCGACGCTGGCCTACATCGGGCACCGGCACTCCCTGACGTCCCCCGCGGAGCGCGCCGAGGTCGGCCGAATCGCGCGCGATGAGATTCGCCATCGGCACTGCCTGCTCAAGATGCTCGCCGGGCTCGGGGCCGCCGCGGACCCCCTTCGCGAGCGGAAGATGAGGACCGTGGGGAAGGCCATCTCGGCGTTCTGCCAGGTCGGCGGTTGGTTCTTCCCCATGTACGGCGCCGCACGGCTCGAGGCGCAGAACATCAAAGAGTACGAGTTGGCCGCCCGGCTGGCCCGCGCGGCCGGCTTTCCCGAGCTCGTCGAGCCGCTGCTCGAGATGGCCGAAGTCGAGTGGGACCACGAGCTTTATTTCAGGTCCAAGGCGATGCAGCGCGTGCTGTGGCGGCTCATGCCCAAGTGGCCGCTGCCGCCGCCACGCGCCGACATCCGCCGCTCGTTCCTGCTCGAGGCGGAGCGCGAGTGGACCGTGCCGCGCGTCGAGCCGCCACGGCTGGTGCGCTGAACCAAGGGCGCCGCCGCTAGAGCGGGTGGCGCAGGACCGCGAGGCTTCGGCCCTCGAGCTCGAAGCTGCTCCCCGCGAGCGGCTTCGGCGCTTGGGGCCGCGCGTCGGCGGTGTCGGCGATGAGCTCCCACTCGGCGCCCCACTCGGCCCCGGGGATGCGGAACGAGAGCGGCGCGTGGTGGGCGTTGAGCAGCACGAGCAGCGCGTCTCCTTTGACGCGCTTGCCTTGCTCGTCCAGGTTCGGGATCGCGTCGCCGCCCAAGAGAATCGAGAAGGAGCGGGTGAAGGGCTTCTGCCAGTCCTCCTTGCTCATCTCGCTGCCGTCGGGCCGGAACCAGGCGAGGTCGCGGAAGCGCGAGTCCCACAGGTGCTGGCCCTTGAAGTGGGCGCGGCGTTGGAGCACCGGCTGCTCGTGGCGCAGGTGCACCATGCGCGCGGTGAGCTCGAGCATCGCGCGCCCGCGCTCGTCCAGGCTCCAGTCGAGCCAGGAGAGCTCGTTGTCCTGGCAGTAGGCGTTGTTGTTCCCGCGCTGCGTGCGGCCGAGCTCGTCGCCCGCGCAGATCATCGGCACGCCCTGGGACAGCAGCAGCGTGGCCATCAGGTTTCGCTTCTGGCGGTCGCGCAGGCGGTTCACTTCGGCGTCGTCGGTCTCGCCCTCGACGCCGCAGTTCCACGACTGGTTGTCGTCGGAGCCGTCGCGGTTGTGCTCGCCGTTGGCTTCGTTGTGCTTCTGCCCGTACGTCACCAGGTCGTGCAGGGTGAAGCCGTCGTGCGAGGTGATGAAGTTGATGCTCGCTTGCGGCCTGCGGCCCGAGAACAGGTCCGCCGAGCCGGTGATGCGGTAGCCCACCTCGCCGGCCTGGTTCTCGTCGCCCTTCCAATAGCGGCGCAGCGCGTCCCGGTACTTGTCGTTCCACTCGCGCCACGGCGCGGGGAAGTTGCCGACTTGATAGCCGCCCAAGCCCACGTCCCATGGCTCGGCGATCAGCTTCACCTGGGAGAGCAGCGGGTCTTGCTGGATGACTTGGAAGAACGCGCAGGCCTTGTCGAAGGCGCCTTCTCCAGCGCGGCCGAGCACGGTCGCCAGGTCGAAGCGGAACCCGTCGACGTGCATCTGCTGCACCCAGTAGCGCAGCGAGTCGACGATCAGCTGGGTCGTGCGCGGGTGCGGGACGTTCAAGCTGTTCCCGCAGCCGGTGAAGTCCAGGTAGTAGCGCCGCTCGGGCATCAGCCAGTAGTAGGCCGCGTTGTCGATGCCCTTGAGGCTCAAGGTCGGGCCGAGGTGATTGCCCTCGCAGCTGTGGTTGTAGACGACGTCGAGGATCACCTCGAGGCCGGCGTCGTGCAGCTGCTTCACCATCTGCTTGAAGTCGCGCACCTGGCCGCCCAACGCGCCTTGGCTCGAGTAGCGCTGCCACGGCGCGAAGTAGCCGAGCGTGTTGTAGCCCCAGTAGTTGGTCAGCCCCTTCTCGCCGAGGAAAGAGTCGTCGGCCGCCTCGTGAACGGGAAGCAGCTCGATGCTGGTGACGCCGAGCTTCTTGTAGTGCTCGATCATCGCCGGGCTCGACACGCCCAAGTAGGTGCCGCGCAGCTCGGGCGGCACGTGCGGGTGGCGCATGGTGAGGCCCTTGACGTGCGCCTCGTAGAGCACGGTCTTGCGCCAGGGGATGTCGGGGCGCTTCTCGCGGCCCCAGTCGAAGTGGTCGTCGACGACGACCGAGCGCGGCATGCCCGGCGCGCTGTCGGTCGGGTCCAGGATGAGGTCGTCGTCCTCGTTCCCGACCTGGTAGCCGAAGACGGGTTGGCTCCAGTCGACCTCGCCGTGAATCGCTTTGGCGTAGGGGTCGACCAGGAGCTTGGCCGGATTGCAGCGGTGGCCTTCGGTCGGTTCGTAGGGCCCGTGCACGCGCAGGCCGTAGAGCGTCCCGGCCTTTAGGCCGGGGACGAAGCCGTGCCAGACCTGATCCGTCTGCTCGCGCAGATCGATGCGGCCGAGCTCGCGCTTCGGCTCGGACAGGTCGAAGAGGCAGACCTCGATGCGGGTGGCGACGCTGGAGAAGACGGCGAAGTTGACGCCGTTCGGGCGCAGCGTGGCGCCCAGTGGGTACGGATGGCCCGGCCAGACCTCGAGTTGTCCCATGGCAGTCGGCGATGGGTGTGCATCGAGCGTCGAGATGACAACTGCCGGGCGCGTTCAGAAGGAGACGGCTAGCCCTGACCCGTGCAGCCCACTAACGCAGGTACCGGTCGAGAAAGAAGTACGAGTAGTACTGCATGCGGCTCGTTCGCAGCTGCAGCGCGCTTTCGCTCTCACGGTCGAGGAGAAAGGTGTGCTCGGCCTCTTCGAGCGAGCCGCCGGCAGCGAGCCAATCTCCCATGAACTGCTCGCTGCCTGCTGCCCACTCGGTGCCTTCGGCGCTGAAGATGGGCGCAATTTCCACTTTCGCTCCGTGCGCCTGGTTCGCCGCGTCGATGAACCTCGCGCGCTGGCTCACGTAGCGCCACGCAGTTTTGGGATTCTTCACGTAGGCGTGAATGAGCACTCGATCGACCTTGGGAATGAAAAGATCAGCTTGCTGCGCATCGAACCAGCCCACGTACGCAGCCAAGGGCAGGGCCTCGCCGTCTGCCCTGCGCAGGTCGAGAGCGCGAATCGCTTCGAGCCGCTCGAGGAAGGTTTCGAAAGATGCCGAGTCATTCCAGAACTCGATTTCAGTGACCAGACCGTCGAACCGAGCGTTGTTTTGGTGAAAGGCAGCGAGCTGCTGCCAAAACCCACTCGACGCGCCGCCCACCGCCTCGATTTTTCGAATACCGCGACCCCTCGCCTTGGCCATGAAGGCGGCTAGCTGCTTGGCCTTCGCTTCGTCGGCCAGAATCGAGATCAGGTTGTAGAGCGTCAGCGCGCGAACGCCGTGCTGAGCGGCAAACGACAACAGACGCTCTTCGTTGGCTTCATCGCCCAAGATGTGGCGATGGTGTTGAGTCGCCGAGTCGAACGAGATTCGCCCGACGCCGGTCGCATCGAGGCCGACGTACATGCCTCGCTCGCAGCCGGCGAGCTGCACGCTGCTGCAGCCCCCGCCCTTGACGGTTTGCTCGTTGCTCGCCTGCCAACCCTCTTCTTCGTCGAGCGAGCCCGGCGCCGCGCAGGCCGCGAGCGCAAGGAAGGTGAGCGTTAAGGCCAGCCGTCGTTTGTTTTCGGTCGGTGAAGGTCGCATCGTCTCGCGCCCTTCTATCCGCAAATGGTGCCGGGCTGACAACCGCGCGCCATCGAGAATGAACGAGGCGAATCCCGGGCATGACGCCCGGGCGCGACACCGCTTCGAGCTGAACGTCAATCGAGTCACCTGGGAGCCCGCGTTGTGCTCCCGCCCGTCGAGCCTGAAACGGACCCGTGGGAGTGAAAAGACGACTCGTCGTCGGCCCCCTGCTCGGCGCGCGCCCTAGCTCTGACCCGCGAGGAACTCGATGAGGTCGATCTTGGTGACGATCGCCGTCACCTTCTGACCGTCGCGCACCACCGCGACGTTGTCTTGCGCGAACACCTCGCGGAGCTTCGCGATCGACGTATCGGAGGTGACCACGCCCTGCAGCGGCGCGACGATGGGGTCGATGACGTCGGTCAGCTTGTGCGTCTGCGCGATCAACGCGTTGAGCAGGTCGTACTCGTGAATCATGCCGACCGCGCTGCCGTCCGCCGCGAGCACCGGCATCTGGCTGAAGCCGTGCTTCTTGAGCGTCTCGACCACCTGGCCGATTTTGTCGCCGCGGCGGGCCGACTGAACCTCGCCCTTGCGGTGGCGCACGATGTCGCCGACGGTCGCGCCCGGACCCTTCTCGTCGGAGAAGCCGTTGTCGCGCATCCACTCGTCTGAATAAAACTTCGAGATGTAGCTCGAGCCCGAGTCCGGCAGCACGGTGACGATGGTCTTGCCCTTGCCGAGCTCCTTCGCCAGCTCGACGGCGACGTGGATGGCCGCGCCCGAGCTGCCGCCGGCGAAGATGCCTTCTTCGCGCGCGAGCCGCCGCGCCGCCACGAAGCACTGCCGATCGTCCACCTGCCGCACGTCGTCGAGGACCGAGAAGTCCATCGCCTTGCACAGCATGTCTTCGCCGATGCCTTCGACCTTGTACACGTGCGGCGGCGGCATTTTCCCCGTCTTGAAGTAGCCGTGGTACACGCTGCCGATCGGGTCGGCGCCGACGTTCTGGATGTTCTTCTTCTTCTCTTTGAGGAACTTGCCCACGCCGCTCATCGTGCCGCCGGTGCCCAAGCCCGCGACGAAGCAGTCGAGCTTGCCTTCGGTCTGCGCCCAGATCTCCGGCCCCGTGCTGGCGTAGTGCGCCTCGATGTTGTCGGGGTTGTGGTACTGGTTCAGGTAGAACGCGCCCGGCGTCTCGCGCGCCAGCCGCTTCGCCGTCTCGTAGTAGCTCTTCGGATCCTCCGCCGGCACGTTGGTCGGCGTCACGATGACCTGCGCGCCCAGCGCCTTGAGCCGGTTGATCTTCTCCGTCGACATCTTGTCCGGCATCGTGAAGATGCACTTGTAGCCCTTCACCGCGGCCGCCAACGCCACGCCCATGCCGGTGTTGCCCGAGGTGTTCTCGACGATGGTGCCGCCGGGCTTGAGCTTCCCCTCGCGCTCCGCCTTCTCCAGGATGTGCAGCGCCATCCGGTCCTTGATCGACCCGCCGGGGTTCATGAACTCGCACTTGACGAGCACCGTCGCGTCGTTGGGGCCGACCAGCTTGTTCAGCTTGACCAGCGGGGTGTTGCCAATGGCACTGAGGATGTTGGCGTGAACGTTCATGGCGGCGGACCTATAGCCTCCCTAGGTGGTCTTCTGAAAGCGCTTCCCCTTCATCAGGGACTCGATGCGCTCGAGCACCTCGGGCTTGTAGACCCGGCTGCCGCACGAAGGGCAGGCGCCCTGGGGCACCCCGGTGAGCACCAGGAGCTTCCCGGTCACGGTCATGCGGACCTCGACGAAGCGGTTCTCGTACGTGCCGTCGCAGGGGCACCGTCCGTAGTCGCGCTTCCCGTAGTCCACCCGCATCGAGCCGCGTAAGATAGCGCCCTCTTGAACAAGGTTCCCCCGAAAGGTGCACCGGCCGGCGGCGCGACGAGCGCCAAGCCCGTCGACGTCGGCTCGGACGCGCCCACGTCGCCGGAGCTCGGCGCGCCGGTCGAGACCTCGAAGGGCTGGACGCCGTACGCCAAGGAAGCCGCGGAGGCCCCGACCGAGCCGCCCACCTCGCCGCCAGCTCCGCAGGGGACGTCCCCTGCGGAAGACCCCATGCGCGCGAACCTCGAGCGGCTCGAGCGCGCGTCGGCCGCCGCCGCGCTGACCCAGGTCGGCAAGGCGCCCTACGAGAAGCCGCCGGACGCGATGAAGCTGTTGCGCGACGCGCAGCCGGCGGGCGTGCTCTTTCGCGAAGAGCCGAACGAGCAGCGCGCCGACGAGCAGGGCGACCCCGAGCTCGCGGCGGCCGTGGAGGAGGCGATCCGGCTGCTCTTCGGCGTGCCCGGCATCCTTCGCATCTCCCCGGGACGCAACGAGCAGGGGGAGCCGGTGGTCCTGGTGGTGGCCGACCGCGGCTTCACGCAGGCCTCGATGGACCGCGTCCCGCCCAAAGTGCACCGCTTCGCGACGCTCGTCGCGCTGCCTTATGACCTCTTGCCGCTGAAACGAACATGAGCCTCGAAAGCGCCCTCAAGCTCCAGGTGGAGAAAGCGACCGGCCGCCCGTCGGACAACGCCCCCGTGCTCAAGCTGAAGGGCGACGCGAGCAACCGCTCGTACTACCGCGTCGGCCGCTTCCCGGAGAGCAACGTGGTGATGGTCATGCCGCCCGACGCCGCGAAGAAGAGCGAGGAGGCGACCAAGGGCGACGCGCCGGCCGAGCTGCCGTTCGTCAACGTGCACCGGTACCTGAAGGGCTTAGGCGTGCGCGTGCCGGAGATCCTTCACTACGACGAGCTGGCCGGCATCATGGTGCTGGAGGACCTGACCGACCTGACGTTCGAGCAGGCGCTCGAGGGTGGGAAGCACCAGGAGCGGCTGTACGGCGAAGCGGTGGACCTGCTCGCGCGCATCCGCGCCAGCGCCGAGGCGAAGGTCGACACGTCCTGCATCGCGTACGGCCGGGCGTTCGACGAAGACCTCTACGACTGGGAGCTGCACCACTTTCGTGAGTGGGGCATGGAGGGGTGGAGCGGGAAGAAGCCGACCGCCGCCGAGCGCGCCGAGCTGGATCAAATCTTCCGCCGCATCGCGAAGACGCTCGCCGCCGAGCCGAAGGGCTTCACCCACCGCGACTACCAGAGCCGCAACATCATGGTGAAGGGCGGCGAGCTGGTGGTGATCGACTTCCAGGACGCGCTCTTGGGGCCCAGGCAGTACGACCTGGTCGCGCTCTTGCGAGACAGCTACGTCGAGCTCGAGCGGCCGTTCGTGGAGAAGATGCTCGATCGGTACATCGCCCAGCTCGAGCGCCTCTCGGGGGAGAAGATCGACGCGCGCGCGTTCAAGGACTTCTTCGACCTGCTCACCGTGCAGCGCAAGCTGAAGGACGCCGGGCGCTTCGAGTTCATCCACCGCGTGAAAGGCAACCCCGGCTTTCTGGTCTCGATTCCGGCGTCCTTGCGCTACGTGAAGGACGCGCTCGCGCGGCGGCCCGAGCTCTCCGACCTGCGCGCGATCGTCGGCAAGTACGTGCCCGAGCTCTCGTGAAGGCGATGATCCTGAGCGCGGGGCTCGGCACGCGGCTGAGGCCCCTGACCGAGCGGTGGCCCAAGCCGGCGATGCCGTTTCTGGGGCAGCCGCTCTTTCGCTACCACCTGGCGGTGCTCGCCCGCGCGGGCGTGAGCGCGGTGGGCATCAACACGCACCATTTGCCCGAGGTGATGGCGAAGACGGCGGAGGAAGCGTGCGCGCGGCTCGGGCTTCCGTTGACGGTGGTGCACGAGCCGATCATCCAGGGCACCGGCGGCGGCATTCGCGGGCTCCAGGCGTTCCTGAGCGACGCGCCGTTCGTGGTGATGAACGGCGACATTCTCTTTTCGGTCGACTTGAAGCCGGTGGTGGAGGCGCACGTGGCGTCGAAGGCGGCGGCGACGTTGGTCCTGCTGCCGATGCCGGAAGGCGAGCGCTACGCGGCGGTCGAGACCAATTCGTCGCACTTCGTGCGCCGCATCGCCGGCATCGGCCCGGGCGGAATCGGGTTGAGCCCGTGGCACTTCACGGGCGTGCACGTGATGAGCCCGGACGTGTTCGACTTCATGTCCGCGAGCGGGCCCGAAGACATCAACCGCGACGTGTATCCGCGGATGCTGCAGCGCGGGCTCACCGTGCGAGGGCACGTGCTCAGCCCGGCCGAGGTCTACTGGTCGGACCTCGGCACGCCCGAGCGGTACCTGCGCACCGTGGGCGACGCTTTGTTCGGCCACGCGCGGCTCGAGAGGTTCGGCGACGCGAACCCGCTCGCCGGCGCGGTGAAGGAAGGCCTGAGCTGGCGCGCGCAGGATGTCCAGGCAGATGAGGCGCGCATCAGCGGCCCGGCGTACTTGGCGCCCGGTGCCGTTTTGGAGGGCCGTGTCGACCTAGGCGCCGCCGTGGTGGTGGGGCGCAACGCGAGGCTCGGCGCCGGGTGTCGGCTCAACCGCGTGGCCGTGATGGACGACGCCGTGCTCCCGCCCGACACGCAGTGGGAAGACTGCATCGTTTGGGGCGAGGGCGAGCGCCTCCCCTAAACGAGGGGAGGGGACCGTCCCCGGTCGTCGCGAGGGTCAACCCGCCCGAAGCTCATCGCCTCTCGAGCGTGAGCCAGCTCATTGCGCGTGGAAGCGCGCGAGCACGCAGGTGACGTTGTCCGTGCCGCCCGCCGCGTTCGCCATGTCGATGAGCTGCGAGCAGGCGCGGTCCAGCTCGGGCGTCTTGGCCAGGATGTCCTGGATCGCCGCGTCGGAGACCATGCCGGACAGCCCGTCGGAGCAGAGCAGGAAGGTGTCGCCGTCCTTCACCTCGAGCCGCATCACGTCGACCTGCACCGTGTCCTTCATCCCCAGCGCGCGGACGATGACGTTCTTGTGCGGGAAGGACTCGACCTCTTCCGGCGTCAGCTTCTTCGCCTTCAAGTAGTCGTTCAGCAGCGAGTGATCTTCGGTGAGCTGCTTGAGCTGTCCTTCGCGCAGGAAATACACGCGGCTGTCGCCGACGTGCCCGACGTAGGCGTGCTGCTGTGCGAAGTGCACGGTGACGATGGTGGTGCCCATGCCGCGCGTCTTCTGATCCGCGTTGGCGCGCTCGAAGATCCGCACGTTGGCGAGCTTGATGGCGCAGGACAGACGGTTCTCATCGTAGTTCTTCGTCTTGTCCATCTTGTAAGGCCACGTCGCCTCGGTGTCGCGCGCGGTCAGCCGGAAGAACTCGGCGAGCTCGTCGATCGCGCGCTGCGCGGCGACCTCGCCGGACGAGTGGCCGCCCATGCCGTCGGCGACGCAGAAGAGCGCCTCTTCCGGCAACATGAGCAAATTGTCTTCGTTGTGGTTCCGCTTCATGCCGACGTGGGTGGTGCCCGCAGCCTCGAGTCGCATGTCCGGAACCGGTTCGATCGTCATGAAGTTACTCGCCCGTGACCCGGCGGGTCAAAACCGTTGAGCGGCGTGAAGCGCAGCGTGTCCCCCTCCACTGTCTCGCTCGCGGCACAGGTCCCCGCCGGGAGCTCGAGCACCTGGCGGGTGTCGAAGGACACGGGCGTCATGCGCCAGGGTGGCAGGGCAGGGAAGAGCCGCACGATTCGCCCCTGTCCATCGAGAAAGACCGCGTCGATTGGAATGCGCATGAAGAAGGTGTGAACGCCATTGCACGGGTCGAGCAGCAGTCCTTCGCCCATCGGCAGCTCGCGTCGTCCCATCAACCCGATGAACCGTGCGAAGAAGGTAGTCGCTTTCACGACCCGGTCGGCCAGAATCTTGTCTCGTGTCGTATTGACCACCTGCAGGCGCATGCTGGCGCCCTTTACATCATGCTCCGACCGCTCGCACATCCGCTCCACATCGTGCTCGTCGCGCCTCAGATTCCACCCAACACGGGGAACGTCGCGCGGCTGTGCGCGGTCACCGGTTGCAAGCTGTTGCTCGTCGAGCCGCTGGGTTTCTCGATCGCCGACAAGGACCTCAAGCGAGCGGGGTTGGATTACTGGGACAAAGTCTTCGTGAAACGCTTCCCCTCGTTCGAAGCTTACGTCGCCGAGTACCCGTCGGCGCGGCGGGTGCTGTTCTCCGCGCGCGCGGAGCGTTCGCTCTACCAGGTGTCATTCCAGGAAGGAGACCACTTGGTCTTCGGCTCGGAGACCGAGGGGCTGCCCCGCGCGGTGCTCGACAGCGGCATCGGCGAGCTCGCGGCGATTCCCATGTTGCCGCAGCGCCGTTCGCTCAACCTCTCGACCGCGGTGGGCATCGCCACCTACGAAGCCCTCCGCCAGCTCCAGTAACAGGGGACCGTCCCCGAAGGGGACTGTCCCCGGCCGTCCCAAGCTTTGGAGCAGCACTCCAGCAGGTCTAGACTCTGTAGCCCATGTCCTCCGCATTGGCGGCCGAGACGCTGTACCAGGCGTACCGTGGGCGAGCCACCGGGTCGCTCACCGTGACTTCGGGTGGCCGTGCCGCTCGGTTCTTCGTGCAAGACGGCAATCTGGTCGGGGCGCGGCTCGAGTTTGGTTTTCAGAGCCAGGTGCAGGCGCTCGTGCAGGCGGGGCGGCTGTCGGCGCCGCAGCTGGACGTGCTGTGGTCGCGGGGGGAGGCCGGGGCGCTTGAGGAAGAGTCCTTCGGCGAGTTTCAGACCAGCGAGAGCGAAGCGATCGCCGAGCAGCTGCTCGCGAGCGTGCGGAAGGTCGTCGGCGTGGCCGAGAGCGCGACGTTCGAGGAAGGTGCCGTCGTCGTGTCCGGGCAGCTCGACGGCCTGCGCGCGCTGAAGGCCGCCTTCGCGCTGTCGCTCGACGCGTCGTGGACCGCGCAGCGGTTTCGTTGTCCCGATGTATCGGCGTGTGAAACGTGGCTGAGCGGCGATCGCGAGCGTGCGTTCATCGCCGGGTTCGATGATTTTCGGCAGCCGAGCGATGCGACGTGGGAGGAGCTCGCGTTGCTCAAGTTGCTCGCGCTCGATGGAAAGATCGAGGTGCTGAGCGAGGCCGACTTCGCCGCGCGGGAGCAGGCGCTCCTGGCGCAAGCGCAGCAGGAGCTCGCCGAGCAGGAGCAGCGGCTTCGTTTCCAGGAGGAGCAGGAAGACGCATTGGCGCAGGCGTTGGAGGCCGCGGCCGCGCGAGAGGCCTCCGAGGCGCAGGCAGCTCGGGACGCCGAGTTGGCGCAGGCCGCGCAGCTGGCGGAGGAAGCGCGGCGGGCCGAAGAGGAGCGGTTGGCCGAGGAGGCCAGACGGGCCGAAGAAGAACGCATCGCCGAGCAGGCGCGGCAGGCCGAGGAAGCGCGCATCGCTGAAGAAGCGCGCCTGGCCGAAGAGGCACGCATCGCTGAAGAGGCACGCCTGGCTGAAGAAACGCGCGTGGCTGAAGAGGCACGCATCGCCGAAGAAGCGCGCCTGGCTGAAGAAGCGCGCCTGGCAGAAGAGGCACGCATCGCCGAAGAAGCGCGCCTAGCTGAAGAAGCGCGCGTGGCCGAAGAAGCACGCATCGCCGAAGAGGCGCGACAGATCGAAGCGGCGCGCCTTGCCGAGCAAGCGCGGCTCCAGCAGGAAGCCGCCGCGCCACCGCCAACCCTCGCCGTGACCGAAGAGGAGATGCCCACGCTCGACGCGAGCGCGATGGATCTCGACGCAGCTCCAGCCGAGCCACCGTCCGCGCAACCCGCTTGGAGCGACACCGCCGAGATCGACTCCACCGGCGACGCGGAGGCGATGAACCAGGCGCGCCAGCGTGCTCAGGAAGACCTCGTGCGCGAGATGAACGAGGCGCTTCGCCGCTCCGGCGCGACCGAAGGCGAGAGCTGGCTCGACGAAGCCCCGGCCTCACCCGAGGCAGTTCCGACGCTCGAGCTGAGCCCGGAAGCGGTCCTCGACCCCGCGGCCGATTCCGTCCCGGTGCTCGACGCCGCCTCGCTCGCCGTGCCCGAGCCGCTCGACATCGAAGAGAGCTGGCATCAGGTCCCCACGGTCACCGACTACCTCCTCCCCGAGGAGCCGCCGGCCGCGGCCGCGCCAGAGTGGACCGATCCCAAGACCGAGCTCGTCGAGCCGCTGCCCAACGCGCCCCAGTCGCTACCCGACGACCTCTGGTCCGTGTCGCCGACCGACAGCCTCTCGATGTCCGCTGCCGGCTTCGAGGCCGCCGCGGCGATGGGGCCTCCCGCGGATGGCTGGACCGAGCCGCCCGAGCCGCTCGAAGAGACCGTCGAGCCACTCGAGAACACCTACACCGGCGTCGCGCCCGAAGCCTCCAGCCTCACGGCGAGTGACAACCGCCCATTGACGAACCAGACTATCGACCCGAACGACCCTGCGTTGGACGAGTGGGGTTGGGGCGAGGAAGATTTGGCAGGCGATCCGTCAGATCCAGCCGAGGCCGCGCGTATTCGGCGGCAGCGTCTCTTGCGGCGGGCGATGGAAAACCTCGGCACCTTGGGGCCTCGGCCCGCCGCGCCGGCGACTCCGCCGGTCACCGCTCCCGACGCCGCGCCTGCCGCTGTGCCCGACACCGCTCCGGCGGCGGCCGAGCGGACGAGCGACGAAATCCACCTCGCCAAGCAGATCGAGCAGCGCTTCGCCGCGCTGAAGGCCGACGCCGATCACTTCTCGGTGCTCGGCCTCGATCCACGTGCCACGCGCGACCAGGTCAAAGCCGCGTTCCTGCAGCTGGCCAAGGGCTTCCACCCCGACCGCTTGCCGCCGAGCCTGAGCGAGATGGCGAGCCAGATGACGGCCGTCTTCGAGGCCATCCGCGAGGCGTACGAGGTCCTCTACGACCCCGACAAGCGCAAGGTCTACGAGGACTCGCTGAGGAAGGCCATCGAGCTCGCGGGCGTGCCGAAGCACCAGCGCGTCGCCGCCGAAGCCGCCGAGCTGTTCAAGCGGGGCGAGCTGCACATGCGCAAGCGCGAGTTCCGCGAGGCCGAGGAGCTCTTCCTGCAGGCGCACAAGCTCGAAGGGAAGGCGATCTACCTGTCCGCCGCGGCGTGGGCGATTCACTCCGACGCGACTCGGCGCGACGAGGCCCCGCGCGTCAAGCAGATGCTGCAAGACGCGGTGAAGGCCGACAACACGTGCGATCGCGCGCACTACCAGCTCGGCGTCCTCGCTCGGCTCGCCAACGAGATGGACCGGGCCGAGAAGCACTTCCGCGACTGCGTGCGCGCGAACCCCAAGCACCTCGAGGCGAACCAGGAGCTGCGGCTCATCGAGATGCGCAAGAAGAAGGACCCGAACAAGAAGGGCTTCTTCCGGTAGCGCTCACTCCCCCAAGTAGCGCTGCAACAGCGCGCGGTCCTCGTCGGGCATCGACAAGAACTCCACGCCCATGCCGGCGGGCTGCGGCTCGGTCGGAAAGCGGCGCACCCACGCGACGCGCGCCTGCGCCTTGAGCGCCTTCGGCACGCCGGGCACATGGAACTCCAGCCACAGCCGCTCGCCTTCCTCGAGCAGCACCTCGCTCTTCAAAAAGGTGCCGCCCGGCGACAGATCCGCGCCCTCGAAGACGAGCGTGCCTACACCGTCTCCATCTGTGCCGCGGAAGTCGACTGGAATCGCTTTGCGCGCGTGCCGCCGCTGCGGAGTCACCATCACACCCACACAAAGCCGTCCCACAGTGGAACTGTCAAGCAACTCCGGACGCTAAACGGTCGTGAACGTTGACAGCCTTCGGTGCGGGACGGGATCATGAGTTGCCGCTCACTCCCGACAAGAGGCGAACGCCGCGTGGCCAAGCAGCATCTGCTATTGGTCGATGGAGACGCCAAAAGTCTGCGCGTCATGGAGGTCAGCCTCAAGAAGGCCGGCTTCTCCGTCACCACCGCTGTTCACGGCAAAGACGCGCTCGAGAAGGTGGCGATCAGTCCGCCCGACCTGGTGCTCGCCGACACCAAGATGCCCGAGATGGACGGCTTCGAGCTGTGCCGTTCGCTCAAGCAGGACGAGAAGTACAAGCACATCCCCTTCGTCTTCCTGACGAACCAGAAGTCGGTCGAGGCCAAGGTGAAGGGCCTGGAGCTGGGCGGCGACGACTACCTGACCAAGCCCATCTACATCAAAGAGATCGTCACCCGCGTGAAGATGATCCTCCAGAAGGCGGAGAAGGAGAGGATCGAGCGCAAGGAGACGAAGGCGGGCTTCTCGGGAAACCTGGCCGACATGGGCGTGGTCGACCTGGTGCAGACGTTCGAGATCGGCCGCAAGACCGGCTCGATCCGGCTCGACGGAGAGCGCACCGGCACCATCTTCTTCAAGGACGGCAAGGTCATCGACGCCGAGCTCGGGCGCTTGAAAGGCGAGAACGCCTTCTACCGGATGCTCAACACGTTCGAGGGCAAGTTCGAGGTGCAGTTCGTGCCGGTCGAACGCCCCGAGCGGATCGAGGTCTCCACCCAGGGCCTTTTGATGGAGGGCATGCGCCGCGTCGACGAGTGGGGCCGCATGCTCGAGCAGCTGCCGCCGGTCGAGACGGTGTTCGAGATCAATTACCGCCAGCTGGCCGACCGCCTCTCCGAAATCCCCGACGAGGTGAACGGGCTCCTGCGGCTCTTCGACGGCAAGCGCTCGCTCTCGCGCGTGGTCGACGACTCCGACTTCGAGGACCTGGCCGCGCTGGGCATCATCAGCAAGCTCTACTTCGAAGGCTTGATTCGCGAGCTCGGCGCCAGCTCGCCCGAGGACGCCGAGCCGCCCAAGCCGGGCATCGAGCAGTGGCTCAAGCAGACCGAGCCGGCGCGCGTCGAGCCCGACGAGCCGCTCCACCCGCCGCCGCCGGCGCCTCCGCCGGCACCGGCGTCTGCCGCGGCCGTGCCGCTGCCTTCGCCCGCCGCGCCCCCGCCCGCGTTGAAGGCGGTGCCCGAGCCGTTGCCGGTCGCGCCGGTGATGCCTCCCATCGCGCCGTCGGTGCCGCCGGCGATGACCTTGCGCGCGGTGCCGCCGCTCGCCGCCTCGGGAGAGCCGCAGATGCCGCTCGCCGCGAACGCCGAGCCGGCGCTCATTCCCATCGAGGTCGTGCCGGAGCCGCCGCGCGCGCCGCCTGTCACCAACGGCGATCACAACGCGAACGTGATCATGTTCTCGCCCAAGCCGCGTCGCGTCGACCCGATGGCGCCGCTGCACGAGACCGGACGCAACTCGCAGTTCTTGGTCGAGCCTCCGCCGCCCTCGCACAGCGAGCTCGACCGCGTTCGGGCGAGCTTTCTGGAGTGGAGCCGCACCGACTTGGACAGCCTGAGCGGCCCTTCCACGTGGGCGCCGGTGCCGTCGTGGTCCGCCGGCGGCCGCGCCGAGGTCGCGCCGCCCCCGCCCCCGCCGCCGTCGACGCCCGCCGTCGCCTCACCGCCTCCGCCGCCGCTCACCAAGCCGCCCGTGTTCGGCGGCGCCGCGCTCGAGAAGATCGAGCTGCCGCCCTTGCCGCCGCGTCCGCCGCTCACCGCGGAGGACCTGACGCTGCAGGAAGAGCAGCCCCACTGGCCCGCGCCGCCGGAGTCTGACAAGCCGCAGCTCGCGCTCCCGCCGTACCCGGGTCATCCGGGGCCGGTGCTCCACCAGCTGCCGCCCGCGCGGCGCAAGCTGGGGCCCAACGAGCGCACCGAAGAGATCCCCGTCAACCCAGCCGAAGAAGACGCGATCCCGCACACGCGCTGGCCGTTCGTGGTCGCGGCGGTGGCGCTGCTGGCCGCCGGCGCGGGCGGCTACTTCTGGCTCGGCCGAGAGGCTCCGAAGCAAGCCCCTGTCCCGCGCGTGTCCTCCGAGCCCACCCCGCCAGCCCCCGCAGAGCCCGCGCCCCCGGTCGAGGCCGCCGTGGCGCCAGCACCCAGCCCCGAGCCTCCGAAGGCCGCGGCGCCCGTCGCGGAGGCACCCCAGGTAGCGGTGCCCAAGCCTCCGGATCCGCCCAAGGCGGAGCTTCCCAAAGCGGAGCCTCCCAAAGCCGAGGTGCCCGAGGTCGATCCGACGGAGGCGAGGTTCGCCAAGCACATCGAGCAAGCCAAGCGGGCGATCCAGGCCGAGCGCTACAAGCCGGCGCTCGCCGAGTACCGCAAAGCGCTCGCGCTGAAGCCCGACTCGGCCGAGGCGCAGGCGGGGGTCGGCATCAGCCTGGTGATGAACAGCACGGGCTTCCGAGAGGCGATCCGCTTGCTCGAGAAGGCGGTGAAGATCGACGAGCAGAACGCGCGCGCGTGGCTGGCGCTCGGCATGGCGCACCAAGCCGTGGGCAACAACGACAAGGCGTGGGATCCGTACAAGCGCTTCTTGTTGCTCGAGCCCACCGGGCCGGTGGCCGAGGACATTCGCGCCATGCTGCGCGACGCGCAGTAGCCGTCAGCCCTCTTTCAGCCCGAGCGGAGCGGCCGGGTCGACCACGAAGGTCGCCGTGTGTTGCTTGTACTGCTTGCGGCCGGCGAGGAGCTTGCGCAGCACGCGGTAGGTGAAGACCTTCGCGCTCGCGCTCGGACCGCGCGTCTCGACCGCGTCGAAGCGGAGGCCGGTGAGCCGCGAGAACAGCCGGTTCGCGCAGTACACGCGCTCCTTTCGCCGCGCCGCGGGCGTGTAGAACTCGGTGGAGAAGGACACGTTCAGGCTGTCGGCGTTCTCGATGCGGTGTGGCGAGTTGTGCGGCCAGCTCAACGCTTGTCCCGGCTCGAGATCGAACACCTGCGCGAGCGCGTCGAACGAAGGCGAGTAGGGGAGCTCTTCGTGCGACTCGCGGCTGAAGATGACTTCCAGGTCCTCGCGCTTCAAGCAGCGCTCGTCCGGCGGATAGACGAAGACGCGCTTCTTCCCCCGCAGGTGCCAGAGCACGTTCGGCTCGGCGTCGGCGTGGAAGTACACGAGCGCCTTGGGCGACGAGATGAGCAGCGTGGTGTGCACGTCGTGCGGCCGAAGGCCCGGCACGCTGGCGTCGAGCGCGGCGCGCAGGCCCTCCGCCAGCGCCGCGAAGCCCTCGTGCGTTCGCTCCAGGTTTTTGATGTTGAGCCAGAGCCGGCCCTGCCGGGTGGCCTCGAGCAGCTCGGCGCCGCTGCGCTCGCCGGCGCTCCCCGACCGCCAATCGGACGAGCGCGCCGGGTCGGTGCCCATGGAATGGATGAACAGCGCGTCCCTGGGGTGGGCATCGAGCAGCGCCGCCAACGCGTCGTCGGTGAAGAGCGCGGAGGTGTGGAGGCGGTGGTGAAACACCACGGGCCGCTGACCAAAGGCGGTGGCCTCCTCGGCGCCCAAGGCGCACAGCGGCGGCGATGCTGGGTCGACCTGCGACATGTGAAATCTCCGCGAAGCGCGACGTCCTGGGCTGAACACTGAGGTTGAGTCGGTTGAGCGGCCGGTGACTCTTGTTTTTTCGATGGGTCGGGTTCTCTTCGCTCAGCCTAATGCCAGCTAAACTTCGTGTGAATGAACGCGACCCGGCTGCATTTCGACTCGCTCAAGCGGCGGTGTGTCGCCGCGCTGCGCCGCTGGCAGTTCGCGCTACGCGATGGGCTGGAGCGGCTCAAGCCTTCCTCGTACGGGCTCTACCGGCTGCGCGGGGAGTTGATCCCCGGCGGCACGCGCTTGACCGTGCTCTTCGTGGGGCGCCGCTTCCTGGCCGAGGACCTGTGCACCGTCTTCTTTCCCGGCCCGTGCGAGCTGACGCACGAAGGGCCCGCCACCGCGTGGAACGCCTACGAGACCGCGATGGCCGCGCGCCGCGAAGAAGACGACGTGGCGGTGATCGACGAGCTGTGGCCGCAGGGGCTCGGGCAGGGGGCGCACTGGCTGTCGACGGTGGTGGTCGCCGAGCTCGACCCCGGCTCGTGCCCCGACACCTACGTGCGCGAGCGGGTGGCGCTCAAGCACCGGCAGGCGCTCAACCGCGCGCGCAAGCTGGGCATGCGCTTTCGCAAGTCCGATCGCGCCGATGAGCTGCGCTTCTTCTACGACGAGCTCATGGTGCCGGCGACCAAGTCGCGGCATGGAGACAAGTCGCACCTGCCCGAGTTCGAGTACTTCGAGCGGCTGATGCGCACGAGCGAGCTGTACTTCCTCGAGCGCGACCAGGAGATCATCGGCGGCTACCTGCTCGTCGTGTCGAAGGTGCACTCGCGGGCGGAGTGCCTGCGCTTCGGCTACCGCACCGACGTGGTGGAGCGAGATCCCAAGCTGCTCAAGTCGATCAACATCCTGGTCGACGACCACGCCATCCAGATGACGCGCGAGCACAAGCTCTCCACCTTCAGCCTGGGGCCGACCCCGCCGGTGCTGAGCAACGGGCTGTTCCATTACAAGCGGCGGTGGGGCTGCACCTTCAAGCCGCCCGCCAACCACCCGCGCTGTCGGGTCGAGTTCCTCTCCTCGAAGAAGGCGCAGATCCTCCGCCAGCGCGGGCTCCTCCTCGCCGACGGCGACGGCCTCTACGGCCTGGTCGCGCACGAGCCCTCGGTCGCGCCGCTCGAAGGCTCTGAGAACGGGCTGTGGCACGAGCTCAAGTCCGCCTGCTTTCCGGGGCTGAAGGCGATGCGGGTGCTCGCCGCGCGGGAGCACGAGCACGTCCAGCGCCTGGCCCGCAGCGAGCCTTTGCCGGTGCCGGTGCAGGTCGAAGCGCCATAGAGCGGTGCGGGTGGCGCCGTGCGGACGGCGATGCTACGGGTCCTCTCCGTGTTGACCTTGGGCATCGAGACCTCGTGCGACGAGACGGCGGCCGCCGTGGTGGAAGACGGCCGGCGCGCGCTGTCCGACGTCGTCTCCACGCAGATCGACATCCACCGCCGCTGGGGCGGGGTGGTGCCCGAGCTCGCCAGCCGCAACCACGTGGTGCAGGTGATGCCGGTCATCGACGAAGCGCTGCGCCGGGCCGGCAAGTCGCTCGACGACATCGACCTCATCAGCGTCACCTCGGGGCCCGGCCTCATCGGCGCGCTGTTCGTCGGCGTGCAGGTGGCCAAGAGCCTCGCGTGGGCGCGCGGCATTCCGGTGGTGGGCGTGAACCACCTGGAAGGCCACTTGCTCGCGATCCGCTTGGCCGAGCCGGCGCCGGAGCCGCCGTTCCTGGGGCTCGTCGTCTCGGGCGGCCACACCAGCCTCTACGACGTGCGCGCGTTCGGCGACTACCGCTTGGTCGGCTCGACGCGCGACGACGCCGCGGGCGAGGCCTACGACAAGGTCGCCAAGGTGCTCGGCCTGCCGTACCCCGGCGGCGTGCCGATCGATCAGCTCGCGCAGAAGGGCGACCCGAAGGCGATCCGCTTCCCGCGCGCGCTCCCGGAGCGAGACCTCATCGAGTGGTCTTTCTCGGGCCTCAAGACGGCGGTGCTCACCGAGGTGCGGCGCCGCGGCGGTGTCCCCGAAGGGCAGGCGCTCCACGACCTGTGCGCGTCGTTCCAAGAGGCCGTCGCCGACGCGCTGACGCGCAAGGTGATCAACGCCGCGCGCAACCTGGGCGCGAAGACGCTGGTGCTGTGCGGCGGCGTGGCGGCCAACTCGCGGCTGCGCGCGCTGGCCGCCGAGCGCGCGCAGGAGCGCGGGCTCGAGTTGTTCCTGCCGCCCGCCAAGCTGTGCACCGACAACGGCGCGATGATCGCGGTGGCGGGCTACGAAGCGCACCGCCGCGGCCAGACGTCGAGCCTCGACTTGAACCCCGACCCGGCGTGGCGCTTGTGATGGAAAAGCCTTCCGAGATTCTTCAGCGGCATGGTCTCAAGGCCAAGCACAGCTGGGGGCAGAACTTCCTGGGCGATCCCGACGTGCTGCAGCGCATCGCCCGCGCGCTGTCGCTCTCTCCCGGCGAGACGGTGGTCGAGCTGGGCGCGGGCTTGGGACACCTGACCACCGCGCTGCTCGAGACCTCCGCGCGCGTGGTGGCGGTGGAGCGCGATCGCGACCTGGTGCCGATTCTCGAGAAGCTCGCCCCCGAGCGGCTGACGGTGGTGGCGGCGAACGCGGCCGAGCTCGACTTCGCGAAGACCGCCGGCACCACGCCCGTCGCGGTGGCGGGCAACCTGCCGTACCACCTGACCAGCTCGATTCTGTTTCAGCTCTTCGACCAGCGCGCCCACGTGACGCGCGCGGTGTTCACGCTGCAGAAGGAGGTCGTCGACCGCATCGCCGCGCCGCCCGGCGGGCGCGACTACGGCCTGCTCAGCGTGCTGCTCGGGCTCTACTTCGACATCGAGTCGCTGTTCGACCTGCCCGCGCGCCACTTTCACCCGCCCCCCAAGGTCGACTCCGCGGTGCTCAAGCTCACCCGGCTCTCCACGCCGCGCGCGCAGGTGACCAGCGACGAGCGCTTCAAGCAGCTGGTGAAGGCCGGCTTCGCGCAAAGGCGAAAGACGCTGCTCAACTCGCTCAAGTCGAACCGCTCGCTCGCGACGCCGGACGCCCTCGCGCAGGCCTTGAAGCGCGCGGGCATCGACGGCGGCCGCCGGGCCGAGACGTTGAGCCCCGAGGAGTTCGCCGCGCTCGAGCGCGCGCTGCCGTGACGGCTCTAGTCCATCGGGTGCAGGCGCTTGAGCGCGGCGAGGACCTTCTCGCGCGCCAGGCGCCGCTTCGGTGGCTGAGGCGGAGGAGGGGGCGCGGGCGGCCGGCGGGTCGACGCGCGCTGCGCTGTCTGCGCCAGGCGCTCGGCCCGCTCCATCACCTCGGCTGGGAGCACTCGCCGCTTGCGCATCAGTACCGCCGGCGCTGAGCGATGGCCTTGAGCAGGCCGCCGTTTTTGGCGAGGAACGTGCGGAAGTCCTCTTCCGGCAGGTTCATCTTCTTCAGCACGCCACGAAGGATGTCTTCCAAAGGTCCCGCGTCGGGCTTCTTGAGCTCCATCGCGATCTTGAGCATCGCGACGCCGTACAGCGGGCTGGCTGCCACTTCATCGACGACCCCAGCGGGCTGAGCCGGGTCGACCGTGAGGTTCACCACCTTCTTCTTGACGCCGTTCGTCACGTGGTTTTGAGCCCCTCCCGTCGGCGGAAGACCGACCGTGCATGACGATACGTGACGTTGCCTGTTCCG
>CAZEDU010000054.1:0-9221 GCA_964511185.1 uncultured Myxococcaceae bacterium | reverse complement strand
TCAAGTAAGCCGCTGAGATCATTTACATTTTCGGGCATTGCACCCGTGCCGGTCGCATGGTTGTATGCCCCGAAGTCGTTTGGGGGCCGACAAATCGGCCTTGGAGCGTTTGGGCAGGGGCTCGATGGACCACCGCTACATCGTTGTAGAAGGGCCGATCGGCGTCGGCAAGACCAGCCTGGCGAACATCCTGGCGCAGCGCTTCGACGGCCGCCGCGTGATGGAGGTCGTCGAGGAGAACCCGTTCCTCTCGAGCTTCTACGGCGATCGCGCCAAGTACGCGTTCCAGACGCAGATGTTCTTCCTGCTCTCGCGCTTCCGGCAGCAGCAGGATCTGTTTCAACAGGACCTGTTCAACTCGGTCACTGTCTCGGACTACCTGTTCGCCAAGGACCGCATCTTCGCGGGCCTGACGCTCGACCGGAACGAGCTGGCGCTCTACGACCGCGTCTACGAGTCGCTCGGCGCGCGCGTGGCGAAGCCGGACCTCGTCATCTACCTGCAGGCGCGGCTCGACGTCTTGCTGTACCGAATCAAGAAGCGCGGCCGCGAGTTCGAGCGCAAGTTCGACGCGACGTACCTGGAAGATCTCTGCAAGGCGTACAACGAGTTCTTCTTCCACTACGGCGACACGCCGCTCTTGGTGATCAACACCTCGGACATCGACTTCGTGAACAACGAGGCCGACCTCGACAACCTGCTCGGGGTGATCCGCAAGATGAAGAAGGGCACGCAGCACTACCTGCCGCTGTCGAGCAAGAAGGCCGCGCCGTAAGGCAGGCGGCCTCTAAGCACCGCTAACACCATGGTGACACAGGCGTTTTGTCCGGTGCGGGACGCGCCCGGGTCCGGTGTGCACGCCGTGAGAGCGGACGGTAGACTCAAGGGGGTCTTCGTGGCACGAAGGCCCGCCTTTCTGTCAGCCCTCACGGCGACCCTTCGGGGCGGTGAAGAGGACGCTGACAGAAGGTGGTGAAGACAACTCGATGACGAGGAGGTGAACCGTGAAGGACAAGGTCACCATCCACACGCTGAAACGGCTCAAGCAGATCGGCCAGAAGATCTGCATGGTCACCGCCTACGACGCGACGTTCGCGCGGCTGCTCGATGACGCCGGAGCGGACGTGCTCTTGGTCGGTGATTCGCTCGGCATGGTGGTCCAGGGCAACGACTCGACCCTGCCGGTCACCATGGACCAGATGGTCTACCACGCGCGGGCGGTGAGCCGCGGCGCCAAGCGCGCGCATGTGGTGGGCGACTTGCCCTTCATGAGCTACCAGGCCTCACCCGAGGAGGCGGTGAAGAACGCGGGCCGGCTGGTCGCCGAGGGCGGCGTCGGCAGCGTGAAGCTCGAGGGCGGCCAGGAGTTCTGCGAGACCATCGAGCGCATCGTGCGCGCCAGCATCCCGGTGATGGGCCACATTGGGCTCACGCCGCAGTCGGTGCACAAGATGGGCGGCTACGTCGTGCAGGGGCGCGACGAGGTGACCGCCAAGAAGCTGTTGGCCGACGCGGTGGCGCTGGAAGAGGCGGGCGCGTACGCGCTGGTGCTCGAGGGCGTGCCGCTCGAGCTGGCCCGGCAGATCACCGAGCGGCTGGCGATCCCCACCATCGGCATCGGCGCGGGCAAGCACTGCGATGGCCAGGTGCTGGTCTGCTACGACCTGCTCGGCATGAACCCCGACTTCAAGCCGAAGTTCGTCAAGCGCTACGCGAACCTCGCCGAGTCGATCTCCGGCGCGGCCAAGGCGTTCTTCTCCGAGGTCCGCGAGCAGTCGTTCCCGGATGACGAGCACTCGTTCAAGTCGACGCAGATTCGGCTGGTCGCCTCGAACCCCGAGCCCGAGCCGAAGGAGCGCGACGAGAAGACAGGCGTCTACGGCGTGCCGGTGTGACCCCGCCGAAGCTGCTTCGCACGGTGCGGGAGGCCCACGCCTTCGAGCGCGAGGCCCACCGCCGCGGTCAGCGCTTGGCGTTGGTGCCGACGATGGGCGCGCTGCACGAAGGGCACCTGCAGCTGATGCGCGAGGGGAAGACGCGCGCCGAGGTGACGGTCGCCAGCGTCTTCGTGAACCCGACGCAGTTCGGGCCGCAGGAGGACTTCGCCCAGTACCCGCGCGACCTGGAAGGCGACGCGGCCAAGTGCGCGGGCGCGGGCGTCGACGTCGTCTTCGCGCCCGACGTCTCCGAGATGTACCCGCCGGGCGAGCAGACGATCGTCGAGGTGACCGGCGTGTCGGCGAGGCTCGAGGGCGTGAAGCGGCCCGGGCACTTCCGCGGCGTGGCCACGGTGGTCACCAAGCTGCTCGCCGCGTTTCGCCCCGACGTGGCGCTCTTCGGCGAGAAGGACTTCCAACAGCTGCAGGTGATTCGCGCGCTGGCCCGCGACCTGCTTTTGGGCGTGGAGATCGTCGGGGTGCCCACGGTGCGCGAGCGCGACGGGTTGGCGATGAGCTCGCGCAACGCCTACTTGTCGCCCGACGAGCGCCGGCGGGCGCTGTCCCTGTCGCAGGGGTTGTTCTCGGCCCAAGCCGCCGCGCGCGCGGGTGAGCGCGACGCGTCCAAGCTCGTCGACCTCGTTCGCCGCGCGCTCTCGAGCGCCGATGCGCGTGAGGACTACGTGGAGCTCGTGGACGCGGCGACGCTGGAGCCGATGGCGCGGCTGCGCGCGGATCAGCCCGCGCGGCTGTTGGTCGCGGCGTTCGTCGGCCGCACGCGCCTCATCGACAACGTCGCGTTGTAAAAAGGCCCCGGGAGCGGCTAAACGGCGGCCCCCATGGCCGCGCCCAAGCAACCGAGCGAGAAGGGCGGTATCCGCCTGGTCGCGGAGAACCGGAAAGCCCGCTTTCAGTACCAGGTGGAGGACACCGTCGAGGCGGGGCTCGAGCTGCTCGGCAGTGAGGTGAAGAGCCTGCGCCTGGGCACGGTAAACCTGAGCGATTCCTATGGTTTGCCGAAGGGGAACGAGCTGTTCCTGCACAACGCCCACATCGGGCCGTACAAGCCGTCGACCGCGTTTGGACACGAGCCGTTGCGCACCCGCCGCCTTTTGATGCATCGAGAGGAGATCGAACGGTGGTCTGCGAAGGTTCGGGAGCGCGGTTATTCGATCATTCCCCTCTCGGTCTACTTCAAGCAGGGGCGGGCGAAGGTGCAGCTGGGGCTGTGCAGGGGAAAGACCCATGAGGACCGGCGCGAGACCATCAAAGAACGCGAGACGAAGCGCGAGGTGGACCGCGCGATGAGGCGACGGTAGAGAGGGCCTTCGGATGGACGAGCGGACGACCGCGAAGAAGGATCGCCTCCTCGAGGCGCTCGAGCTGGGCATGACGATGGTCCACCTCGATGCCCGGCGCGCCGGCGTGCTCGTGCCGGATCACCTCAAGGGCGAGCTTCACCTCTTGCTCAACCTCTCGTACCGCTTCGACCCGCCGGACCTCTCGGTGGGCGAGTGGGGCTTGCGCTCGACGCTGACCTTCTCGGGCAAGCGCTTCACCGTGGCGGTGCCGTGGTCGGCGCTCTACGGGATCAGCAGCCACGTGACGAAAGAGCTCTGGATGTTCCCCGAGGACATGCCGCACGAGCTGATCGAGCAGGCGCAGCTGACCACCAAGGTCCCCGTCGAGGCGATGGCGCCCAAGCCCGTCGCCAAGCCGTCGCGCGTCGCGCTGCAGAGCATCGACTGTGGGCGCTCCCACGAGCCCCCCGACGACGACCCGCCGAAGCCGTCCGCGCGCGGGCATCTGCGTTTGATAAAATAAGTTGTTGGTGACAGTCCCCTTCGGGGACAGTCCCCCCAATCTGATCACCGGGCGCGCTTGAGCTTCGCGTGCACCGACGCGTCCTCACCGCCGCGGAACTTTCCGGCGTAGGGGCGGTATCCCTTGAGCAGCAGCTGGAAGTCGACGGTGGTGGCCGGCCAGAGGTTCTGCGTCGAGTAAGGGGTGCAGCAGAAGTCTTCGCCGTAGATGCGCACGGTGGCGCCCGGCGGCTCGCTGTCGATGATCACGGTGGGCAGGTCCTTCGCGCTCGTGGGAAGCACGCTCTTCCAGCGGCCGGTGCGGACCTTGGTGGCGACCAGGAGCGCGCCGAAGCCGGCGAACACCACCAAGGTCGCCAGCAGCATCACGATGCGGCCGATCCAGCGGGTGCGGTTGGGGTGATGCACCACGGCGTCTTGGGCCGAGGCGATGGGCTCGCTCGCCCTCGGGCGGGCCTCGCGCGCCAGCTCGAGCGGCTCTTGCGGCTGTGCGCGCCAGACGGTGGGGGGCGGCGCCGGCGCGGCGGGCGCGGAGCGGGTCTCGAGCTCGAGCGGAGGCGGGGGCTCTGGCGGGGGCGTGAAGGCGATGGGCGCGGTCACGCGCTTCCTCAGCACTTCGCCCGAGGCGTCCATCGTCGGTCCGGTCGCTTGCCACTCCGGGTCCATGAAGAAGTCCCGCAGGTCGGCCGTGCCAGCCGCTGGGGCACCGCCGCCGGCCGGCTGGAGCGAGAAGCTCACCGCGCTCAGCGGAATCGGACCGCCTTGGCGCTCGGCGAAGGGCGGCGACAGCGGCAGTCGCGTCAGGAACGCCGCCAGCTCGGCCGAGGTGGCCGGCTCCCCGGCGCGCGAGAGGTACTGCGCGAGCGCGCGGGAGACCAGGTCGAGCGAAGCGAAGCGCTCCTGCGGTGACTTCGCCAGCATGCGCAGCGCGATCTGCGAGAGCTCCGCGGGCACGTCGGCGAGCGGAGCGGGCTGCGCCTGCGTGACCTTCTGGAAGTAGCTCGCGACCGTCTCGTCGCGCCCGAACGGGTGCTGCCCGGACAGCATCTCGTAGAGCACCACGCCGAGCGCGAACTGATCGCTCTGGGGGCTGGGCGGCGCGTTCGAGAACAGCTCGGGCGCGGTGTAGACGATCTTGCCTTTGAGAAGGCCAGGCTCGGTGCGGCCGCTGGCGCCCTCCAGCTTGGCGACGCCGAAGTCGGCGAGCTTCACCTCGCCGTCGATCGACAAGAGCACGTTCGGGGGCGAGACGTCGCGGTGCGCCTTGAGGAGCGGCTGGCCATCGGCCGTCTTGGCGCGGTACGCGTGCGACAGCCCGGCGGCCACTTGGCCCGCGACGAACGCGGCCAGCGGGGCGGGGAGCCGCACGCCGCTTTGCGCCGCGGCTTCGATGACCTCGTTCAGGTCCCAGCCGTTCACCTGCTCCATCACCAGGAAGACGCCGTCGGGCGCGCGCCCCACGTCGAAGATCTCGACGATGTTCTGGTGGTGCAGGTGCATCGCCAGCTTCGCCTCGGCGAGGAACATCTGGGCGAGCTTCGCGTCGTGCGACAGGTGCGACAGCATCCGCTTGATCGCGACCGGCTTCTCGAAGCCCTCCTCGCCGACCGAGACGCCCGCGTACACCTCGGCCATGCCGCCGGTGGCCACCAGTCGTGTCAGGCGATAGCGCGCGCTCATGCGGTGGGGGCCGGGTGCTTCTCGGCGAGCTCTCGGAGGAAAGACCAGTTGAAGATGCCGATGCGGTGCGCATCCCCGAAGGTGAAGGTGAGCGCGTAGTTCCCCACCGGCGCCACCTCGATGACCTTGAGGTCCGCCGGGATGGTCTCTTGATCGAAGGTGCGCTTGCCGCTCCACTCCTCCACGCACTCGGCGCAGGGGCAGTGCTGGCGCAGCGTCCGCGCGGTGACGGTCGTCTGGCGGCCGTCGTCCCAGCGCAGCACGACGCGCTGTTGGTCCGGCGACACGTCGACCTGCGTCGCCACCGGCGGGCGCTGGGTGGGCTTGATGTGGTCCCAGAAGCTCATGCGAGGCGTTCTATTGCGGCATGCCGCAGAGCGCCACGACCGAAAGCGCCCGGGGTGGGCGGGGCTTCGGATCGCTCGGGCGGCCGCCGGCAACGAAACCAGTGATGTGGGTGCATTCGAAAAAGCGGCTTGGATGGCCAACCATCCTAGCGGTCCTCCTCGCGTCATGTGAGGTCGAGCGCGCCGCCGACATCGCTCCGCCGCAGGGCCAGGTGCAGACCACGGTCGGCTGTATTCCAGCCGAGCCGCGCGTTTTCACCGTCAGCGATCGAATTCGCTTCGTTCGGCTCGAAACGCCGGACGGCGGTTGCCCCTGACCCAAGAACAACTTGTGCTGCGGTGTGCGGAGAACTACTTCTGCGTGTGACCCGCGCAGTGAGTGGATCCATGGATACCGAGACTCTCTCGAGGATCAGGTGGGTGGCGCTCGTGGCGATGGCGGTGTTCGCTGCAGCCTGCACCCAGCCCAGCATCGACTGGAGGGGTGACCCGCGGGCGCAGTCGCGCGCTCGGCAAGACGACGTGGTGGGCGAGGTGAGCCCTCGGGTGCGCTTCGTGCGGCCGTCGCTCTCGCCGGAGCCGCTCCGCCAGCGCGAGATTCGCGATTCGTCGGGCCAGGTGATCTCGCAGACAGCGGTCGACGATCAGCCCGCCAGCTTCTGACGGTCCCGCGCGCCCTCGAGCTGCACGCCCTTCTTCTCGATCACCCGCCGCAGCGCATCGAACACCTTCGGGTCGAGCTGCGTGCCGCGCAGGTTCTCCATGATCTCCAGCGCCTTATCGAGCGAGAACGCCTTCTGGTACGGCCGCGTCGAGGTGACCGCGTCGAAGGTGTCGGCGCAGTTGACGATGCGCGCGATGAGCGGGATCTGCTCGCCCTTGAGCTTGTCGGGGTAGCCCGTGCCGTCCCACCGCTCGTGGTGGTTGCGCACGGCGGCGCGCACCGAAGCCAGGAAGCTCACCGGCCCGATGATGGTGTCGCCGATCAGCGGGTGCTCCTTCATCACCACCATCTCCTCCTCGGTGAGCCGCGTCTGCTTGCACAGGATCGACTCGACGATGCCGATCTTTCCGATGTCGTGGAGGATGCCGCCGTACTGCAGCTCTTTGATCTCCCGCTCGGTGAGCCCCATCTCGCGGCCGATCTCGACCGCGGTGTCGCCCACCCGCTGGCTGTGGCCGCGCGTGTACGCGTCCTTCGAGTCGATGGAGTTGGCCAGCGCGACGATGGTCTCCAGGTAGCCGTTCTCGAGGCTGTCGTAGAGCCGCTTGGTCTCGTGGTCGTAGGCTTCGATCTGCGCCGACATGTAATTGAACGTCTGCGCCAGCTCGCCCAGCTCGTTCTTCGCGCGCAGGTCGACCTGCACCCCGAACCTGCCCTTGGCGATCTCGAGCGCCGCGGAGCCGAACTTCTTGAGCGGCTTGGCCATCGCCCGCGAGACGAAGGCCGCCAGCGCGAAGGCGATGAGGATCGCGCCGAGCACCGCGACGGCGATCTGCCGCTCCATCGTGTCGACCTGCGCGTACGCCTCGGCGATCGGCTGCTCCGAGATGACCGCCCAGCCGACGCGCGGCACCGCGGTGTACGCGCCCACCACGCGCTCTTCCTCGGGCCCGAAGTTGCCGACGCGCAGGACCAAGGACGCCGGGGTCGAGGCCAGCGTGGCGACGAAGTCCTTCACCGCCGGGCGGTCCGTCAGGTCCCCGCCGACCGGGAGCGGGCGGAGCTTGGCCACCGGCACCACCAGCTTGCCGTGGCGGTCGACCACGTAGGCGAACCCGTTCGACCCCACGCGCTGGTTGGCGAGCACGCGCTCGAGGCCGGTGAGCGCCACCTCGGCCGCGGCGTAGCCCTTCACCGGCTGCCCGATGGGGAAGGCGATGGTGAACACCGGCAGCTTCCGCGACGGGCTCATCATCACTTCCGAGGCCTTCAGCCCGTCGATGTCTTGCAAGAGCGCGACGGCCTGCGCTTCGTGCTCGGCCACCTCGGTGGGCGGAATCTCCTTCGCCGCGAAGCCCTGCACGCCGGGGAGCTTCTCCTTCGCCGCCGAGTAGAGCGTGAGCACCGCGATCTCGGGCCGCTGGCTCAAGATCGCGGCGATGTGCGGCCGCTGCTCGCTCACCGGCAGCGAGAAGAAGTCGGGGATCTGCGCGAGCCCCATCACCGCGCGGCTCGGCTCGTCGAGGATGCTCTCGGTCTGGAGCCGCAGCTGCTTGACCCGCTCCTGCGCCAGCTCCTGCGCGTCCCGCACCAAGAGCTCCCGGGTGCGCGAAATCGAGGTGAGCCCCACCATCGCGGTCGGCACGAGGCTGACCGCCAGCATGAGCAGCAGAATGAGCTTGAAGAGCCTCACGGCGCTTGCCTCGCCTTTCTTCTGGC
This sequence comes from uncultured Myxococcaceae bacterium, assembly GCA_964511185.1. Lineage (GTDB taxonomy): Bacteria > Myxococcota > Myxococcia > Myxococcales > Myxococcaceae > CAZEDU01. The sequence goes on along the minus strand of CAZEDU010000054.1, from coordinate 1,051 downwards.
TACTTCCACTTGGTGTTGCCGACCTCGAGCTTCATGGGCTGCTCGACCAACTCGAACGACCGCGACGGCGACGCGGGCGAGCGGTTGAGCGGGGTCACCACCGCGCGCACCGACCACTCGTAGCGGCCGGGCGCCAGCTCGGGCAGCTCCGCCTTCGCCTGCGCGACCTTCAGCGTCACGGGCGCCGCGCCGCCCGCCGCGCTCACCTCGACCTCGTAGCCCTTGGCGCCCGGCACCGGCTGCCAGCTCAGGCGCACCCGCTGCACCTGCCCTTCGATGGCGTGCTTGAGCTTCTCGTTGGCGCCCGGCGACAGCGGCGTCGGCGCAGGGAGCTCCAGCGCCGCCGCCGGAGGCGCCTCGCCCGGCGCGACCTCGAGCGCCTGCCCCGCGTACACCGGCTGCTCGACGCCCTGGGCCTCGACCTTCACCGGCGGGCCGGAGTGCGTGCGGACCTGGGTGTGACCCGAGGCGGCGACGTCGACCTGGAAGCGCGCGGGCTCCTTCGACTGCCCCGAGACCAGCTTCCACGCGTCGTCGGCGGTCTTCGCGGCGTCTTTGTATTGCGCCGAGGCGAGGAGCGCTTCGGCCTCCTTGAGCTTGGCGCGGGCGCTCTTGCGCGCGTTGGGCGGGCTCTTCGACTGCTCGACCGCGTGCTGCGCCGCCGCGAGCGCCGCGAGCGCCTTGCCGCGCTCGGGCCCCGGAAGCTTCAGCATCGTGCCGGCGCGCACCGTGTTGCCCGAGAGCTGGTTGATCGCCTTCAGCTCCGACGCGGCGCGCGCGTCCCCGAGCAGCCGCTGGGCGATGTGGGAGACGCTCTCGGGCCGTTCGATGCGGACCTCGACCGGGGCGGGCTCCGACGCCGCCAGCACGCACGCCGCGAGGAGGGCGGAGGCAATCATTGGAAGACGATCTCCCTTCCGGCGTGCACCGTGGCCGCGGGCGTCGTGACGGTGAGGCTCTGGTTCTCGGGGTCGGGGACTTCGGCGTTGGCGCGCCCTTGGAGCAGCGTCAGGTCCGAAGCGGCGCGGCCCTGCAGCTTCTCCAGGGCCGC
>CAZEDU010000053.1:0-33288 GCA_964511185.1 uncultured Myxococcaceae bacterium | reverse complement strand
TCTCCATCCGGGAGACACTCCAGGCCCGAGCGTCGAATTGCCCCAGAGACTATGTCGGCAATGTCCCGCTCACATCACCAGCGACAGCTGTGGCGGGGCCTGTGCTCGGGGTGCCGGGAGTGGGCAGAAAGCAGCCCCATGTTGGAGAGCATCTGTTCCGCGGAACGCCGCGCGGTGATGAGGGCGAGTACTTTGCGCTTGCCGCCGCAATGGCAGGTGAAGACGTCGACACCGAAGGTGCGCCGTTGCAGCGTCGCCCAGTCGTGAGAGCGTGACGGCCTGTCGAAGAGCGGCGTGCGGGGCGAAGAGGCCGCGCCGCCGCCTCGCTGCGCGTCAAAATCTAGCTCGTCACTCCAAGACGCTTTGGCGAGCCGCGCGGCGTGCTTGACCTCAAACTCCGATTTCGGCCGATTTCCGGGGCTCGACTGGAAGAACCCAGTCGCCTAGCGAATCGAGGGCCGAGCTGGTGTAGTCGGTGGGGGGACTTTTTCAGGACTCTCGAGGGATTCGAGCGTCGGCTGCGCCCCGCAACCATTGAGGATGATGGGCGATTCTTAGACCAAAGCAACGATTGCACTTCGTGACCGCGGCGCGGGTTCGAGCAGACGAAGAAAGGGTCGCAACTCAAGATGAGCGGTTACTTGGCGGGCGTTGTCATCTCACCAGATTTGGCAGCGAATCTGCCGGCCTACGAATACGACGCGAATGGAATGCGCACGAAGCAGGTTCAGCCGTCGCTCGATGAGTTCGCGCTCGAGAGGCTGAACGAGCTGACCGAGCTCGAAGCGGAGTACGCGACCTGCGAGTGCGTCGTGTCGGCACGGCGCGCGGCGGAAGCTGCTGCTCTCGCCGAGGCAGAACAGCAGCTGGGCCCTAAGCGCGCTTCGTTCGAGACGGTTGTTAGCATGTGCCCGGCGCTCGCACCGTTCGCGGCTGAATTCGTCGCGGGGAAGATTCTGACCCACGAAGAGTCGAGCATCGTCACGCTTTGGAACGAACAGGCGGTGCCCGCATTCTTGGCTTGGGAGCGGGTCTACAACGGAGTTCGATCGCGCCACATGAAAGGCGTTCGCGCTGACCCGAATTGCCAATGCAAGGGTTCGGGTCGAATCCTGACGCGCAAAGGGCGACGCGGCCGATTCATCAACGCGACCTTCGCGAAGCCTCCAGCAGCGATTGAAGCGACCACCGTTGGCTCTGCATACGTCTCGGGCGTCGCTCACGTCATCGAGGTTGGCGAGCTGCCCTTTGCGCTCCTCTTGCCAGACGGAACCTTTGTGGTCGGTGACGAACGAAAGTCATGGCCAAATCAGTCGCGTGCCGCCGCCATGAAGCGTTTCTCGCAGCAGGAGTGGCTCGAGTACGCGCGCGTCTTGCTCGCGCCGTTGAGCGACCACCAGTTGGTATGGATGTCAGTTGATTCCTAGGTCAGCGCCTTGGAACTCCGAAATGATGCGATCGACCAAGTCCTTCGAGACCTTGGGCATCGGCCATTTCGATCACCTCGTCACGAAGCTGCTGTACCGGCGCGCCGCCTCGCTGCGCGTCAAAATCTAGCTCGTCACTCCAAGACGTCTTGGCGAGCCGGGCGGCGTGCTTGACCGCCGCGGCGGTGACCGCCGCCTCGTCGAGCGTGACCAGCTCACGGTCTCGCAGCACCAGTTTGCCGTCGATGAAGACGTGACGAACGTCGGTCGAGCGGCCGGCGTGCACCAGCTGAGAGACGACGTCGGCGTGCGGCTCGGCCGCATCTCCGATCGCGTGGAGCGATTCGGACTTCGTTCTTATCGCGTCATCGTGGTCGTCGCCGATTGTCCTCCAGCGTTTGAGTTGTGGATTGAGGGGAGCGCGCCTTCCTTCAGAGTGGTTTTTCCAACCTGCGCATCAGGAGCGAGGAATCTCGCCGTCCATCTGCAGAATCTCGAACTTCACCTGACCGCCCGCTTCGACCAGCGCGCGCGCCAGCGCTGGGTGGTCCTCGGTGACGAGCTGCAGGTCGGCGTGCGCGGGCAAGGCGTGCGGCTGGAGCGACTCGAGCAGCGGCCGCGCCAAATCGACCGAGGCGACGCGAAACGGGTACGCGCCGGGGAACGCGGGTGAGAAGCGGGCGAGCCCGACGCGCGGCTCCCGGCGGTCGTCGGTCAAGAGCAGCCGCATCACCACGCAGTTGCCCTGGCTGCGAAAAGTCCCGAGCAGGCCGCTCGGCAAGCGGAACGCGTTCTCGAGCGCGGCCTCCTCGCCGGGCACCACCTGCCGCGCCTCGGTCTGCCGCTGCGGCACCGGCAGCCGCCCCACGCCCGCCCAAGGGAAGCGCACCACCGTCGAGGTGAACTTCTCGACGAAGCCGAACTTCCTGTACAGCTTCACCGCGGGCTCGTTCTCGGCCTTCACGTTGAGAAACCAGCGGGTGCACCCCAGGTGCTGCAGCTCCTTCGCGAGCTCCTTCATCAGCGCGGTGCCGACGCCGCGCCCGCGCTGCGCCGGGTCGGTGACGAAGTGACGAACGTGCGCGACGGGGCCGAATCGGTACATCCAGGCGTAGGCCAACGGGACGGCGTCGCCGGGCTCCTCGAGGAAATAGGTGCCGGGGAGCAGCTCGCGCTCCCAGGTCGCTTGGGGTGGCACCGGGTCGTCGACGCCCAGCTCCGGGAAGAGCCGGAGGAAGGTCGCGTAGTCGGTGCGGGCTCCAGGGCGAAGGCGCATGGTGGAGCGGGAGGGCTTACCATGCGCGGGGCGCTATTTCTTCAGCCACGCATTGCCGGGCGGCACGCCGTGGTAGCCGAGCAGCTCGGCCCAGGTCTGCTGCCCGACGACGCCGTCGGCCTTCAGCTTCTTCTGCCGCTGGAAGGCGAACACCGCGGCGCGCGTGCGCACGCCGAACACGCCGTCGATGGGGCCGGGCTTGACGCCGAAGTCGAAGAGCCGCTTCTGCAGCTCCTTCACCTCGCTGCCGCGCTTGCCGAGCTTGAGCATCGTGTGCTGCGAGAGCGCGGCGCGCACGTTGGCGGGCTTGTCGGTGCGGTCGTCGATGCGCGGCGACGCTTCACCGGGGCGCGCCTCGCGGCTCGGCGTGACGCGCGGCGCGGTGCGGTTGGCGGGCGTGTTGCTCGAGACCGGCGTGTGGTTGGGCTTGGGCCCCGAGCCCGCGGTGTTGGCGGGCGGGGTGGTCCGGTCGCCGATGCGCGGCGAGCCGTCGGCCGGCGCGCCGGTGCCCAACTGCGGCATGCCCGGCAGCTTGAGCTTGCCGCCGGTGAGCTTCTGGAGCCCGGCCATCGCCTCCATCAGCTTGGCGCGCTCGATTTTGATGTGGCCCAGCTTGCCGGCGATCGGCTCGACCGACTCCTGGGTGACCTGGAACTGCGGCGAGGTGATGTTCACGCCGCGCAGCTCGAGGCGGCCTTCGGCGCCGTCGAACGACAGGCCCTGCTCGTCGATGCGCAGGTTGTTCACCGCGCCGCTGAAGCTGGTGCCGGGGCCGATTTTGCCGGTCGCCACCCCGCCGCCCTGGGGCAGCGTGGTCTTGCCGTCGATGGCGTTCACCTTGCCCGAGAGGGCGAAGTGGCCGTCCTTCAGGTCCATCTGGCCGGTGGCCGAGTCGAACGCGATGTCGCCGCGCGCGCGCAGGTCGAGCCGCTCCAGGTCCACGAAGCCCGGCCCGACGCCGCGCTGCAGGTCCTTCACGCTCACCTGCGCGTCGAGCGAGCCCATCAAGCGGATGCGGCCCGGCTCGATGTGGATGTTGCCCGCCATGCGCGACGGGCCGACCTCGACCTGGGCGCCGCCCTTCGCGTCGGGGAGGGTGACGCGCGCCGCGGCGAGCGCGCCTTCGAAGCGGTCGATGGAGAGCCGCTGCAGCTGGTGGCGGAACTTCGAGGCCTTGAGGCCGTTCAGCTCGAACGACTCGAGCAGGTCGATGTTGCCGTTCTTCAGCGCGCCGTTGGCGAGCGCGATGTAGTCGCCGTTCGGCCGGCGGGTCGCGGCGTAGCGGGTCGACAGGTTCAGGTTCGAGATGCGGGTCGCCAGCTGCGCGCGGCCGTTCGCCTGTCGGCTCATCTGCACGTCGAAGGTCGCCGAGCCCGAGCCGCCTTCGAGCTGCACGCCGGGCGTGTTCAGGTTGACCGAGCGGACGTTCGCGGTGCCGGTCAGGCGGAAGTCGTTGAGCGAGCCGACCAGGTTCAGCTTCGAGCCGGGGCCCATCTGCACCGAGTTGCCGGCGCCGAGCGAGACCTTCTGGGTCCCGAACTCGACGTTCTTCACGTTGAACGCCACCGGCGGCGCGTTGCGCGCGCCGTTGAGCAGGTTGTTCGTCAGCGCGCTGGGGTCGCCCAGGGTGTTGCCCTGCGGCTTGGCCATCGAGATCTTGAAGCCCAACAGCCGCAGGTCGACCTTCTTCGAGGTGGTCATCGCCTGCAGGCCCTTGGCGAACTCGGCGAGGCTCTTGGGCAGCGAGGCGCCGATGGACACGTCGGGGAAGCTCGAGATGTCGAGCGTCAGCTTGCCGCCCTTCATCTTCGCGCCGGCGATGTTGATCGAGCCCGGGCCGTCGAGCTCGGGCAGGAACTTCACCTTCAAGGTGTTGAAGTCGAGCTGGCCGTTCTTGACGTTGGCGTGGATGTAGAGGCTGGTGTTGGGCTTGATGGACATCGAGACCGGCCCGAGCGCCATCTTCGCCGGCGCGAGCGGCACCATCACGTTCATCTCGCCGTTCTTCACCAGCGAGAGCATCTGCAGCGGGTCGATGGCCGCGGCGGAGTTGGCGCGCTGGCGCGCGGCGGCGAGCTGTCGCGCGCGGGCGGCCGCGGCCTTCTTCTGCTGGGCCTTCTTCTTCTTGGCCGCGGCGGCCTTCTTCTTTTGCTTCGCCGCGCGCTCCGCGGGCGTGAGCGTTTCCTCGTCGCCCTCGAGGGCCGGCGCGGCTGGGTAGACGGGGGTGTCGAGCTCGGCGCGACGAATGGCCATGGCGTTCACCTAAGAAGAGGAAAGAAGTGCTGCTCTAGGGGCATTGTCGTGATCGACCCTGCCGTTGTTGCGCCCGCAAGCGCGCTTCTTTCCTCGGGTTATGGCGCGGCGCGCGATCGGCCACGCGAGCGATTTTCGTGGGTTGCCGAGTCGCTCGGCGTTCAGAGCGCCTCGACCCACAGCCCGCCGCTCGCGGTGGCCTCCAGGCCCAGGCGGTCCCAGCCGGCCTCGACCCAGGCGGCGGGGCGCGCCATCGCCGCCTTCGACGCGACGCTCCCGAACAGCCACTCGAGCGTGGCCTGCGCCTTGAGCTCCTGGCGCAGCCCGCGCCCCCACTGCCAGGCGGCGGCGTAGCCGGCCTCGAGCTTGACCGCGTTGGCCGAGTGCGCCGGCAGCGGCAGGCGCGCGGCGAGCGAGGCGCGCGGGCCGACGGCGGGTGAGAGCGCCCGCGCGTTCCAGTCGACCCAAGTGACCGCGCCCAACCCCAAGGTGGTGAAGCGCCGCGCGCGGGCCGATTCGTCGGCCAGCACGAGCAGCTCGCCCATCAGCTGGCTGCGCTGGTGGAGCGCGCGGTGGGGCCGGGCGTGGGTGGAGAGCGCGAAGCCCCAGCCGAGCGCGTCGAGCACGTCGGCGCGCTGCATCGGCGGCTCGCGCAGCACCGAGCGGTAGGCGAAGAGCGTCAAGTCGCTGCGCTCGAGCTGGGGCAGCCCGAGCTGCGGGCGGAAGTAGGCGACCGCGTCGAGCACGCGCAGCTCGGCGGTGGGCTGAAAGCCGTGGATGCGTTGGTCCCCCAGCTGCTCCGACAGGAGCGCGGTGTGGAGCGCCAAGGCCGAGGTGGTGGCGCCGCCGTGGTCGCGCAGCGCGGCGAGCCCCACCGACAGCCGCCAGCTCCCCGAGGCGAGGAGCGCGTCCCGGTCGAGCGCGCGCTTGGCCGCGATGCGCTCCGCCCGCTCGCGCTCGAGCCACCGCCGGCCGTCGCCGCTCGGCCGGTGCGTCAAGAGCTCGCCCTGCAGCTCCACCAGCCGCTCGAAGGTGGCCTCCACCCGCTGCGCCTGCACGAGCGCCTTCAGCTCCTCGGCGGTGTAGCGCCGCCGGGGCGCCGAGAGGAGCCGCTCGCGCTCCTCCTCCGCGCGGTCGAGCACCATGCGCCCCGAGGCGAGCGTCACGTCGTCTTCGAACAGCGCCTGGCGCTGTTGCACCTCGAGCGCCGGCGAGCGCGCGTGCGCTGGGTCGCGCTCGATGACTTTCGCCTCGAGCGTGAGCCGCTCGGTCTCGGCCTGCTCCACCGCGTAGCGCTCGACCGCGACCGACAGCATCCACCAGTCGAACAGGTCGGCCTCGTGCGCGCGGCCGCTCCAGCGGGCGCCGAGCGCCTCGAACGCGGCGCGCCGGGCGTCGGGGCTCGCCGCGCGCGCCTGCTGGAAGAGAGGCCCGAGCGCTTCGTCTTGCGCCGAGAGCTTCTCTTCCAACCGCCGGCGTTGCGCCTCGGCGCGCTCCGCGCGCTGCCGCGCCGACTCCAGCTCGTCGAGGAGGGGGGTGAGCAGCGCGACCGTCTCGCGCCCGCCGTGCGCGCCGGGCCGCTCCAGCTTCACGCGCGCCAGCGCGTCGAGCGCCGAGGTGGGCGAGACGAGCGAGACGCCGGCCAGCACCACGCGCGCGTCCTCGTCGAGCGCGCCTTCGAGCAGGTGCACGAGCACGCTCGCGCAGTTGTCGGTGAAGAAGCGGTACGCGTAGTAGCCGCGCCGCTCCAAGTCCCAGACGCGCTCGAGCACGTGGCGTCCCTGCGCGGGCGTCAAGTTCAAGCGGAAGCGGCGAATGGTGCGCTGCTCGCTCTGCAGCACCTCGCGCGAGAGGTCGCCCATGGTGAGCGTGAAGACGGCCGTCGAGTAGCCGCCGAACACGCCGCGGACCAGGTAAGGCACGCCGATGGTGGGGTCGTCGGTGATGGCGGCGACCTGCACCGCGGTCTGGAAGCCGGGGCCGCGCACGCGGTCGGTCGCGTGGTGCACCGGGCGCAAGAGGATGTGCCCGAACAGCGACTCGGGCTGCCGGCCCGACGCGGCGACCAGCAAGACCTCGTGGTGGGACAGCTCATCGAGCTGCGCCCACGCCTCGAAGGCCTCGCAGCGCACCGGAGGCCACGCCACGCCCAGCGCCTCGAGCTGGCCGCGCATCACGCGCGTCTTCGAGAGCTCCTCACATACCACCCGCCGGTCGGCGGGGATGGGCGCGGCGCTCACCGACTCGATCGGCGCGAGGAGCTCTTCGGCGAAGGTGACCCAGTCGAGCGCCGCCGACGCTTGGCCCCGCGCGCGGCTGTACGCGCCGACGTACGTGTTGAGCGCGCGCTCCCGGAAGGTGAAGGGCGTGTCGAACGGCATCAACCAGCCGTTGAGGCGACGCCAGGCGCGCCGCTGGCTGAACCTGTGCGCGTCGTCCCAGCGCTGCATCACCGCGTGCACCAGCGCGCGGCGGCGCAAGAGCGTGTGTCGCTCGTCGGGGGAGAGGCCCTGGAGGCGGCGCTCCACCCGCGGCTCGGCGGCGTCGGCGAGCGCGTAGAGGTGGAAGCGGCGGCGGCCTTCGGTCCAGTCGGGGCGGTCCGCCGAGCCGTCGCCCACCCCGAACGGCAGCGCGGCGTCGTGGAGCTGAAGCTCGAGCACGCCGCCGGGGAAGGCCTGGAGCGGCGCGGGCAGGGTGGCGAGCGCGGCCTTCAGCGCGTGGACGAGCGGCTCGGGCCAGCCTGTTTCCCCTTCGACCAACACCACCCGGCCGTCGTCGGTGAGCGGCCTGGGCGCCGCGAGCGACAGGGTCGCCCACGACGCGGTGAGGAGGACGAAGAGCCGCCCCACGCGATCAGCCGAGCTCCGGGTGGCGCGCCAGGAACCGCTCGTAGTCGACGCGCAAGACCGGGTCGGCCACCGTCAGCTCGCCGATGCGCGAGAGGAAACGCGCCGCGCGCACCGGGGTCAGCCGGTCGGCCTTGGCCCAGTCGAGCAGCTCGCGCCGGTGGGTCTTGAGCAGCTGCGAGAAGCGCTCGAGCCGGCTGGGGTGGATCTCCGCGGCCGACGCGAGGTCTTCGATGACCGGCCCGGCGCCAATCGCCAGGTCCTGCGCGAGCTGGTGGCGGTTGGCCTTCAAGTACACCATCGCGCTCTTCGCCGCCTTCTCGTTGGGCTGCGCGGCCCTCACGGTGCCGTAGATGGCGAACCCGATGGTGGCGACCGTGCTGAGCAAGAGCGAGCTCGCCGCCACGAAGCCGCTGGAGGCTTGGGTGTCCTGCGCGGAGGCGTTGGTGGAGTTGCGGCTCGAGTTCTGCGACGACGCGTTCACGTCGGACGAGCCCCCCGGGCCGGAGGAGTTGTTCGACGACTGGGACGACTCGTTGGAGGAGCGCGAGGAGTTGCCCGAATCGCGGGACGACTCCCCCGAGCCCCGCGAGGAGTTGCCGGAGTTGTTCGACGAGTTGCCCGAGCCGTCGGACGAGTTGCCCGAGTTGTTCGACGAGGCGAAGGCCGGCACCCCGGAGCGGTGGGCGCAGCTCCAGCTCAAGACGAGAAAGACAGCGGCCCCCACTCGGAGCAAGGCGCGAAGTGCCATCGGGGTTCCCCCTTCCCGATGGCGATTCTAGGAGAAGGCGCCTGTTCAATGTCGAGCAGGCAATACGTCCGTCGGTCCTGTCGGTGTCGACTAGCCGACAGCGGAGACGTCGTCAGCGGGTCGCGCGGGCATCGCGGTGCGCGGCGAGCGAGCGAATGAAGCGCACCAGGCCGTCGAGCTGCTGTTCGGACATCTTGTCGTCGTAGGCGCGCATCTTCGTCTCGGGCACGCCCATGCGGATCACCCGCCGGATCGCGTCGTCGTCGTTCGATTCCTGCCAGCCGCGCTGCGAGACGTCCTTCGCGTTCGCCTTGCGGCCGATGGCGGTCTGCGCGCGGCCGTCGGCGCCGTGGCACATCGCGCAGCGCGAGCTCCACACCTCGGCGGGGGCGTCGGCGGGATCCACCGCGGCGCGCGGGTCCGGGTCGGCCATGCGCACCGTCATCACCGCGCTGGTGGGGACGAACCACTCTTCCGCTTCGAGGTCGGGTCGGGACTCGAGCGGCACCACTTCGCTCTCCGCCTCTTCGCCGGCTGCCGCGAACGGCACCAGCGCCACCGACAGCCACAGCCACTTCCGCGAAGCCTTCATCCCCATTGGCATGCTCCAAGACCTGTTAACAACCGTTCTCGGTCAACAGGTGCGCCTAGTTGCGCCATTTGCCTACATGGAATCAACCCCCCGAATTCATTTGGTGGAACGTATCTGTGACAGATGTCACTTTTTGGCCGTCGCCCGCGCGCGCTTCACGCTTCTTCACCGCGCGCCCGGCAAGGCCTTCACACCTCCGCCTTATCTCTTGCGGGTCACCAACCAAGAGGAGGCAAAGACATGCTGGGTTTTCTGGCCGGGGCCTTGGGCGCGGTGGGGATTGTCTTCGTGCTGCGCCGCGCGCGCCGTCACCGGCGGGGCCGCCGCCGCTGGATGATGCGCCGGGTCTTCGAGCGGCTCGACACCACGCTGGGGCAGGAGAAGGTCATCGCGCAGGCGCTCGAGGAGGTCGAGCACGCGGCTTGGGCGTTTCGCCACGAGGCGCGCGAGGCCCGCGTCGACTTGGGGCGGGCGATGCGCGGCGAGCGCTTCGACACCGCGTCGGTGCGCGCGATGTACGCGCGGCAGGACGCGCTGCTCGAGGCGATGCGCAAGTCGGTCCTCGAGGGAATGCAGAAGGTGCACGAGGCGCTCACGCCTTCGCAGCGCGCCGTCGCCGCCGAGCTCGTCGAGTGGCGTGGCCACCGCGCGTCGTGCGGCTAGAGTCGAGCCCTCATGGCCTCCCGCGTGCTGCTCATCGATGACGACGCCCGGCTGTCGGAGCTGCTCCGAAGCTACATGGCGCAGAACGGCGTCACCGTCACCTACGCCGAGTCGGGACCCAAGGGGCTGGCCGCGCTGGAGGGCGGCGCGTTCGACGCGGTGCTGCTCGACGTGATGATGCCCGGGATGGACGGGCTCGAGGTCTGCCGGCGCATTCGCGCGAAGAGCAACGTGCCGGTCATCATGCTCACCGCCAAGGGCGATGAGACCGACCGGGTGGTGGGGCTCGAGCTGGGGGCCGACGACTATGTGGCCAAGCCCTTCAGCCCGCGTGAGCTGCTGGCGCGGCTCAAGGCGGTGCTGCGGCGCGCGAGCCCCGACGTGGTGGCCGAGCAGCTGTCGGTGGCCGGCATCGCCATCGACGTGCCGGCGCGGGCGGTGAAGGTCCAAGGCGGCGCCGTCGAGCTCACCGGCATCGAGTTCGACATCCTGGTCGCCCTCGCGCGGCGGGCGGGGCGCGTGGTGCCGCGGGACGCGCTCTTGTCGGAGGCGGGGCGCGGCGACGTGGTGGTCGGCGAGCGCACGGTCGACGTGCACATCTCGCACTTGCGGCAGAAGCTGGGGGACGACCCGAAGACGCCCCGGCTGATCAAGACGGTGCGAGGCGTGGGCTACGTGCTCGCGAAGGACTAGCCGATGCCTCCTCCGCCCTGGCACGCGCACGGTCGTCGCTGGCGCTGGCCGCTGCGCCACTGGATTCGCGCCAAGCTGCAGCGGCGCCTCTTCCTGTGGTTCGCGCTCTCCATCGTCGTCACCACGCTGGTCGTCACCGGCGCGTTCGCGCTGCTCAACCGCGCCACCGAGACCGGTTGGCGGCAGGAGGTGGGGCGGGTGGAGCGCTGGGTGGGCCACCAGTTCGCGCGCGCGTGGGACGACCCGGCCGCGCTCGAGTCGCTCGCCCGCGGGCTGTCGGAGGACTTGAGCGCCGGCGTCATCGTGCACGACGCGCGCGGGGCGCTGGTGGCTCGACACGGCAGGCCGTGCCGCGGCGGGCTCAAGGCGCCCATCTGGCGGGGCGGCGCGCTGTTGGGCCGGGTGACGGTGTGCCTGGACCGCCGGCCGAGCCGGCGCGGCCAATTCTTGATTCCGCTCGCCATCGCCCTGGTGGTGCTGTGGGCCGCCTCGGGCGCGGTGGCGCGGCGGCTGGCGCGGCCTTTGTCCGAGCTGGCCGACGTCGCCGAGCGGCTCGGGCGCGGCAAGCTGTCGACGCGGGCGGCGGCCGCCGGGAGGCGCGATGAAATCGGCGTGGTGGCTTCCGCGGTGAACGAGATGGCCTCGCGCATCGAGAAGCAGATGGCGGATCAGCGCGAGCTGCTCGCCGCCGTCTCGCACGAGCTGCGCACGCCGCTGTCGCGCATCCGCCTGCTCACCGAGATGGCGCGGCAGAAGTACGGCGAAGCGAGCGCCTTCGACGACTTGGACCGCGAGGTGGAGGAGGTGGATGGGCTGGTGGGGCAGCTGCTCGCCAATTCGCGCATCGACTTCGGCGCGCTCGCCTCGCGCCTGCTCGACGTGGCCGACGTCGCCGCGCGCGCCCTGGAGCGGGCTGGGCTGTCGAAGGAGCTGCTCACGGTCGACACCGCGGCGTGGGTGAGCGCGGACGCGACGCTCTTGGCGCGGGCGCTGGCGAACCTCATCGACAACGCGCGCAAGCACGGCGGCGGGCTCGAGCGGCTCAACGTGCGCGAAGAGGGGGAGTTCGTCGTCTTCGAGGCGCTCGACCGCGGTAAAGGGTTCGCTCCCGGTGAGCTGGAGCGGGTGTTCGAGGCGTTCCGCCACCGGCGCGAAGGGCCGCTTCCGGAGGGCTCTTTGGGCATGGGGCTCGCGCTGGTGCAACGCATTGCGCTCGCGCACGGCGGCTCGGTGTTCGCGGAAAATCGAACGGGCGGGGGAGGCGCGGTGGGACTTCGGTTGCCGCGCATGCCACCGAGTGGTTAAAGCACCGGCCCACTTCTCCTTGGAAGGTCAGGTTCGTCGTGATGAGTCGTTCTGGGTGGCTGGCGCTTTCTGTGACGGTGTTGGTGGCCTGCGGCGACTGGTCGACCGCCAAGGGCAAGGGCGACGGGAACGTGACCGGTGCGTCGTGCACCTCGAAGCTTTCGCCCAGCGATCCGTGCCTGGCGGAGCTGGCCTGCGGGAACAGCCTCAACGTCGGCAAGCTGTGCAGCAAGGGCGGCGGTGAGTGCGGCCTGGCCATCGACTTCGAGCACGCGTTCTTCTGCACCGTGGATCACCGGAGCACGCCGCTCGCGTACTGCACCAAACCTTGCCGCGAGGACAAGCACTGCGGCGAAGGGGCGGTCTGCACCGAAGACCCGAACGACCCGAAGGCGCAGAAAGGCTGCTTGCCGATCGCGTGCGTCGGCGTCGGGGAGCAAGCGCCCCCACTGTGAGCGCGCTTTAGGGCTGGAAGAAGTCGGCGTTGAGCTGCGGCACCTGCGCGGCGAGCGCCTTGGCGAGGGTGTTGAGCTCCTTCGCGCGCGCCTTCTTCTTTTGATTCGCCTTCGCGCCTTGCTCGAGCTGCGCCACGCGCTCGGCGAGGTTGTCCTGCAAGAGCTGGCTGACGCGGGTGGAGAAGGCGCTTCGCTCGCGCTCGTCGCCGATGCTGATCACCGCCTGGCCGACCGCGTCGAGGAAGGTCAGCTTGCCCTGCAGCTGCGCGTGCATCGCCTCGCGAACCTTCGCTCGACCCTTCTCGGTGCTGGCGATCTGCGGCAGGAGCGTGAGCCCCCGGATGGCCGCGCGCTGCAGGCCGGCGAAGTCGGAGGCGGCGCGCTCGGTGGGCGCGTACGCGTCGCGCAGGATGCTGCCGAACGTCGGCAACAGGTTGGCGAGCGCCTCGGTGGCGCGGCCGGGGGTCTTCTCCTTCTTCGCCTCGTCGGCGAGCCGCTCGATGGCGAGCTTGCTCAGCTTGAACATCTCGCGCGAGGCGTAGTTCTTTCCTTGCCGCTCGAGCGCCTTGCCCAGCTCGAGCACCAGCCGCGCGCCGTGGCCGGTTTCAATGATGTCGCGCAGGGCGGAGCCGAGCGAGACCGCGCTGTAGAGCTTGTCCGGGCCGTTCCGGAACGTGAGCAGGTGAGGGTCGTGAATGCCGGTGCCTTTGTCTTCCATCACCGCGGCGAGCTGATCCGCGATGAGCGTCGCGCCCTCGACGCCGCCCGCATCGGCCACCACCGCGAGCGAGTGCAGGAGGAGGGGGTTCTGCGTGCCCTCGGCGAAGTGGTCGTCCTTCTTTCGCTTCGACACCTGGGCGGCGAGCTTGGGGATCAGGCCGCCGGGCTGTGACAGCTCCTGGAGCATGCGAAGGCGGGCGGGCTTGCTCTTTTGGGCGCGAACCGCCTCGGCCATCGCGACGGATTCGGAGGGCAGGCCGGGCTGCGGCGTCGAGAGGCGGGCGGCGGGGTGTTGGCCAAAGGGCGGAAATTTCACGGAAGACATGCCGGGATTATCGAGGCTTGCCTGGGCGGTGTTGCTCCTCTAGGGCATCAAGGCCGTTCACGTCGCCGACGCCGTCAACGACGACGTCCACGTCCACGTCCACGTCCACGTCCACGTAGACGTAGACGTAGACGTAGACGTTGACGTTTTAGACGTAGACGTGAACGGCGACGGCGACGGCCTGAAAAGTTGGCTTCACGTCCCAGGATGCACGACCAGCGCGCGCAGGCGCTCCACGGTGTCCGCATCCTCTGGCTTCTTGTCCACCCGCTCGCGCGCGATGCGGGGAAATCGCACCGCGATCCCCGACCTGTGGCGGGACGACGGCGCGATCGCCTCGAAGTGAAGCTCGTAGACGCGGCTGGGCTCCACCGCGCGCACCGGGCCGAAGCGCTCGCGCGTGTGGCTTCTCACCCAGCGGTCCAGCTCGACCAGCTCGGCGTCGGTGAGGCCCGAGTACGCCTTGGCGACCGGCACCAGCTCGCCGTCGCTCCACACCGCGAAGGTGAAGTCGGTGAACAGGTTGGCGCGGCGGCCGTGGCCGGGGTGCGCGTAGATCAGCACCGCGTCCATCGAGTACGGCTGCACCTTCCACTTCCACCAGTCCCCGCGCTTGCGCCCCGTCCGATACGGCGAGTCGAGCCGCTTGAACATCAGCCCTTCCACCTCGCGCGCGCGGGAGTCGAGCCGAAGCGCGCCGAGCGTCTCCCACGTCGGCGCCTCGACCTCGGGCGAGACCAGGAACACGCCCGGCGCGCCGGAGAGCATCGACGCGAGCCAGGCGCGCCGCTGCGAGAGCGGCTCGGTGCGCACGTCGACCCCCTCTCGCTCGAGCAGGTCGAAGGCCATGAACACCACCGGTGCGTCTCGCAGGACCTTCGGCCCGAGCACCTTCCGCCCGATGCGCCGCTGCAAGACCGAGAACGGGAGCGGTTTGCCGTCGCGCCAGGCGAGCACCTCTCCGTCGAGCACGGTGCCCCCGCTCAATGAGCCGGCGGCTTCGACGAGCTCGGGGAAGCGCTCGGTGATCAGCTCCTCGCCGCGCGACCAGAGGAAAGTCTGATCCGCCCGGCGGATCAGCTGCGCCCGAATGCCGTCCCACTTCCACTCGGTGAGCCACGCCTCGCGCGGGCCGAGCGACTCGGGCTGCGCCTCGAGCGGTGACGCCAGGTAGAACGGGTAAGGCCGCGACAAGTCGTCATCGACCACGTCGGGCACGAGCAGCCGTCGCATCCACTCGGCCGTGGGCTCCCACGCGCCCATCAGCCGATGCGAGAGCGTGGGGGCGGGGACGTTCGACAGCTCCGACAGCG
The DNA here is from genome assembly GCA_964511185.1 of uncultured Myxococcaceae bacterium. GTDB lineage: Bacteria > Myxococcota > Myxococcia > Myxococcales > Myxococcaceae > CAZEDU01. The sequence goes on along the minus strand of CAZEDU010000053.1, from coordinate 18,669 downwards.
CGCGGACGACGAGCGTGCTGGACACGCCGACCCGCAGCTCGCCGGTGAGCAGCTTGTTGAGCAGGTAGAGCTCGCGCCGCGGCAAGGACGACCACCAGCCTTCGACGATCGCCTGCTGCGCCTCGAGCGCGAGCGGCTTGAGCGGCAGCAGGCGGCGCTCAATCCACTCGCTCAACGGCACGCTCGGCGCGTCGTCCACCCGCACGCCGGAGTCGAGCAAGAGCGCGGTCGTCTCGGCGAGGTCGCCCGCGACGGCGTAGCTCTCTTCGACCAGCCAGCCGGGGAGCCCGGTCAGTTGGTACGTCCACTCGGCCAGGCGGCTCGGCGCGATGAGCCGCTTGAGCCTGCGCCCGGTCAGGAAGAACAGCCCCCACGCCGCGTCCGCCGGCGGCGTGTCTTGGAAGTACGAGATCATCGCCGCGACCTTGGCGAGCGTGGAGGTCGTGCCGTCGAGCGCGTCATAGAGATCGGCGAAGCGCTTCATTCGTCGACCTCGCCTTCGTAGCGCGTGGAGAGCGGCTGCGCGTCGAGCCCGAGCCCGCGAAGGTAGCGCGCGAGCTGATCCGCGTAGCCGTGCGTCACGAGCACGCGCGGGGCCTGCGTCTCGCGAACGGTTGAGAGCAAAGCCGGCCAGTCGGCGTGGTCCGACAGCGCGAACCCGCGCTCGTAGCCCTGCCGCCGCCGCGTGCCGCGCAGCCGCATCGCCCCCGAGGCGAGCGCGGGGGAGTAGTCGCCGAAGCGCTTGGCCCACGGCGTGCCGCGGGCGCTGGGCGGCGCGAGGATCAGCTCGCCCGCGAACGAGCGGCCCTCTTCGGCCTGCGACACCAGCGCGGTCGGCGCCAAGCGGACGCCGGCCTCGCGGTAGAGCGCGGTGGGCGCGGCCATCATCCCGTGCAGGTACACGGTGTCGTCGGTGAGCGCGCCGAGCTCGGCGAGAACGCGCTGCGCCTTGCCGAGCACGTAGCAGAAGAGCACCGAGGCGCGGCCGTCGGCGCGGTTTTTTTGCCACCACGCGAGGATGTCGCGCGCGATGTCGCCCGGCGCGTCCCACCGGAAGAGCGGCGACCCGAACGTCGCCTCGGTGATGAAGACGTCGCAGCGCTGCGGCTCGAACGGCGCGCAGGTCGGATCGCTCGCGCGCTTGTAGTCGCCGGAGACCACCCAGACCTCGCCGCGGTGCTCGAGGCGAACCTGCGCCGAGCCGAGCACGTGCCCGGCCGGGTGGAAGGACAAGGTGACGTCGCCGATGCGCTGCGGCTCGCCATACGCCAGCCCTTCGACCACCGCGTCCGGCAGCCGCCGCCGCGTCACCCCCAGCCCCGGCGCCGCGCAGAGGTAGCGGGGCGAGCCGGGCCACGCGTGGTCGCCGTGGGCGTGCGTGAGCACCGCGCGCTCGACCGGCTGCCACGGGTCGATGAAGAAGCCGCCGGGCTCGCAGTAGAGCCCTTCGGGACGTACGGAGATCAGTTCCGGCATGGGCTGGAGGCCTCTTGGCTTTTAACGCCGCGCGCACCGGGTTGCGCTATGACGCACAGCCTATGCACTTCGCTCCCGTTCTCTTTCTGGCGTTGGCCGCGGCGCCTGTTGCCCCCACCCCGTCCCCCGACGTGCGCGCGCTCATGCAAAAGAACGCGCGGCTCGCGCCGGTCGAGCTGAAGGCGGACGTCTCGCGCCTGCCGCCGAGCGAGCGGGCCACCTTGAGCAAGCTCATCGAGGCGGCGCGGGTGATGGACGGGCTCTACCTGAGGCAGGTGTGGCCGGGGAACGAGGCGCTGCTCTTCAAGCTGCTCGAGGACACCTCGCCGCTCGGCCGCGTGCGGCTGTCGTCCTTCCTGCTGCACAAGGGGCCGTGGGATCGCCTGGACCACGACAAGCCGTTCATCCCCGGCGTGCCCGCCAAGCCCGACGGCGCCGGCTTCTACCCCGCCGACGCCAAGAAGGCGGACGTCGAGGCGTGGCTCCAGTCGCTCTCCGACGCGGAGCGGAAGAAGGCGAGCGGCTTCTTCACCACCATTCGCCGCGGCGCCGACGGAAAGCTCACCGCCGTGCCCTACAGCCTGGAGTACCAGGCCGAGCTTCAGTACTCCGCCCAGCTCTTGCGCGAGGCCGCGGCGCTGACCGAGCAGCCGACGCTCAAGACCTTCCTCGAGCAGCGCGCGCAGGCGTTCCTGTCGAACGACTACTACGCGAGCGACGTGGCGTGGATGAAGCTCGACTCGTCCATCGAGCCGACCATCGGGCCTTACGAGGTCTACGAAGACGACTGGTTCAACTTCAAGGCGGCGTTCCAGGCGTTCATCACCGTGCGCGACGACGCGGAGACGCAGAAGCTCGCCAAGTTCGGTGCCGAGCTGCAGGGCATCGAGGACCACCTGCCCATCGACGCGAAGTACAAGAACTCGAAGCTGGGAGCGCTGGCGCCGATCCGCGTGGTGAATTCGATCTTCTCGTCCGGCGACGCGAACCGCGGCGTGCAGACGGCGGCGTTCAATCTGCCCAACGACGAGAAGGTCGCCAAGCAGATGGGCACCAAGCGCACCATGCTCAAGAACGTGCAGGAGGCGAAGTTCAACCGCGTGCTCGTGCCGATCGCGAAGGTGGCGCTCTCGCCGGCCGACCAGAAGAAGGTGTCGTTCGACGCGTTCTTCACGCACATCTTGATGCACGAGCTGATGCACGGGTTGGGGCCTCATGAGATTTCCATCCACGGCAAGCCGAGCACCGTGCGCGCCGAGCTCAAAGAGACTTACAGCGCGATCGAGGAAGCGAAGGCCGACATCTCCGGTCTGTTCGCGCTGCAGCACCTGATCGACAAAGGCGTGGTGGACAAGGCGCTCGAGCCGTCGATGTACACGACCTTCCTCGCCTCCACCTTCCGGTCGATTCGCTTCGGCCTCAACGAGGCGCACGGGAAGGGCGTCGCGCTGCAAGTCAATTGGCTGCTCGACGCAGGCGGCTTTCGCGTCGCACCTGATGGCACATTCTCGGTGGACCTGGACAAGGCCAAGGCGGCCGTCCGTTCCCTCACCGCCGAGCTGATGACGCTCCAGGCCACGGGCAACTACGCCCAAGCGCAGAAGCTCTTGGCTTCGCGGGCGGTCCTGCGCCCGGAGATTCAGCGGGTGCTCGACAGGCTCCAGTCCGTGCCCGTCGACATCGCGCCGCGGTACGTCACGGCGGAGCAGCTACTTCATGCGCACAGGTGGGATAGGCCATTGCCGGGCGCTCCGTGATCCCGGGAACTTGGCCTATGATGGTCGTGTATGGCGGGTGACGAGCCAGAAGAAAAGACAAACATTCACCGCATCGTCCAGCTGGCGAACGACGACCAGGTGAAGGTCGGCTTTCTGGTTGTTCTGGGCAGCAAGAGCAGCACCGTCACCGGGCGAATGTTCAAGCTGGAAAAACAGGAAAGCATCGCCGGCCGCGCGTCCGAAGCGGACATCTTCCTGCTCGACGACGGCATCTCGCGCCGCCACGCCAAGTTCGTGCAGCGGCCCGACGGCAGCTTCGAGCTGGTCGACATGGGGTCGACCAACGGCACCTACGTCAACGGCGAGCGCGTGCGCGGCTCGGTGCCGCTGCGCGACGGCGACAAGATTCAGATCGGCTCGACCACCATCTTGATGTTCTCGCTGCAGGACAAGTTCGAAGAGCAGTTCCAGCGAAGCCTCTTCGAGTCCGCGACCCGCGACAGCCTGACCGGCGCCTTCAACAAGAAGTACTTCCTGGACGCGCTGAACAAGGACGTCGCGTACTGCCTGCGCCACAACGTCCCGCTCTCGCTGGTGATGATTGACGTGGATCACTTCAAGCAGGTGAACGACACGTACGGCCACCCGGCGGGCGACTACGTGCTGCACATGCTCGCGCGCAAGCTGCAGGAGACGATTCGCGCCGAGGACCTGCTCGCGCGCTACGGGGGCGAGGAGTTCGCGATCCTGCTCCGCGAGACGCCTTCGCACACCGCGCGCGTGTGCGCCGAGCGCTGCCGGGCGCAGATTCAGAAGACCGACTTCACCTTTCACGGCACGCCGATTCGCTCGACCATCAGCTTGGGCGTCGCCACCTTGCTCGAAGACGACGCGCGCACGGCCGAGACGCTGCTCCAGGCGGCCGACGCCTATCTGTACATGGCCAAGAGCGCCGGTCGCAATCGCGTCGAGGGCCGGTAGGCGGCCGCCGCGAAGCGTCCAGCGCGCTTCGTGCGTACTTTGGGTCTTATGGCGCGCCGGCCGAAGGAACCGAAGGGCAGCGAGATCACCGACGAGCGGAGCTACTGGAACCGGCGCGAGCTGCTGAAGAACGCCGGCCTGTTCGTGGGCACCGCCGCGGCGGTGGGCGGCGCGCTGTGGCAGCTGTCGAGCCGTGGCACCGCACGCCCCGGCGAGGTCGGCTCCGTGGATGCGGGCGCGGTCGCGCCGGCGTCGCCGTTTCGAACGAACGAGCCGCTCACGGCGTACGAAGACATCACCACGTACAACAACTTCTACGAGCTCGGCCTGGGCAAGGCCGACCCCGCCCGGAACGCGGAAGGCTTGCGCGTGAAGCCCTGGTCCATCGAGGTGAGCGGGGAGATCGCCAAGCCCGGCGTGCTTCACTTGGAAGATCTGCTTCACCGACACCCGAGCGAGGAGCGCGTCTACCGCATGCGCTGCGTCGAGGGCTGGTCCATGGTGATTCCGTGGCTCGGGTTTCCGCTGGGCGACTTGGTGAAGCGGCTCGAGCCGACCTCGCGCGCGAAGTACGTCGCCTTCACCACGCTGCACGACCCGGAGCGAATGCCGGGCCAGCGGTCGGACGTGCTCGAGTGGCCTTACGTGGAAGGGCTGCGCATCGACGAGGCGGTGCATCCGCTCACGATGTTGGCGGTGGGGCTGTATGGGAAGCCGCTGCTCGGCCAAAACGGCGCGCCGCTGCGCCTGGTGGTGCCTTGGAAGTACGGCTTCAAAGGCATCAAGTCGATTGTCCGCATTCACTTCACGCCGACCGAGCCGCCGACGAGCTGGAGCCAGGCGGCGCCGCACGAGTACGGCTTCTCCGCGAACGTGAACCCCGCGGTGGATCACCCCCGCTGGAGCCAGGCCACCGAGCGGCGCATCGGTGAGTTTCGGCGGCGGCCGACGTTGCCGTTCAACGGCTACGCCGACGAGGTGGCGTCGCTCTACGCCGGCATGGACCTGAGGAAGCACTTCTGATGGGCGCCCCGCCGCGCCGGCCGCCGCTGCCGTGGCTCAAGCCCGCCTTGTTGACCGGCGGCCTCTTTCCCTTCGCGGTCGTTGTGTTTCGCGCCGCGCGCGGCGAGCTCGGCGCCAACCCCATCGCCACCGCGCTCAACCAGTTCGGCCTGCTCGCTTTGCTCTTCCTCCTCGCGAGCCTGGCCTGCACGCCGCTCCAGGCGCTGGTGGGCTGGACCTGGCCGATGCGGGTGCGGCGCATGCTCGGCGTGTTCGCCTTCTTCTACGCGACGACTCACCTGCTCACCTACGTCGGCGTGGATCAAGGCTTCGACGGGGAGGTGCTGTGGCGTGACGTCACGCGGCGGCCGTTCATCATCGCCGGCATGGGGGCGTGGCTGCTCTTGCTCCCGCTGGCGCTGACTTCGACCAACGCCAGCGTGCGCAGGCTCGGCCACACGCGCTGGCAGCTGCTGCATCGGCTCGCGTACCCCGCGGCCGTGCTCGCGGTCTTGCATTTCATTTGGCGCGTGAAGAAGGACCTCACCGAGCCGCTCGTCTACGCCGCGGTGCTACTCGTCCTGCTCCTCGTCCGCGCGGTGCTCTTGGCGCGCAGACGGCTCTCGGCCTGACGGAGGCGTTGTCGCGAGCACGCCGCGGAGCATCTCGAGGAACTCCTGCGGCTGCGTTTGCGCGTAGGAGAAGTGTCCCTTGCTGCCCATGCGCGCCGCCGAGCCGGCCAACGTGCCGGGTTGCTCGTTGAGGAGCCGCAGGTCCACCGGGTCGAGCACCACGGTGCGAAGGAAGAAGCCCTGGCTGAAGGGATCGAGCACCTTGTCCTCTTCGGTCAGCACCGTGCCGAGCAATACCCGGTGCCGCGCTGGAAAGCTCGGAACGGGCTCTTCACGAACGTTGACCCACACCGGCACGAAGCGCTCGTTGGCCAGCGCGATGACGCGATGATCTGACAGCGCTCCGACCCGGAGCGCGGCGCCCCCGCTTCAACACAAGCCGTCGCGCGCGCCGGCGACCAGGCACGCCAGGAGCGGCTTGCCCTCGCGCAGCGCCAGCGCCCGCGCTTCCTCGAAGCTGGCCGCCCAGTGAATCGAGCGGTGGCGCATGTTCGGCGCGGGGGGCAGGTGGGTGAGGCAGCCGGCGAGGACGAGCAGCGACGCGACCGGGACGAGCGTGGAGCGGAGCATGAAAGAGAAGTTGCCGCGGGCGGGCGAAGCGATCCGCGCAGATGTCGCGCGCAGCTCCCTTCAAGGCGCCTATCTGATTGGCATTGGTTCTAACGCCCGCGGCCCTGCCCGAAGGTCGCGGTGAGCTTCACCTCTTTACCTCCGCGCAGCACAACCGCCTCGACCGTCTGTCCCGGCTGGGAGGCGTTGAGGACGAACATCAGGTCCTCCACGCCGCCGATGGCTCGCTCGCCCAGGCGAACCAGGATGTCGCCGCGCTTCATGCCGGCCTTGTCGGCCGCGCTGCCCGGCCGCACGTCGGCGAGCAGCACGCCCTTCTGGCCGCCCGGAGGACCGCCGTAGTCGGGCACCGTGCCGAGCGAGGCCGAGAAGCCGCGCATGTCGCCCCTCGCCGGCGCGGACACTTTCTGGAACGTGAGCCGCTCTGGCCGCTGAGCGAGCTGCACCACCACGTCCTCGGCCACCTGGGCCGCGCGCGCGATGCCGGCCGCGTTGATGCGCGCGGCGCTGTCGCTCGGCCGGTGGTAGTCGCCATGCGCGCCGGTGAAGAAGTGCAGCACCGGGATGCCCGCGGCGTAGAACGGCGTGTGGTCGCTGGGTCCAAAGCCGTCGCCGCCGGTGTTGCAGGTCACCCGGGCGCGTTCGCACGCGGCCGTCACCAGCGCCGACCACTCCGCGGCCGACTCGGTGCCGAGCGCGCTCAGCTTGTTGTCGCGCATGCGGCCGACCATGTCGAAGTTGAGCATCGCGACGATGTCCGCTGGCGCGACGCCGTGGGGCAGCGCGCGGACGAACTGGCTCGAGCCGAGCACGCCCGCCTCTTCGCCTGAAAACGCCACCACCCAAACCGGCCGCTTCAGCTCCGCGCGGCGGGCCGTGAGCGCGCGCGCCAGCTCGAGGATCAGCGCGGTGCCCGACGCGTTGTCGTCCGCGCCCAAGTGCGGCGCCTTCACGTTCGGGGCGAGCGAGTCGCGCCCGCCGTAGCCCAGATGGTCGTAGTGTGCGCCAATCACGACGACGCCGGGCAGCCGCTCTGCCTGGGGGAGCGACGGCTCGACGGCGCCCACCACGTTGAAAGCCTGCGTCGTCTCGAACACCAGGTCGACCGAGAGCGCCGCGCTGGGCGTTGCGCCTTTGCCTTCGGTCAGGGCGGGCCACACGGCTTGGAGCACTTGCCGCTTCACCGCGAGGACCGGAATGCCGGCGTCGCCCGGGCCCTCGCTGCGCAGCTCGGGCAGCGCGGCTTCGGGAGGCAACTGCCAGTCGGCCGCGGTGCGCACCGGGCGCGCGGGCCAGTCCACCACCAGGAGCGCCTGGGCGCCGCGCTCGCGCGCCAGCCACGCCTTGAAGCGCAAGTCGGAGAGGCGGCGCTGCACCTCGGGCGCCGCGCGCTCGAGCGCGGGAGGCACGAAGCGGCGCACCACGGCGATTTTCCCCTTCACGTCGACGCCGCGGTAGTCGTCGAGCTGCAAGGTGGGCTCGACGATGCCGTAGCCTACGAACGCCAGCGCGCCGCTCGCTTCTCCGTTCGCCGAGAAACCCAGCGGAACGAACGCGCCCGCGTCGACCGGACGGCCGGCGATGGTCAGCCGGGTGTGGGGCCCGGGCTTGGCGCCGACGCGCGCGGAGAAGCTGTGCCGGTATTCGGCGGACACGGCGGAGAGGCCCAGGTCCTTCATCCGCGCCGCCAGGTACTCACCGGCCGCGCTCAAGCCTTGGGTGCCCAACCCGCGGCCTTCGCGCTTCTCGTCGGCGAGGAAGCGGACGTCGCGCATCACGCGGTCGGCGACGCCCTCCATCGGCTCGACTTTCGCGGCGTCGTTCCAACGCGCGAGGAAGATGTTGGTGTCGCTCTTGCCCGGAGCGGTCGCGCGGTTCGAGCTGAACGCGAGCCACTTCCCGTCGGGCGAGAACATCGGGAAGCCGTCGAACCCGGGCGCGGTGGTGATCCGCTCCAAGCCCGTGCCGTCGACGTTGATGGCGTAGAGGTCGAACTCGCGGCCCTTCGGGTCCCCCAGGTTCGACGAGAAGAGGATGCGGCGGCTGTCGGGCGTGAAGAAGGGAGCGAAGGAGGCGGCGTTGAAGTAGGTCACTTGGGTCGCGTTGCTGCCGTCGGCGTCGGCGACGAAGAGCTCGAGCTTCGAGGGGCGCACCAGGCCCTGACGCAGGAGCGCCTGGTACGCCTCGAGCTCCTTGCCTGGCTTGGGGCGTGAGGCCCGCCAGACGATGCGGGTGCAGTCGCGGTTGAAGAACGCCCCGCCGTCGTAGCCCGGCGCCGACGTGAGCCGCCGCACGTTCTTGCCGTCCTTGTCCATGCGGTACAGCTCGAGGTCGCCGTCGCGCACCGACGTGAAGAGGATGGAACCGTCCACCGCGCAGACGGTGGCCTCCGCGTCGTACCCGGGCGCGTCGGTGAGCCGCTCGAGCTGCGAGCCGTCGCGCTTCACCTGGAAGAGGTCGTAGCTGTCGTAGAGCGCCCAGACGTAGCCCTGGCTGCGGTCGGGCTTGGGCGGGCACTCCTTCCCGCCCAGGTGTGTGGAGGCGAAGACCAGCGACTGATCACCAGGGAAAAAGTGCGCGCAGGTGGTGGCGCCTTCGCCGCTCGAGACGAGCTCCGGCTTCGGCGCTGGGTCGCCGACGCGCATGCGGTAGATGCGGTCGCAGCCCTCGCCTTCGCGCCGCGCTTGAAAGGAGAGCTCTTGGCCGTCGAAGGACCAGTAGGCCTCGGCGTTCTCGCCGCCGAAGGTGAGCTGGCGCAGGTCGAGCAGGCGCGGCTCGGCGAGGGCTGGCGCGGCCGGCGGTTCGACCTTGGACGCGGGCTTCGAGGAGGCGCAGGCAACGGCGAAGAGGAGGCTTCCGAGCAGAGCAGGTCGCATGACGCGACCCACTTATCAGGTCCACGCCGTCCGCCGAGAGCTCAAGTCACCTGCCGAGCGAGGGATCCTCGGCCAACATGGTGATCTTCGCCGCGTCCCACACCGCGTGGCGGCTGTTGCCGCGCGCGATGCCCGACAGCTTGGTGCCGCCCGTCGGCATGCCCGGCGCGCTGGTGTGCGGCGCGTTGTGAAGGACGGCGCCCACGTCGAGCCGCGAGGCCACCGCGTCGAAGAGCTTCTTGTTCTGGGTGAACACCGACGCCCCCAGCCCGAACTCCGAGTCGTTCGCGAGCGCGATGGCTTCCTTCACATTCTTCGCGCGGGTGACGGTGAGCACCGGGCCGAACGTCTCCTCGCGGAACGCCGCCGCGCTCGGGGGGACGTCGGCGAGCAGCGTCGGTGGATAATACGAGCCGCGGCCGGCCGGCGTCTGCCCGCCGAGCAGGAGCCGGGCGCCCTGAGCGACCGATTCGTTCACCTGCCGCTGAAGCTCGCTGCGGGCTCGGCGGCTGATCATCGGCCCCATGGTGACGCGCGGATCCTTCGGGTCGCCCACCTGCACGCGCTGCAGCTCGGCCTTCAGGGTGGAGAGGAATTGCCGGTACTCCGCGTCGCTGCCGACGAAGATCGCCCGCTTGGTGGCGATGCAGACTTGACCCGCGTTGAGCGTGCGGCTCCGCGCCAGCGCGCGCGCCGCGAGCGCGAGGTTCGCGCCGGGCAGCACCAGGCCAGCGTTCGAGCCGCCGAGCTCGGCGGTGACGCCCTTCAGATTCTCGCCGGCCATGCCCGCGATGATCCGGCCGGTGCGGGTCCCGCCGGTGAAGTTGACGCGGTACACGCGCGGGTCGGCGAGGAGCGACTGCACCTCCGCCTTGTCGATGAACAGGTTCTGGTAGACGCCCTTCGGCAATCCCGCTTCGCGGAAGACGCGCTCCACCAGCTGCGCGGTGCGTGGCGTCTCGAGCGCCGGTTTGACCACCACCGCGTTGCCGCCGATGAGCGGCGGCGCAGCGAAGCGGAAGATCTGCCAGAGCGGGTAATTGAAGGGCGTGATGCCCGCGATGATGCCGCCCGGCCGGTAGTGCACGGTCCGGCCCTCGGCGGTGTACGGCTTCAAGTACGCCTCGCCGTGATCCGCGAAGTGGTTGAGCGCGGCGACGCTCAGCTCGACTTCACTCTTCGCCTGCGCGCTGGGCTTGCCCGTCTCGCGCACGATTTCCCGTACCAGCTCGTCCGAGCGCGCCTCGAGCTGCTTCGCCACGCGCCGCAGTCCGTTGGCGCGTTCGGGGATGCTCATGCGCGCCCATTGCTGCTGTCCGCGCTCGGCTTGCGTCAGACGCGTCGACATCTGCGCCGCGGTCATCGTCGGCACCTGACCGATGACCTCACCCGTGACCGGGCTGCGCGAGACGAACTGGTCGCGCGGAGGCGCTGGCTTGAACGCTGGGCGGAACGTGACGCGCGGCTTCACGCGAATGGGCTTGGGCGTCGGTCGGAAGGTGACGGCAGCGGTGAAGCCCATCGCGAAGACGCTCCGAAAAGGGTGGGGACCCTGTCGGGAGTATCGGAGCGGGCAGGCGACAAGTTGCGCTGGGTCCGAGGCCGGGGTGCCCGGCGGAGCTCAGTGAATTGGGTCGCTTGCGCAGAAGTGAGCGCCCAGGGCCTAGAGAGGAGCGGAATCTGGAGGGTCGAACGCTCGAGCGAGAGGTCACCAGCGCCGCCGAGCTTCGGGCCGGGGCTTTGACACCGAATTGCGGAGTCCTGGGTACCATTGGCGGTACCTAGAACTCCGCGGTTCAGAGGACCGACGACGTCGAGGCCGGCGACAGCGTGCCGTGAGGCGGTCGCGTCTTGGCGATGGCACGAGCCATCGAAGCGCAGGCGAACCAGTGACCCAGTTCACGCTCCCCATCCAGGCCAGCTGCGCTCGGTCCGCGCAACCCCACCTGTGCAAGGCCGCTGAACCAACTTGTAGCAGCCTGTTCCTCACGGCACGGTCAGGACAAACCCCTGGCTCTCGACCGGCGGCAGCTCGGCCCGCGCTGCCAGCGCCGGCGCGAGCTCATTGGGCAGCCGCCACGTCTGGCCGGTTCGCTGCACCACCGTGACGGCGTACACGCCGCTCGGCACCGCCGCGAGCCGGGCGGGCGCGCGTGGGTTCGAGACGTCGAGCGCTACCGGGTCGATGAAGAAGGGCAGCGTCGTCAGCGGCGTGGGCGTGGCGCGGATCGCGCCGTTCTCGTCCCGAAGGAGCGGCAACAGCGCGCTCAGATCGAGTCGCGCCGACAGCACCACCGCGTCGGGGCGTCCGTCGGGAGGCACGGTGTTGCCGCTCGCGTCGAGGTGCGCGTAGTCGGCGCCGGTCTGGTCGATGAGCCCGTCGCGATCGACGTCGTTTTCGTCGAGCAGCGGCGTGGCGGCGCCCGCGAGCTTTCGCACCACCACGCGCGGCCACACGTCGGGCTGATCATCTCCATTCAAATCATCGGGCACGCCGTCGCCGTTCACGTCGAACGCCTGCACCAGGAACGTGGGCTTCGCGTGGTGCACTGGACCGATGTCGAGCGGCGCGGCCTCGAGCGTGTACCGCTTGGGCCCGCTCGCCAGGTTCAGCGTCGCCTCGCCCTCGACCACGCGAAAGGCGGGCCGATCGGTAACGAGCTCGCCCGCGCTCGTGAAGCCCACGGAGAGGTTCGACACCTCGGACACTCTGCCGTCGTCGCTCGCGCGCAGCTCCACGCGCCGAGGCGCGCCCGTGGCATCAACCGCGGCGCCGCCCCAGTCCCCGGCGTTCGGCTCCGCGGTCACCGAGTACCAGGGGATGAAGTCCGCCGCGCGGCATACCCCGCTCGGCTGACACCCGTCGCGGTCGAGAAAGCCCCGCAGCTGGTACCTGCCTTGCGGCACCAGGCTGAAGACGAAGGGCGCGGTGAAGGGGCCGGTGTCACCCGGCGCGCCGTCGGGGCCGAACAGCGCCGCGCTCGGGACGAAGGCGAACGAGATGGGCCGACCCGCACCTTGGGGCGGCGGCAGCGCCTCCTCGTCGTAAAGAAACACCACCGCGTTGCCGCGCGCGGCGCCCAGCACCACGACCGAGCCTTCGATGCGCCCGCCGCGGCTGTTCTGCAGCGCGTCCTGCGTGGGCACCACCGGCGGCTCCGCGCACGCGCCGAAGAGGACGATGAGCGTCGCCAGCGTCCGCTTCATGGCGTCACCGTGGCCGTCAAGAGAAACCGGCGCTCGATGGCGTTCCCGAACGGATGCTCCGCATGCGCGGGCCCCAGCTGCGTGCCGATCAGCGCGAACGTGGCGCGTTCCTGCCAGCGGTACCCCATGCGGGCGTTCACCACCACGTAGCCGGGGAGCGCGTTCCGCAAGTAAGAAATCTGCGTCGGATCCGCCGGCGAAGGCTCGCGCTCGATCCACGTGGTCGACGACGTATACGCCGCGTCTGCGGACAGCTCCCATCCCTGCGGCGCGCGGTAGCCCACCGAGCCGAAGACCTTGAACGCGGGCGCTTGGGTGCACGGCCCGCACGCCGCGGCGCTCGCGCTCGTCACGCTCTGCAGCGACCCCGACAGGCTCAGGTCCAGGCGGTGCACTGGCGTGTAGCGGCCGCCCAGCTCCACGCCGCGCGCCACGTACTCGGCCGACTCGTTCTGGAAGCGCGAGCGGCCGAGCAAGAACGTCTGCGTCTTCGCGTCGAACGCCTCGCTCGCGGGCAGCGGCTGGATGGCGGAGATCACGATGAGGTCGTTCACGTGGTTCAAGTACCCGGTCAGCTCCCAGTCGAGCGCCAGCTTCTGGCTCTCGCCGCGGTACCCCAGCTCGAACGCGGTGAGCCGCTCGGGCTTGAGCGCGGTGTCTCCGGTGGTGAGCACCGACGAGCCGTTCACGCCGGGCACGGGCGTGCGCAGCTCGATGTAGCTCTCGAGGAAGGTCGGCTCGCGGAAGGCGGTGGCGAAGGTGGCGCGCAGCGCGTGGCCTTCGTGCGGGCTGAAGAGCGCCGACACGCGCGGCGAGTGCGCGAAGCCGGGCTTGCCGCCGTCGAGCAGCGGGTGGCGGTCGACCCGGTAGGAGGCCACCAGCCGCACCGGCTGCGCGATGCGCCACTCCTCTTGCACCAGCGCGCCCAGGTGCAGCTCGGAGCGGCGGCCGGACACCAGCTCCCAGTCGATCTGCTTGACCCGCGCGGTGAGCCCGAAGTCGAGCCTGTGCTTGCCGACCAGCTCGAGCTCGTGCCCCACCAGCGCTTCCAAGTCGAACACGTTGGACGACAGGTGGTTGGCCAGCACGCGCTGCCCGACGGGGCTGTACTGCGGCGCGTTGACGAGGTCCAAGTGGTTCCAGAAGCCCTTCACCCGCAGCGGGCCCGCGTGGAAGTGGCTCTGGGCGTAGGCGCTCACGCCCTCGAGGAAGAAGTTGCGCAGGATGCCGGGCGGGTAGAACTCGCTGTAGACGCGCGCCACGCCGCCGCTCACGCCGGCGGTGACTTTGCGCGAAGGCTGGTAGAGCGCCGAGAGGTTGCCGCGCGCCTTGCGCAGCCCCAGGTGAGGGTCGAACGACAGCGAGGCGATGTCGGCGCGGTCGCTCGCGAAGTCGCGCGACCACTTGTTGGCCTGCTCGTACCCCACCGAGGCGCGGTACCGCAGCGCCTGTCCCCCCGACGCGACGAACGAGCCCGCGTAGGTGTTGCCGCTGCCGGCGGTGCCGCGGAAGAGCGCGCTGGGCGTCGAGCCCGGCGCGCGCGTGATGATGTTGACCACCCCGAGCATCGCGTTGGCGCCGTAGAGCGCCGAGCCCGGTCCGCGGATGACCTCGATGCGCTCGATCTCCTCGATGCCCACCGGGTTGGTGGGCCACAAGGTGATGCCCATGAAGTCTTCGTAGAGGGGCCGTCCGTCGATGAGCACCAGGACCTTGTTCGCCGCGCGTTGGTTGAAGCCGCGGAACGACAGGTTGGCGCTCGAGACGCCCAGGTAAGTCACCTCGGCGCCCGGCACGCGTCGGAGCAGCTCGGGCAGGCTGGTCGCGCCCGACAGCTCGATCTCCTCCGCGGTGATCACCGTGGTCGAGTAAGGCGCCTCGAGCGTCGACTGCTGGCGGCGCGAGGCGGTGACCACGGTCTCGAGATAAGGCGTCTCTTCCCCTTCCTCGTCGCCCTCGTCCGTCGCCCAACGCGCCTCTTCTTCGGTCGGGGCCTCGCTGACGACCGCGGGCGAGGGCGATGGGATGGGCGCCTCGGGGTCCGCGCCAGCGGCCGGCTCGACGCCGCTGACCTCGTCGACCGGCGCGGGCTCCGGCGCCGGGCGGCGCTTCCGCCGCGTTTGGGCGAGTGAGGCCTCGAGCGGCCGCAGCTCCTCGCGCACCGCCTTGGCGTCGCGCGGGTGGGTGGCGAGGTAGCGGCGGTAGTAGTGCACCGCCTCGCTCACCCGGCCCGCGCTCACCGCCGCCCGCGCGATGTTGTAGAGCACGTTGGGATGCGGCTTGATCGAGTAGGCCTCCTTCAGCTCGGCGATGCCTTCGTCGTAGCGGCCCGCGTTGATCAGCGCCATGCCCGAGCGGAAGTGGCGCCGCGCCTCGAGCCGCGCGTTCGCCCAGCCCGCCTGGGGAAACAACAGCGCGATGCTCACCGCGGTGGCGAGCACGCGGGCAGGGGCGGCGCGGCGATGCGGGGCCTGCGTCTTCACCGGTAGGGGTCTTCCTTGTACGGCGAACCTTGGGGGCGCGACTCGACTGGCTGCAAGACGACCTGCGTGCTCGTCACGGGCGGGCGACCCTTCAGGGTGACGGTCTTGGGCGTGTGCGCCTTGGCCGAGAGGGTGATGGTCAAGGTCGCCTCGCCCGAAGCGCCGGCCGCGCGCTCGATCTGCAGCGGCGTCGAGCCGAGCGGCTGACCGTCCAGCGTCACCTGCGCCTGGGTGGGCACGCTCGTGATGTCAAAACGGACCAGCGCATCCATGGGCTGGGCGGCTGGAGCGGGCGGCGGGGCGGCGGGGCGCTCGACCACCGGCGGGCGCGTGGGCTCCCGCTTGGCCGCGACGGGCCGGCGCAGCCACCACAGTCCTACCGCCGAGGCGACGACGACCAGCGCGGCGGCGAGCAAGGCCCACGTCCGGGCATTCCTGTCCCTCGGCCGCTCGACGACCTCGGTCCGGTGGCGCCGCTCGACGGCGAGCGCTGGCTCGGTGCGCGACGTGTCGCCGCTCGGCCCGTCCTCGGTCGGGCGCGGCGGCGCCGAGAGCCCGCCCGATGCCGTGACGTGGCGCATCGCCTCGAGCAGCTCGTCCATCGATTGAAAGCGCGCGGCGGGGTCCTTCTCCAGGCAGCGCATCACCAGCGCGCTCACCCCGGCCGGCACCTGCGGCGCGCGCGAAGACAAAGGCTGCGGCTTCTCGTGGATGTGCCGCGTGATGATCTGCACCGCCTCCTGGCCATCGAACGGCACGGCGCCGGAGAGCATCTCGTAGAGCATCACGCCCACCGAGTAGATGTCGGAGCGCGGGTCGGCCTCCTGCATCGCCTGCTCGGGGGCCATGTACTTCGGCGAGCCGAGCATCGCGCCGGCCTCGGTCAGCTCGGTGTACGTGACGCGCCGGTCCGACTCCGCGGCGAACGACTTCACCAAGCCGAAGTCGAGCACCTTCACCAGGTCCCGGTACGTCTCCTCCTGCGCCACCATCACGTTCGCGGGCTTTAAGTCCCGGTGCACCAGCCCCAGGCGATGCGCCTCTCGCACCGACCGGCAGACCTGCTGGCCGATGTTCAGCGCGCGCTCCCACGGGAGCGGCCCGCGCTCGGCGAGCAGCTTCTTGAGCGTGTCGCCCTGCACCCACTCCATCGCGATGTAATAGGTGCCGTCCTCGGCCTTCCCGAAGTCGTGCACGACGATGGTGTTCGGGTGGTGCAGCCGCGCCGTCAAGGACGCCTCGAGGAAGAAGCGGCGCTGAAAGCCCGGGTCCATGTGGACACCGCGCGCCGGCTTCAAGAGCTTGAGCGCGACGACGCGGCCGAGCTGCAGCTGCATCGCTTTGTACACGCGTCCCATGCCGCCGCTGCCGATCAGCTCGAGCAGGGTGTAGCGGCCATCCAAGACTTTGCCGATCAGCGGGTCCGAAGACCCAGAGGCCACGGAGTCCCCCACGACTGCTTGGAACTCTAGCCCGACAACGACGGCCTCCCGCGAAAGCGGCCGCTCGCCCGCCAGGCGCCTCGCGCAACACCGTGCTACAAGCCGCGCCGTGTCCGCCGACGACGTGAAGACGTTGCGTTCCACCGCCGAGGAAGCCGCCAGGCGCTCCGGCGCCATCTTGAAGGAGCGGCTCGCCACCGCGCGCCAGGTGGATCTCAAGAAGGAAATCGACCTGGTCACCGACGCCGACCGGGCGAGCGAGGCGGCGCTGCTCGCCTACCTTCGCGAGCGTCACCCGACGCACGCCATCCTGGCCGAAGAGAGCGGCCAGTCGTTCAGCGGCGAGCTTCGCTGGCTGGTCGATCCGCTCGACGGCACCACCAACTACGCGTATGGCGTGCCGCACTACTGCGTGAGCGTGGCGGTCGAAGGGCCGCAAGGGCTGTTGGCGGGGGCCATCTACGACCCCATCCGCGACGAGCTGTTCTCGGCGGGCCAGGGCGAGGGCGCGACGCTCAACGGCCGTCCCCTGCGCGTGCGCGAGACGACCACGCTCGAGACTTCGCTGCTCGTCACCGGCTTTCCGTTCGACGTGCGCCTGCACCCCGAGCCGAGCGCCTCGCTCGTGCAGCGGCTGCTCCGGCGCGCGCGCGGCCTCTTGCGGCTGGGCAGCGCCGCGCTCGACCTGGCCTACGTCGCGGCCGGGCGGCTCGACGCGCACTTCCAGGTCGGCCTTTACCCGTGGGATGTCGGCGCCGGTGCGCTCTTGGTGAAGGAGGCGGGCGGCGTGTTGTCGCGCATCGACGGCTCCGCGTTCGACTTACATACCGGAGACCTCATCGCCGCTGCGCCTGGCATCGCCGAGGCGCTTCAGGCCGAGTGCCGCGCCGCGGTGGTGGACGCAGGGTGGTCGCTCCCCCCACGTCGGACCTGAGTCCGCGGAGACCTCGCGGTTGGCGCTGACTCGCCGCGCGCGGCGCGCAACCCCGCGGAGTCCGCCGAGTGTTTTCACGGCGCGTGCGTTGCAAAAGCTGCCGTCGATGAAGACCCGCATTCTGATCATCGACGAGGACCGGGCGAGGGTGATCCGCTGGGGGGCCGCGCTGGAGGCCGAGGGCCTGTTGGTAGTCACCGCACATACCGCGGTCGACGGGCTGCGGGAGCTGTCGGCGAGCGGACCGCAGGTCGTGGTGGCTTCAAACGGGCCCGACGGCGCGGCGGTGGCCGCGGCCGTTCGAGACGCGCGGCCGAGCGTCCCCGTGCTGACGATGGGCGCGCAGGAGGAAGGCGCGCTGGTGGCGCTCGTCCAGGCCGCGCTCGAGCGACATCGCTTGCAGCGGCGCGTGGCGGAGCTCGAGCAGAGGACGAAGCAGCTGACGGACGCGCAGGCGCAGTCCGAGCCGCGCGCCATCGGAATCGGGCTCGTCGGCGGAATCGCGCACGACCTGAACAACCCGCTCACCGTGCTCCTGTCGAACTCGGTCTGGCTCGAGGGCGCGCTGTCCAAGAGCTTGAGCGCGCTGCATCAGGCGCTGTGTGTCGCCGACGCCGCGCCCGACAAGGCCGGCGCGCTCGAAGCGGTGCTGCGGCTTCACCGAGGAAAACTGGCCGAGGCTCTGGCCGAGCTGTCCGAGGTGCTCGCCGCTTCCAAGGAAGCGGGCCGGC
Organism: uncultured Myxococcaceae bacterium; assembly: GCA_964511185.1. Taxonomy (GTDB): domain Bacteria; phylum Myxococcota; class Myxococcia; order Myxococcales; family Myxococcaceae; genus CAZEDU01. The sequence goes on along the minus strand of CAZEDU010000053.1, from coordinate 617 downwards.
GCGCCGCGGCGGTGATGAGCGAGCTCCAGCGGCTGGTGTTGGCGCAGCGTTCACCCGTCGCTTCGCGCGAAGCGGAGCGCCAGGTCCGGGCGTTGAGCTGATTCAGAGCGCTGAGAAGCGGCCCATAGGGAGGGCCCAAGCGAGCCCGTTGACCTACTCCACGAGCGCGTGCATCGCCTGCGGATCAACCGAGAGCGAAACCGTGTCGCCTTCGCTCAACGACGCATCGCCCACCGGGTTGGCCACCCGCGCGCTCAACGCGTGGTCTCCCACGCGCAGCTCGTAGTGCGCTTCGGCGCCGAGGTACGTCGCGTGCGTCACCACCGCGCGCACCGCCGAGGCCGGCGCGTTCAGCTTCACCACCTCGGGGCGAACGACGAGCGTCAGCGCGCGCGCGTCCTTCAGCGCGTCGGGCCGCGGGATGTGCAGCTTGCCGAGCGGGCTGTCCACCACCAGCAGCTCTCCCGCTTCGCCGACCACCGTGGCCTCGATGAAGTTGGCGCGCCCCAAGAACGACGCGACGAAGCGGCTCCGCGGTTTGGCGTACAGCTCGCGCGGCGTGCCGAGCTGCGCGATCTCCCCCGCATCCATCACCATGATGCGGTCCGACAGCGACA